>NZ_CP107548.1:2400000-2762880 GCF_025836975.1 Pollutimonas sp. M17 | reverse complement strand
GTTTGGTGGAATAATAGGACCCGTTGATTATAGGTTCCCGCGAGCGGGTTGTGGCGCTGGGCAGGACAACCCCGGCCTGAAAGTTTGCATAAAATAGAACCATGGATGACCGAGCGAACGCGCTCCTGAAAGCGCTCATAGAACGATACATAGCCGACGGGCAGCCCGTGGGGTCGCGGACCCTCTCAAAAATGTTCGACCTGTCGCCCGCGACCATACGCAATGTCATGGCCGACCTCGAAGACCTGGGGCTGATCCACAGCCCCCATACGTCGGCCGGCCGGGTGCCCACGCCCAAGGGCTATCGCCTGTTCGTCGACCGCCTGCTGGCGGTGCAGCGCTTCGAAGTGCTGCCGGCCAGCCAGATCCGCCAGATTCTCCCCGCGGCCGAGCCGGGCAGGGCCGTGACGGCCGCCGCGGCCCTGCTGTCCAATCTGTCTCAATTTGCCGGCGTCGTCCTTGCGCCCAAGCGCGCCCAGGTCTTTCGGCAGATAGAATTCATCCGCCTCTCCGAAAAAAGAGTGCTTCTCATCATCGTCACCCCCGATGGCGACGTCCAGAACCGCATCCTGTTCGTGTCGCGCGACTATCTCGAACAGGAACTGCTCGAGGCCAGCAACTTCTTCAATCAGCATTTTGCCGGCATGTCCTTCGAAGAAGTACGCCTTGCCATCGCCGACGAACTGTCCTCGCTGCAAGCGGACATTTCCCGCCTCATGCAAGAGGCCGTCGAGGCCGGCGCCGCCACGGCGGACACCGATGAATCGCTGGTCATTTCCGGCGAAAGCAAATTGCTGGACATTTCCGACATCGCCTCCGACATGGACAGGCTGCGGCGCATGTTCTCCTTGTTTGAAAAGAAAACCGACCTGCTGCAACTGCTGGACGTGTCCAGCCGCGCGCAGGGCGTGCAGATCTATATCGGGGGCGACTCCCAATTGGTTCCTCTGGACGACGTGTCCGTCATTACGGCGCCGTATGGCGTCGATGGAACGGTGGTCGGCACGCTGGGCGTGATCGGCCCCTCGCGCATGGCCTATGAACGTGTCATTCCCATCGTCGATATCACGGCGCGGCTATTGTCCAACGCGCTCAGCCACAACCAGTCCTGACGCGACCGCGCCGCCATGCATGGCGGCGCGGTCGCCGCGGCTTAATTTTCCTGATCCGGGCCTCGATCCACATGTCTTCCTTGTTCTCTTCGCGTTACTTGCCCGAACCCGCCGACCCGCAGGCCTTCAATCCGGATCCGCCGCCCCGCGATCCGGGCCCCGTAGGCGTGCTGCTGATCAATCTGGGCACGCCCGACGAGCCGACGCCGGGGGCGATACGCCGCTATCTGGGCGAGTTCCTGTCCGATCCGCGCGTCATCGAAATTCCGCAATGGATATGGCAGCCCATCTTGCGCGCCTTTATCCTGACGCGCCGGCCTGCCGCGCTGGCGCCGCGCTATAAGGAAATATGGCTGGAGCAGGGTTCGCCGCTGCTGGTCTGGAGCCGGGCGCAGGCGCAGGGGCTGCGGGACAGCCTGGCCGATCAAGGCATCGCGGCGCACGTCGAGCTGGGCATGCGCTACGGAAATCCGTCCATCGCCGATGCGCTTGCCAGGCTGCGCGCCGACGGCTGCCAGCGTATCCTGACTTTGCCCATGTACCCGCAATATGCGGCCAGCACCACGGCGACGGCGGTCGACAGCGTAGCCGCCTGCGCCGCCCGGATGCGCGACCAGCCCGAACTGCGTTTCGTCAAGCGCTATCACGACGATCCGGGCTATATCGACGCGCTGGCGAGACAACTGCGCGACTATTGGGCCGCCAACGGCAAACCCGATCGGCTCCTGCTCAGCTTCCACGGCCTGCCGCGCCGCAGCGTCGAGCAGGGCGACCCCTACTACCGCGATTGCATGGAAACCGCGGGCCTGCTGAAGCAGCGGCTGGGCGCCGACGGCGAACGGTTGCACGTATCCTTTCAAAGCCGCTTTGGCACCGAAAGGTGGCTGGAACCTTATACCGAACCGACCTTGCGCGAATGGGCCAGGCAGGGCATCGGCCAAGTGGACGTGATGTGTCCGGGTTTCCTCGCCGACTGCCTGGAAACCCTGGAGGAAATCCAGATGCAGTGCCGGGATGCTTTTCTGTCCGAGGGCGGCCGGCAGTTCCGTTACCTGCCCTGCCTGAACGGCGACCCGGACTGGGCGTCCAGCCTGGCGGGCATTGCGCGGGGGCATCTGGCCGGGTGGGTTCCGGCGGAGCGGGTGTAAACTCTGGGGCGTTTTATTCGGTGGGCATGCCGGCTTTATGCAAGTTCGAGCCCATGGATGGCGCCGAATGAGTTATGGCCGGGAAACGCCATGTTCCCAGGTCTTGAAATGGGGGCTGACGCCCCCATTTTCATGGAATTGCATACCGTAGATGTGGAGATTTTTTATGCCGGCACCCAAGGAACCCGTAGATCCCAAGCAACAGGATGCTTCGGTCGATACGTCCGAACACCTGGAAGTGAACGACGCCCAGGGCGCATCCGACAATAGCGATATTGACCAGACCCAGGCTCAGGAGCAGCTGGCCGCCGAAGAAGACTGGGCGACCTTGCTGTCCGAGTCGCAAGCCAAGGTGGCGCAGTACCACGAAGAACTGCTGCGGGCCAAGGCCGAGGTCGAGAACATACGCCGCCGCGCTCAGGAAGATGTGGCCAAGGCGCGCAAGTTCGGCACCGAGTCGTTTGCCGAAAGCCTGATCCCCGTCCGGGACAGCCTGGAGGCCGCCCTGGCCCTTACCGACCAGACCGCCCAGGCCTGGAAGGAAGGCGTCGAGGCCACCTTGCGCCAGTTGAACACGGCATTCGAACGCAATCTGCTTAAAGAAGTGGCGCCTGTCGAAGGCGACAAGTTCGATCCGCACGTGCATCAGGCGATTTCCTCGGTGCACTCCGAGCTTCCCGAAGGAGCGGTGGTGCAACTGCTCCAGAAGGGTTACACCATTGCCGACCGGGTGCTGCGCCCCGCGCTGGTCATGGTGTCGTCCGGGCCGCATTCGTAAATTGCAGTGTTTTCGAGGTTGAATCCGCCTTTTTCACCTTAAAACGGCGCTTGAAGCGGGAAAATCATAAAAAATCCCGCCGTCAGGCTTGAAATTGCACTGCGGATCCCCACTTACGATTCATCAGGCAGTTTTTACAAATTCAGAAATTTTTCAGCAGGGTAATAGATATGGGCAAGATTATCGGCATTGACCTGGGCACGACCAACAGCTGTGTGGCTGTTCTGGACGGCAGCAGCGTCAAGATCATCGAAAACGCCGAAGGCACGCGCACCACGCCTTCCATTGTGGCGTACATGCAGGACGGCGAAATCCTGGTGGGCGCCCCCGCCAAGCGCCAGGCCGTCACCAATCCAAAGAATACGCTTTATGCCGTCAAGCGCCTCATCGGCCGCAAGTTCGACGAAAAAGCGGTGCAAAAAGACATCCATCTCATGCCTTACGGCATCGTCAAGGCCGACAACGGCGACGCATGGGTCGAGGCGCAAGGCAAGAAACTGGCGCCTCCCCAGGTGTCGGCCGACGTGCTGCGCAAAATGAAGAAGACGGCCGAAGACTACCTGGGCGAGGAAATCACCGAGGCGGTCATCACCGTTCCCGCTTACTTCAACGACAGCCAGCGCCAGGCCACGAAAGACGCCGGCCGCATCGCCGGGCTGGACGTCAAGCGCATCATCAACGAGCCGACGGCGGCCGCGCTGGCTTTCGGCATGGACAAGACCGAAAAGGGCGACCGCAAGATCGCCGTTTATGACCTGGGCGGCGGCACCTTCGACGTGTCCATCATTGAAATCGCCGATGTCGATGGCGAGAAGCAATTCGAGGTGCTGTCCACCAACGGCGACACCTTCCTGGGCGGCGAAGACTTCGACCAGCGCATCATTGATTACATCATCGGCGAATTCAAGAAGGAAAGCGGCGTCGACCTGTCCAAGGACGTGCTGGCTTTGCAGCGCCTGAAGGAATCGGCGGAGAAGGCCAAGATCGAACTGTCCTCGGCGCAGCAAACCGAAATCAACCTGCCGTACATCACGGCGGACGCCTCTGGTCCCAAGCACCTGAACCTGAAGGTCACCCGCGCCAAGCTGGAAGCCCTGGTCGAGGAACTGATCGAACGCACCATCGAGCCTTGCCGCATCGCCATCAAGGATGCGGGCGTGAAAGTGTCCGAGATCGACGACGTGATCCTGGTCGGCGGCATGACGCGCATGCCCAAGGTGCAGGAAAAGGTCAAGGAATTCTTTGGCAAGGAGCCCCGCAAGGACGTCAATCCGGATGAAGCCGTTGCCGCCGGCGCGGCCATCCAGGGTTCGGTGCTGGCCGGAGACCGCAAAGACGTGCTGCTGCTGGACGTCACCCCCCTGTCGCTGGGCATTGAAACCCTGGGCGGCGTGATGACCAAGATGATCCAGAAGAACACCACGATACCCACCCGGTTCTCGCAGGTGTTCTCGACCGCCGACGACAACCAGCCGGCCGTCACCATCAAGGTCTTCCAGGGCGAGCGCGAGATCGCCGCGGGCAACAAGGCGCTGGGCGAGTTCAATCTTGAAGGCATCCCGCCCGCGGCACGCGGAACGCCCCAGATCGAGGTCACCTTCGACATCGACGCCAACGGTATCTTGCACGTGTCGGCCAAGGACAAGGGCACCGGCAAGGAAAACAAGATCACCATCAAGGCCAATTCCGGCCTGAGCGACGACGAGATCGAACGCATGGTGAAGGATGCCGAAGCCAATGCCGAGGAAGACCATCGCATTGCCGAACTTGCGCTCACGCGCAATCAGGCCGACGCGCTGCTGCATTCCACGCGCAAGTCGCTGGGCGAGTATGGCGACAAGCTGGATGCCGCCGACAAGGAAGCCATCGAGGCGGCCCTGAAGGAACTCGAAGAGACCTTGAAGGACGGCGACAAGGCCGCCATCGAGGCCAAGGTCGAAGCCCTGTCCACCGCTTCGCAGAAGCTGGGCGAAAAGATGTACGCCGATATGCAAGCGCAGGCGGCGGCGCAGCAAAGCGAGGCGGCCGATGCGGCCAAGCCTGTCGACGACGATGTGGTCGATGCCGACTTCAAAGAAGTCAAGCGCGATCAATAAGCGCTGGCTGTAGCGGTTTGAGCCCGGTTTCTGGTGTTTTGCCGGAAATCGGGCCTTCTTATTCAAGCACAAAGAACAGACGTCCAAGACGCAAGCGACTCAAATGGCAAAACGCGACTATTATGAAATTCTGGGGGTAGCGAAGAACGCTTCTGACGATGAGCTGAAAAAGGCTTATCGCAAGCTGGCAATGAAGTACCACCCGGATCGCAATCCCGATAGCAAGGAAGCGGAAGAAAAATTCAAAGAGGCCAAAGAGGCCTACGAAATGCTGTCCGACGAGCAGAAGCGCGGGGCGTACGACCGATTCGGCCACGCAGGCGTCGATCCCAACTCGGGGATGGGCGGCGGCGGAATGGGCGGCGCGGGTTTTGCCGATGCATTCGGCGATATCTTTGGCGAGATCTTTGGCGGTGGCCGCCGCGGCGGCGGTCCGCAGGTGTATCGCGGCGCCGACCTGAAATACACGCTGGACATCAGCCTGGAACAGGCGGCCAATGGTTTCGACACCGAGATCCGGGTTCCAAGCTGGGAAACCTGCGATGTGTGCCACGGCTCCGGCGCCAAGCCGGGAACCCATCCCAAGACCTGCCACACTTGCGACGGCGCGGGCACGGTGCGCATGCAGCAGGGCTTCTTCAGCGTGCAGCAAACCTGCCCCACCTGCCATGGCACGGGTAAGGAGATCACTGATCCCTGCACGGCCTGCGACGGTGTCGGGCGCACGCGCAAGAACAAGACCTTGCAGGTGAAGATCCCCGCGGGTATCGACGACGGGATGCGCATACGCTCCAGCGGCAACGGCGAGCCCGGCGTCAACGGCGGGCCTCCGGGAGACTTGTACGTCGAGATTCATCTGAAGCCGCACGGCATATTCCAGCGCGACGGCGAAGACCTGCACTGCGAATTGACCATTCCGTTTACAACGGCGGCGCTGGGGGGCGAGCTTGAAGTTCCGACCTTGGCGGGTCGGGGCGAGATCACGATTCCCGAAGGAACCCAAACGGGCAAGACGTTCCGTTTGCGGGGCAAGGGGATACGGGGCCTGCGGGCCAGCTATCCGGGTGATCTGTACTGCCATATTTCGGTGGAAACGCCGGTGCGGCTGTCCGATGAGCAGAAGAAGATCTTGCGCCAGTTCGAAGCCTCGCTGCAGCAGGGCGGTGAAAAGCATTCGCCGAAGAGCGAGTCATGGACGGATAGGGTCAAGAACTTTTTCTCGTAGGCGGTGGCTGAGTAATCGACTGTAGTGGCCTGGCATCCCTGGTTGGGGTGCTGTGTGGCGTTGGCCCGCGTTGGGCCAGGCCCAGGCGGGATTTCTTGAGAGGGCGGCCGTGGCAAGCGCTGCTCCGGCTTCGCGCGCATGGTTCTGGCTCCGCCAGAACTTCCCGGCCCGGCAGCTGAAAGCGGAGCGTACGCGGAACTCGCCCGAATGGACGGCCCCCGGCCGTCCATAAGCCCGGGCTCAAACAGCCGCGTACTTGCACCTCCGCTTTCAGCTGCCGGGCCGGCATACGCGAGGCGCCTGCGCCGCACTTGCCACGGCCACCCTTTGCGTCATGAGTTCGCCGGGAGGGCGCTTCGCCGCTACGTTGGAGACTGGCAGCAGCGGCCCCCAGGCTCAGGAATCTATCGACCGGTCAACCCGGAAGCCATCATCCAAATGCATGCTGCCTAAGAATCCATCGGCAGGCTTCGCGGACTATTTCTCGTGCTTGCTTTCATCCGCGGCAATCGCTGTACTGAACAGCGATGGATCCAGCCTTTTTCGCAGTGCCGCATTCACCCCTTCGGCCATCCCCGAATAGCCTTTCGAATAAGACCGGGAGGTTAGACGTCTCGAACGGGACCAGCTAGTGTTGCATCCCGCTCTTGGCGCCTTCAAGGCTGGTCCGTCTTCAATCTCTGAATAACATCCGCCTGGGCCACAGGCTGGAGTACCGCGCGTAGAACCAAGCCTTTGTAGTTAAACGATATTTAACGATAGAGCGCAAGGTGTACATGAGCGAAGGCATGCCTTTTGAGCGAGCATTGCTGACGTATAAGAACAACGATAACGATTTTATTGCAAAACCTTTAATTATATTAGTTGTGACATGCTTATGTCATATAGTACATTCCCTAACCGTTACAACTGTAATGACGAGTGGTTTGTATTTCTTATTGTTACGGCTTGGGCGGCTTGACCATACCTTGCATAGTGCAAGGCAATCGATATTCGCCGACACGTGGCATCTGCGGCTCGGGAGGGTTGCGGTTACCGATTCTAAATATAGAAATTTACAAATAAGGATTAGAAGGTGAACCGATTTAGTATTGGAGCGAGGCTGGCAGCAGGTTTCGCATTGATGTTGATATTTATAGCGATCTTGGCAACGCTGTCGTTCTGGCGGATGCAGGGAGGCGCTCGTGCTACCGACGAGATTGTTGAGCGCCGCCTCCCCATAGAGCGACTGCTGACGGAATGGGGCACCATCGTCCGCGAAAATGCTTTACGAGTGTCCGTAATCTCCAAGGTGACGGAGGCCGAAACGCGTAAGGAATTTGAGCAAGACATGGCCGCAGCGGCCAAGACCTATGACGAACTTCAAAGGAAACTCGAAGCCGCGATCATTGATCCAGAGGTCGACCGCTTGTTCGAGATTGTGAAGCAGGAGGCCAGCGAGTACGGGAAAGTGCGCGACGAGGTGGTTCAGGCACAGAACTTTGGTGATTATGACCGAGCCCAACGGCTGGCCGGCGAGCTGTCCAAGATGCGGATCGAGTACGAGCGAAGCATTGCTTCACTGATTGCATTCCAGCAAGACTCGATCAACCAACGAGGCGATTTGCTTAAAGAGAACAATCAGGCAGCCATCTGGGCCGTCACGGGAGTCGGATCTTTTGCCTTGTTGATCGGCCTGCTTTTCGCCTATGGCATCACCCGTTCCATCACTCAGCCTTTGAAGCGCGCGGTGGAGTATGCCAGAGCTGTTGCCAAGCGTGATTTAACGCAGCAAATCGAGGCGAATGGGCAAGATGAGCTGAGCCAGTTGCTCAATGCGCTGCGTCAGATGAATACTAATTTGGTGGGAGTGATCGGCCAGGTTCAGGAAGGGTCGGATGCGATAGCAACTGCATCAGCACAGATTGCTGCCGGCAATATCGATTTGTCTTCGCGCACTGAAGAGCAGGCAAGCTCCTTGGCCGAAACAGCCGCGACGATGGAAGAGCTGACGACCACTGTCAAACAGAATGCCAGTAGCGCCGAACAGGCGAATCAGCTTGCTGAGACTGCGGTAAAAGTGGCCATTGAAAGCGGTGATGTCGTGGCGCAAGTGGTCGACACCATGGCGTCCATCGATGGCTCCGCCAAGCATGTGGTGGAAATTATCAGTGTAATTGACGCAATAGCCTTCCAGACGAATATCCTGGCGCTCAATGCCGCTGTTGAGGCTGCTCGTGCCGGTGAACAAGGGCGCGGGTTTGCTGTCGTGGCAAGTGAAGTTCGCAGTTTGGCACAGCGTAGTGCGACCGCCGCCAAGGAGATCAAAGGCTTGATCGAAACGTCCGTTCATGCCACTGAGGAGGGCAATAAGCTTGTAATAAAGGCTGGCGATGCGATGAAAGAGACGGTAGACAGCATCAAGAAAGTGGTGGCCATTATGGGTGAAATTACTACTGCCAGCAGTGAACAAAGCGTCGGTATCGAGCAAGTGAATCAAGCTGTGGGGCAGATGGACCAGGTGACACAACAGAATGCGGCTCTTGTCGAAGAAGCTTCTGTCGCCTCGAGCAGCATGCAAGACCAAGCCAAGGAACTGGCCCGCTTGGTGGCGACATTCAAGGTGAGCAAGAATACCTTGGTCCTGGAGAGCGAAGAACCCGTAGTTATTGGTCAGCGCCTCGTTCTCGCCGTGTAGCCTTAACCGTCCTGCGGCGTTCGGCTCCCTTTAAAGGGAGCCGGATAGCTCAAGAAATAGTTCTGCCCGTAAAGCTGGGTTCAGAAGTCGCCTGTACCAGGGACCTATTATGGCCTGCCCAGGTAGCCTCCATCCTCCTTGGGACGAGTTTCGGGAGCTTGGTTACTCCAAGCTCGAATAGCTATTTCTCCTGCTTGCTTTCATCCGCGGCAATCGCTGTACTGAACAGCGATGGATCCAGCCTTTTTCGCAGTGCCGCATTCACGTCCTCGGCCGTCAGCGCCGCCAGTTCCTTGTCGATTTTCTCGGACCAGTCGAAGCTGCGATCGAGCTGCATGTAGTTGATCCAGGCCGAGGCCAATGTGCCGTCCCGGCTGCGGGCCAGCTTGCGGAAGTTCAACAGGGCGGCTGCACCTTCACGCACTTCCTCGTCCGTGAACCCATCGTTCAGCACCCGCTTCAGTTCTTCGTTCACTGCACGTTGCAGCCGCTGGCTGTTCTCCGGGGCATGTATGGCATAGATGGTCCAATCCCCCGAAGGTTCGTAGGAGGACGCATCCAGATAGCTGCGCACATCGTAGGACAGGCCGTCCTGCACCCTGACGCGGGACCAGAGGCGCGAGGTCTCCGAGCTGCCGAGCAGGTAGTTGGCCAGGTACAGCGCGGTGTAGTCCGTGTCGGTGTCCTGCAGCTTCAGGGGCAGCTTGGCCAGATAGAAGGCATTCGCCTTGTCGGGTGTGTCGATGGCGAAGGTCTTCGGCGGAACCTCCCGGTAAGGGTCGGCAACCCGGGTATAGGCGGGCGCCTTGCGCCAGCCCTCCAGGCCTTCGGCCAGGGCGGCTCTCACGGCGTCCGCGTCGAAGGCGCCGACGGCGGCAAACTCGATGGTTCCGGCGCCATAGAAACGGCTATGGAAGTCGACCAGTTGCTGGCGCGTTAGCGAGGCGATACTTTGCTGCGCTTCGTCGAAGGTGGGCGTATAGCGCACATCGTCGGCGGGCCATGGATTGTCGTGGCGGGCCAGAGCGCGGGAGGCCAGGGCGCTGGGCTCCGCTTTGGCGTCGCTGATGGCGGTGCTGGCCTGGCGCTTGTATTCGGTCAGTTCCTGTTCGGGGAAATCGGCATCGCGGACGATATGCAGGACCAGCTTCACCAGCTCAGGCAAATGTTTTTCCGTGGTCGACATGTCAACCATGACGATTCCGGCCCCGCCGCCGAAATCGACGCTGGCTTCCAGCGCATCGAAACGATCCTCGATCTCCTGGCGGGACATCCTGTTCGTGCCGTGATCCAGCAGCGACGCCACCGCGCTGGATATGTCCCGCTGGCCTTTCAGGCTGTCTGCATCGCCGAACTGGATCAGCAGATTCGCCTCCACCCGGTCGCCGCGCGTGGGCTTGGACAGCAGGGCGAGCTTGACCTTGCCATTGGGCAGGTCGAGCGGCGTGCGCTGGGTGGCGGCATCGATGTTTGCCGGACTGGTGTCGAACGCGGCCACGGACTGGGCGGTGTCCTTGCCTTTGTAATCCTTGAACAAGGCGGCCAGGTCGACGTCCGGCGCCGTGGGAGCCCTTAGTGGCTTCTCTGTCGGTATGTACCGGCCGTTGGTGCGATTGCTGGGCACCAGATAGGCGGCCGTTACGCGCTGCACGTCGGCAAGCTCCATGCTTTCCACCCAATCGCGCTGCAAAAAGAACAGGCGCCAATCGCCGTCGGCGGCCGTTTCCGACAGGGCCGAGGCCAGGCTGGGCGGATTGGCATATGTCTTGGACCAGTCGGTCAGCCATTTATTGCGTATGCGTTGCAAGTCCTGTTCGGTAAAAGGCTCCGACGCGACTGAAGCCAATGTGTCGTTCAGGGTGGCCAGGGCCTTGGCCTGATCCATGCCGGATTCCAGCTGGGCCCCGAAAAAGGCGTAGCCCGGCTGCCGCAGACCGGCGGCAAAGCCGAAGACGCTCGCGCTCAGGCCTTGGCCGACCAGTGCTTTATAGAGCCTTCCCGAAGGCGTGTCCGACAGGATTGAAACGCCTATGTCCAGGGCGGTGAAATCGCGGCTGCCGGCGGACGGCGCATGATACAGCGCGGCGATCAGCGGGCTGCCGCCCTGGCGGCGCAAAGTGACCAGGCGCTCGCCGTCCTGAACGGGCTCCACGGTGTACTCGGGCGGCAAGCTGCGTTCGGGCCGGGGGATTTTCCCGAAGGCCTTGGCGATGGTTTCAAGGCTGGCATCGGGATCGAAACGGCCGGAGACGATCAGCACGGCATTGTCGGGCTGATAGTATTCCTTGTAGAAAGCGCGCAGTTGGCCGATGTCCACATTTTCCACGTCCGAGCGGGCGCCTATGGTGCTGTGGCCATAGTTGTGCCAGCGGAAGGCGGCCGCCTGCATCTGCTGCATCAGCATCTGGAAGGGGTTGTTTTCGCCGCGCTCCATTTCGTTGCGCACGACCGTCATTTCTGAATCCAGGTCTTCCTTGGCGATCAGCGAATTCACCATGGCATCGGCCTGCCATTCCAGATACCAGGACAAGGTTTCCGGATTTGCGGCAAAGCTTGCGTAGTAATTGGTGCGGTCGCTGCTGGTCGAGCCATTGGCGGCCAAGCCGCGCTTGGAGAACTCCGCCAGCGCATTGCGCAAGGTGGGCGTGCCGCGAAACAGCATGTGTTCCAGCAGATGGGCCATGCCGGTCTGGCCGTAGTTCTCGTGGCGCGAGCCCACCAGGTAAGTCATGTTGACGGTGGTGGTGGGCTTGGATGCGTCGGGAGCCAGCAAGACGCGCAGGCCGTTCGGCAGGGTGTATTCGGTCACGCCTTCGACCGAAGGGCCTTGCGATACCCCCGCAGGCAATTCTTTGGCGCCCGCCGCAGCCGCCATGAAGGCAAGAAGAAGAAAAATGCCGAAACGAATCAGGGTCTTGGGCAGTAGGGTTTGCATGCGCGCGTCCGTACGAGAATATCGGTGAGTGCCAGTGCTTCTTTTAACACAGGCGGCTTGCGCGCATTTACCGTGCCCGGGCTTTATTTGGACAGGTGGCGCATGGCCTGTTCGATGCCGCTGACGGTCACTCCATACATGCGGTCGTGCATGATGTTCTGGATGATGGCGATGGACTGGCGGTATTGCCAGTAGGCGGCGGGTTCGGGATTCAGCCAGACGGCCTTGGGCCAGTTGTCCAGCAGGCGCTGCAGCCAGGCCGCTCCCGTTTCCTTGTTGTAATGCTCCACGGATCCGCCCGGCTGCAGGATCTCGTAGGGGCTCATGGTGGCATCCCCCACGATGATCAGGCGCCAGTCGTCGTTGTACTTGCGCAGTATGTCCCAGGTGTCGAAGCGCTCGGAATAGCGGCGTCGGTTGTTCTGCCACAGGGATTCGTAGGGACAGTTATGGAAGTAATACACCTCCAGATGCCGGAATTCGCTGCGCGCGGCTGAAAACAATTCTTCGACCCGTGCAATGTGGTCGTCCATGCTGCCGCCCACATCCAGCAACATCAGCACTTTGACCGTGTTGTGCCGCTCGGGCACCATCTGCAAGTCCAGGAAGCCGGCGTTGCGGGCGGTGCTGCGGATGGTATGGTCCAGATCCAGTTCCAGCTCGGCGCCCTCGCGCGCAAAATGCCGCAGGCGGCGCAATGCCATCTTGAAATTGCGGGTGCCCAGCTCCTGCTGGTCGTCATAGTCCTTGAATTCGCGCTTTTCCCAGACCTTGACGGCGGTCCGGTTGCCGGCGGACGGCCCGCCCACGCGTATGCCCTCCGGGTGATAGCCGCCATGCCCAAAGGCCGAGGAACCGCCCGTGCCTATCCATTTGCTGCCGCCGGCATGGCGCTCTTTCTGCTCTTCCAGACGTTCCTTGAAGAGCTCCATCAGCTTGTCCCAGCCGTGTTTTTCGATCGCCGCCTTTTCCTCCGGAGTGAGGTTCTTCTGAAACTCCTTGATCAGCCAGTCCAGAGGAATCTCCTTGTCTTCCGGGAAGGCGGCCTGCAGATTGCGGTAGAACTCGCCGAATGCCTGATCGTAGCGGTCGAACAGGGTTTCATCCTTGACCAGCGTCATGCGGGCCAGATGGTAGAACTCGTCGATGGTCGGCGCCATCAGATCGCTTTTCAGGGCGCTGAGCAAGGTCAGGTATTCCTGCACCGACACCGGCAGCCTGCGTGCGCGCAAATGGTAAAAAAAATCAATCAGCATGATAGGCTCGCAACTTGTATTCCAGGTGCCTCTCGACCTCGGGCCATTCGCCTTTGGCGAGGCTGTACATGACCGTGTCGCGCACCGTGCCGTCGCGGCGCAGGGCATGGTGCCGCAGGACGCCGTCCTTGCGGGCGCCCAGGCGTTCTATGGCACGCTGGGACGCAATATTGAAATTGTCGGTGCGCCATCCCACCAGCGCCGCGCCCAGCACCTCGAATGCATGGCGCAGCAGCAATAGCTTGCAGGCGGTATTGACGTGGCTGCGCTGCCAGCTTTTGCCATACCAGGTGTAGCCGATTTCCAGCCGTGCCAGGGCGGGCACGATATCGTGATAGCGGCTGGTGCCTATGACGCGGCCGCTGTTGGCGTCGATGATGGCAAAGGGCAGCATATGCCCCGCCGCCTGGCCTTGGAGGGCTGCCTGGATATAAGCGGCGGCGCCGCCCGGTTCGGGCACCGACGTGACTCGCAGCTCCCAAAGCCGGCCGTCCGCGGCGGCTTCTTCCAGAGCGTCGGCGTGATCGCGATGCAATGGCATCAGGCTGACCCCATGCCCGCTAAGTGTGGTGGGAGAGGGCGGCTGAAGGAATCCTTGTGTCATGCTCACGGCCTTGCTGGGTTCGTTATGGGGTCGGGTGCGCCGGAGCGGATCAGCGGCGCTGGCCGGCGCGCGCCACGGCGGCCAGGCGCTGAAGCAGGGTCAGGTCCTGTTCGTTCTTCAGCAAGGCCCCCGCCATCAACGGCAGGTCGCCTTGCGCGCCGCTGATGTCCTTGGCCGATACGGCTTCGTTCACCAGCAGGCGCAGCCAGTCCAGGAACTCGGAGGTCGATGGCTTCTTCTTCAGTCCCGGGGCATCGCGCAGGGCGAAGAAGGTGTCCAGGGCTGCCCGAAGCACGTCCTCCCGGATGTCCGGATAGTGCACCGCCACGATCTCCTTCATGGTCGAAGGATCGGGAAAGTTGATGTAGTGGAAGAAACAGCGGCGCAGGAAAGCGTCCGGCAAATCCTTTTCGTTGTTCGACGTAATGATGATCAGCGGCCGGTGCCTGGCCTGTATGGTCTGGCGTGTCTCATATACGTGGAATTCCATGCGGTCCAGTTCGCGCAGCAGATCGTTGGGGAATTCGATGTCGGCCTTGTCGATTTCATCGATCAGCACGACCACCGGCTCCTCCGACTCGAAGGCGCGCCACAGCACTCCTTTGACGATGTAGTTGCCGATGTCGCGGACCTTTTCATCGCCCAGCTGGGAATCGCGCAGGCGCGATACGGCGTCGTACTCGTAAAGTCCCTGATGGGCCTTGGTGGTGGACTTGATGTGCCATTGCAGCAGGGGCCGCTTCAGCGCCGCGGCGACCTCCTCGGCCAGCATGGTCTTGCCGGTGCCCGGTTCGCCCTTTATAAGCAGCGGCCGCTGCAGCGCAAGCGCCGCGTTTACGGCGAGTTTCAGGTCGTCGGTGGCGACATAGCGCTCGGTTCCCGTGAATCGTTCGGAGGAAAATGCGGGTGCGGCAGAAGTCATCGTATCGTTCCGTGGTTGGGGAAGGCTGCTCGTCCGCTATTGCAAGATTGAGCATTCATTCGTGTATGGCGTGTCCCAATTATCGTACAATCACCATTTTTAGCCGGTCTATTGACATAGATCAAATTTTATTCAACGCCAAAACAAGAGCTATTATGAAGTTGCGAACATCCCTGACGCGCACCTTGAATGCGCTAGCCGTTGTGGCCTCCTGTGCCATCGCGGGCCAAGCACTTGCGGCCGATGCCGCGCCTGTGGGCGACGCCAAGGCCGCTCTGTCTAAAACCTCTATGTGTATTGGCTGCCACGGCATCCCGGGATACAAGTCCAGCTACCCCGAGGTCTACCACGTGCCCATGATTGCCGGCCAGAATGCCGAGTACATTGTTGCCGCGCTGAAAGAATACGCCAGCGGCGCACGTACGTTCCCGACCATGGAAGCCATTGCGCAAAGCCTGTCCGAGCAGGACATGGCCGATCTCGCGGCTTACTATTCCAGTCTTAAATAATCGGGGGCCTGAATGAAAAAACTGACACTCGCCTTGGCTGGCTCCGCCTTGTTCGCCCTGGCTTCGGGCGCGCTCGCCGCCGACCTGGATGCCGGCAAAGCCGCATTTGAAAAATTCACGTGTGCGTCCTGCCATGGCGCCGACGGCAAATCGTCCACCATGCCGGCCTACCCGGTATTGGCCGGCCAGCACCAGGATTACCTGGAGCATGCGCTTCGCGCCTACAAGCGCGGCGCCTCCGGTGCTCCGGCCACTGCCAATACGCGCAAGAACGCCATCATGGGCGCCATGGTGGCCCAGCTGTCGCCGGCCGATATCCAGAACATCTCCGCCTGGTTGTCCAGCCTGCCCTCGCCTTTGGCGGTGCGCAAGTAAGGTTCTGCTCCGCAAGAAAGGCGGGGCTGTAAAAAGCCAAGAGGCCAAGTCCTGTATCCGCAGGACTTGGCCTTTTTCTTTAAAGCATAATGCGGGCCGGGTCAGTTCCGGCTTGCGTGGCGCCGGATCAGCTCCAGGTATTTATCGGTGTCCAGGGGTGTCCCCAGGCGTTGGGCTTCCCAGACGACTTCGCCCAGCGCCTCCATGATGACGTGCGCGGCGTCGTGGGCGTCGCGGGTGGCCAGCAGGCTCTGGAAAGCCGCTTTGATGCCGGGTGGCTGGTCTATGGACAACTGCTCGTTGATCGCCAGGTGCATGGACAGGTGCAGGAAGGGATTGGTCTTCCCCTGTTCGACGGAAAAATCCCGGTTTGCGCTATCCGGGCTTTCCAGGTCGGCGTGGTATTCCGGGTGCTGTTCGATCAGGTCGACCGCCATGGTTTCCAGGGGCGTCAGGATCCCGCCCGAACGGTGTTTGCTCCATGATTCGGTGAAAAACTGGCGTACCTGTTCCCGGGAGGGATTGAACATAAAGCTTCCTGTTGTATAGCGATGGCTGCAAGCGCATCATTTTAGCTTCCCCCGCATCGCGCTTTTGGTCGAGGCGGGGTGGGGCGATATCAGATTTGTTAAATTTAGGATAAACTACTCTTATATAAGACTGAGCTTTTTGCTTTTCGTTCAACCGATTTCTACTCCTTCCGGAGCACAACTGGAGCATCCATGTCCTATCAGCACATCAAAGTCCCGGCAGCGGGCCAGAAAATCACGGTTAACGCCGATTTTTCGCTCAACGTCCCCGATGAGCCCGTAATCCCCTTCATCGAAGGCGATGGCACCGGCGCCGATATCACGCCGGTCATGCTCAAGGTCGTTGACGCTGCGGTGGCCAAGGCTTATGGCGGCAAGCGCAAAATCCACTGGATGGAAGTCTACGCCGGCGAGAAGTCCACGAAAGTATATGGCTCCGACGTCTGGCTGCCCGAAGAAACCCTGGAAGCCGTCAAGGACTACGTCGTTTCCATCAAGGGCCCTCTGACCACGCCCGTGGGCGGCGGCATCCGTTCGCTGAACGTCGCGCTGCGCCAGCAACTGGACCTGTACGTCTGCCTGCGCCCCATCCAATACTTCAAGGGTGTTCCTTCGCCCGTGCGCGAGCCGGAAAAAACCAATATGGTCATTTTCCGCGAAAACTCGGAAGACATCTACGCCGGCATCGAGTTCGAAGCTGAAAGCGCCAATGCCAAGAAGCTCATTTCCTTCCTGCAGAACGAACTGGGCGTCACCAAGATCCGCTTCCCCGAAACCTCGGGCATCGGCGTCAAGCCGGTTTCGCGCGAAGGCACGCAGCGCCTGGTCCGCAAGGCCATCCAGTACGCCATCGACAACGACAAGCCCTCGGTCACCCTGGTGCACAAGGGCAACATCATGAAGTTCACCGAGGGCGGTTTCCGCGACTGGGGCTATGAGCTGGCGCAAAAGGAATTCGGCGCCCAAATGATCGACGGCGGCCCATGGTGCAAATTCAAGAACCCCAAGACGGGTCGTGAAATCACCGTCAAGGACGTCATTGCCGACGCCTTCCTGCAGCAGATCCTGCTGCGCCCGGCCGAGTACGACGTCATCGCCACCCTAAACCTGAACGGCGACTATGTGTCCGACGCGCTGGCCGCACAAGTGGGCGGCATCGGCATCGCCCCGGGCGCCAACCTGTCCGACTCCGTTGCCATGTTCGAAGCCACCCACGGCACCGCGCCCAAGTACGCCGGCAAGGACTACGTGAACCCCGGTTCCGAAATCCTGTCCGCCGAAATGATGCTGCGCCATATGGGTTGGACCGAAGCCGCCGACCTGATCATCTCCAGCATGGAAAAATCCATCCTGTCGAAAAAGGTCACCTACGACTTCGCACGCCTGCTGGAAGGCGCGACCCAAGTGTCGTGCTCGGGCTTTGGCCAGGTGATGATCGACAATATGTAAGTCGGCCGTCATATCAGGTAGTACACGAAACCCGCATTCCACATAGGTTTGCGGGTTTTTTCATTCGCTTGCTTGTGTCACATCGTATAAGGCAATCCAAAGTCTATCCCACACTATCACCCAGCCAGACGCGCCCCCCAGCCCAGGAATGTTGACGCAGTGTGAATAAGTGATTACAGTTGCCTTATGTTCACAGTCAAGCAAACGCCGGAGTTCGAGCGATGGATTGGCGGCCTGAAGGATGGCATGGCTCGAATTCGCCTGGCAAAGCGCTTGGATAAGGTTCAGCGCGGCAACCTGGGTGATGTGGCGCCGATAGGCGAGGGCGTCAGCGAAATGCGTGAACACTTTGGTCCTGGCTGGCGAATGTATTACGTCCAGCGGGGCGATGTGTTGATTGTCATGCTGGGCGGCGGCGACAAGTCCACACAGAATGCCGATATCAAGCAGGCCATCGCGCTGGCGAAGACACTGCAGGAGTAACCTACATGACCAAGACAAGCAAGATTTCCGAGCTGCCGGAGTTCGACATGGCCGAAGTCCTCAAGACGGATGAGGACATTGCCAACTATCTGACGGTGGTTCTGGAAGAAAACGATCCCGCCGAGCTTTCCCATGCGCTGGGTGTCATTGCCCGCGCGCGTGGTATGACGGAAGTCGCGCGAGCCAGCGGTCTGACACGTGAGGCGCTCTATAAGGCATTGCGCCCTGGATCGCACCCGCGCTTCGATACCATTGCCCGTGTATGCGCCGCGCTGGGTGTGCAACTGACTGCCCGGCCTGCGCATTCATAGACTTATCTTGGGTGCTTGGCGGGTCACTGCAAAGATCTCTTGGGCAGATACCGCAATGCATCGACCGCCTTGCCGCCGTAGCGGAGCTCGAAATACAGGTTCACGACATTGCTGCCCGTGTTGCCCATCGTGGCAATTGTTTGTCCTTGCCTGACCTGCGCGCCTTCTTTTGCCAATAAGGTTTGGTTATGAGCATAGACGCTTAAAAAGTCGGCGTCGTGCTTCACGATGAGCATATTGCCATAACCTCGCAAGCCATTGCCGGCGTACATCACTTTACCGGCTGCCGCAGCCTTGACGGGCGATCCAGCCACGCCGGCAATATAAACGCCCTGGGTGTGGGGAGCCGAGCTGCCCCGGTTGGGTCTTCCTTCCGCGGGCCAGACGAGATCGATGGATCGTGGGGCGGCAATGGATGGACTGTTTGTCGATGCCCGGGGAGCGGGAGCCGTCGCTGTGCCACCCCTTACATTAAGAACCTGCCCGACCCGGATACTGTTGCCGTCTTTCAGCTTATTCAAACGGATGAGGGTATCGACGCTTTGCCCATGTTCGCGAGCAATCTTTGTGAGGGTATCCCCCCTCGCGACGCGATACTGACCTTGTCCGACGGGTTTGGTGGTTCCGCAGGAAGCCAGCAATATCGCCATGCCCAGCATGGCCAGGGACAGACCGTAAGGGCGGATTGCCGCCGAGGCAGAATTCAAAGTCCTTGCGATAGGGCGGTGTCGGGTAACAAATGTCGGCAGAAGCATGTTCAGTGAATAAGTGGAAGCGTACTGTTCCAGCAACATACTACACGACGGTCGCGCAAGCGCGGATCCTGGGACTTCAGGATGTTACGATGTAGCGGTGCAGTTCGCCAGTCCGCCCACCATCCAGACAGAATCCGCTTGCCGAAAGGCTTGCGGGTTTTTTCGTCCTTCACCGAATAATTATCCATGCGACGCATCGATTATGTAGAACCATTGGTCATGCTGGCAACGGTCGTGCAATGGCTGGTTCTGGCCACGATTACGGGCGTGGTCGTGGGCATGGGCACCAGCCTTTTTTTGCATGTCTTGTTCTTCCTGACGGATGAATCGATCTCAGTGCCTTTCTGGCTTCAACTGCTGTTGCTGCCCCTGGGCGGCTTGATCAACGGCCTGATGCTGTACTACGGCTACCGGGCCAACGCCGGTGGGCTGAAGGACTCCATGCTGGCGGCAGTCTACGAGCAGGGCGGCAAAATGCCGTTCAAGACTGTGCTGATCAAGCCTGTCGCGGCGATTGTTACGTTGGCCTGCGGCGGCTCGGCGGGCAAGGAGGGGCCGTGCTCGCACATCGGTGCGACGCTGGCGTCGGCCATCGGGCATTCCCTCAAGCTGAATGCCGAGCTGCGCAAGCGCCTGGTGGCTTGTGGCGTAAGCGCCGGCTTCGCCGGCGTATTCGGCACACCCATCGGCGGGGCCATTTATGGGGTCGAGGTGCTGGCCATAGGGCGTATCCGGCACGACTTCCTGCTGCCCGCCATCGTAGCCGGGGTAACGGCCTTCCAGGTAAGCAAGATCTTGGGGATACCCTACGAATACTTCCATATTCCGGTGTTGCCGGAATTTTCCGAGCTGCTGTTCATCAAGACCGTGCTGATCGGCATGATCTGCGGCATGGCGGCGCGGGTGTTCGTCGATCTGACACACGGGGCCACGCGCCTGTTCCTGCATGTGCGGACACGTTTCGGCGTGTGGCCGCCGCTTATGCCGGTGTTGGGTGGCTGCGTGCTGGCGGCCTTGATATTCGTGATTCCGACAAAGTATCTGGGTCTGAGCCTGCCGCTCATGAACCAGGCGCTGGCGGGGGAATCCATGCCTTACATGGGCTTCTTGTGGAAGAGCCTGCTGGTGGCCATTACCCTGGGGTCCGGGTTTTACGGCGGGATCGTCACGCCGCAGTTTGTCATTGGGGCGGTCACCGGGAACGCGTTTGCGCATCTATTCGGAATCAGTCCGGAACTGGGCGCGGCGGTGGGCCTGGTGGCGGTGGTGGCGTCCGCATCGAATACGCCGCTGGCGGCCATCCTGATGGGCGTGGAGCTGTTTGGCGGAACAGTGGGCACGGCATACGTGGCTGGCGCGGCGATTGCCGCGTATCTGATCATAGGGCATCGAAGCGTCTATCCTGATCAGCGCCTGGCGTATGCGAAATCGTCCTGGATGAGCATCCGGCCCGACTTGCCGGTCGGGCAGGAAAAGGCCCATCTTTCGTATGGCTTGCTGAAATGGTGGAAGCGGCGGCGCTAGCGTCAGCATAAGAAGTGCATGGTTCACTGCTGCCATCTTGCTAACATGTTAGATAAAAGTTAGAATGCGGCCAAGGAGATGTCTTATGGCCACGCATTCTTTAGAAAAACCCGCCGGCGGCGCTACGAGCCTGAGGAATCAGGCGTACGAGCTGTTTTGCGAGCAGGTGCTTGCAGCCAGGCTGCGCCCGGGCCAGTTCGTTTCTCAGCAAGAACTGACCTTGCTGCTGGGCATGCCATTGGGTGCCATACGGGAAATGATCCCCAGGCTGGAGGCGGCACGACTCATCGTCACGGTGCCCAAGCGGGGGCTGCAGATCATGCCGGTCGACCTTAAATTGATCCGCAATGCCTTTGATGTCCGGCTGATGATCGAAAAGGAAGCTGCCTGCGCCTTCATTCGAAGCACCTCCGACAGCGAGCTCGAGCGGATAGCGGAGGCTCACAGGGCGATGCTTGGCCGCGCCATCGACGACAAACCCGATCCCAGGCTGGACAAGGAGGCCCTGGCACTGGACTGGAACTTTCACCATCGCATGGTCGATGTCCTGAATAACGAAATCATATCGGACATGTACCGTGTCAATAGCCTGCATATCAAGCTTATCCGCATCGACAGCGATCTGGCCCGGCCAATGCGGGTGGTGCCTGCGATGCGGGAGCACCTCGCATTCATCGCCGCGCTTCAGGCGCGCGACGAACCACGCGCCGTGGCGCTCATCTGTGAACACATCAATGCATCGCGTCAGCGCGTCGTGACTCGTGCCATGGGTTTGCAGATGAACGATGGCGCTCCCTTGCGTCATTCGGGATGATTCCTCAACGACAGAAAACCGATCATCGGGAGACAAACATGAAACAACGATTCATTTTCCGCGCCTGCCTGGCGGGCGTGCTGGCGGCTTGCGCCGCCGGCGCCACGGTGGCCGCCTATCCTGAAAAGCCCATAACGTTGGTCATACCGTTCGCAGCGGGTGGAAACAACGATATTTCCGGCCGGCTCATCGCCAAGAAAATGGGCGACATCCTGGGGCAGGCCATAGTCGTGGAAAACAAGACCGGCGCGGCCGGCGCCATAGGCGCCGCATTCGTCGCGCAGGCCAAGCCCGATGGCTACACGCTGGGGTTTCTTAGCAGCGGCCCCTTGGCGGCCAACATGAGTCTCTATAAATCGCTGGCGTATGACTCGCTGAAGGATTTCGCTCCGGTCGCCCGTACCACGACCAGTCCCAGTGTTCTGGTGGCGAACCCCTCCGTTCCCGCCGACGACCTGAAGTCTTTCGTCGATTATCTGAAGAAGCACCCGAACAAGGTGAACTATGGCACCTCGGGCAATGGCTCTTCGCCTCATTTGGCAGCGGCTCTGTTTGAATCGATGGCCGACGTCAAAATGATAAACGTGCCGTACCGCGGCGGAAGCCAGGTCAACACCGACCTGTTGGGCGGGCAGATCCAGATTTCCTTCAGCCCCATTCTTGAAGCCGTCCCTCTGGTCCAGTCGAAGAAGCTCAAGGCGTTCGCCGTGACCTCGGCGACCCGCTCCGACTTGCTGCCCGATGTTCCCGCACTGGCCGAATCGTACCCCGGCTACGAAGTGCTGACCTGGAATGGCATTGTGGCGCCCGCGGGCACGCCGGCCGACCGTATTGCCAGGCTGAATGCCGCCGCCGTGCAGGCCGTCGGTTCTCCGGATGTGGTCGAGCGCCTGAAGCAATTGGGCCTGCAGCCCGCGCCTTCCGACAGCCAGGGCTTCGGGCGGTATATCGAGCAGGAAATCAAGCACTTCGCCAAGTTGCTGCGCTTGGCGGGTGTCGAGCCGCAATAACCCCAACCATTCAGCGAAAAAGACTTTGAAGAGGCCATCATGACAAAACTGTTTTCCCCGGAGCAAATTCAGGGCATCGTCCCGCCGCTCATCACTCCCTTTGATGCGTCGGGTGAAATCGACGAGAACAGCCTGCGCGCGGTCGTGAAGTTCATGATTTCGCAAGGCGTGCACGGCCTGGTGGCGGGCGGCAGCTCGGGCGAGGGCTTTGCCCTGGAAACCGACGAGCTGCGCCATATCGTCGAGGTAAGCGCCCAGGAAGCCCAGGGGAAGATGCCCGTGGTGGCCGGGGTGATCGCCAACAGCACGCGCGGCACGATACGAAGAATACGCGCCCTTGAAGGCCTTGATGTCAGCGCGCTGCAGGTGACGCCTGCACACTACATATACAAGACCGACGAAGCCAGCATGATCCGGCATTTCCAGGAAATCTCGGATGCCACCGACATTCCCATCCTCATCTATAACGTGATTCCCTGGAATTACCTTTCTCCTTCGCTCATCCTGCGCATCATGCGCGAGGTTCCCGGCGTGGTCGGCGTCAAGCAAAGCGCGGGCGACCTGAAGGCGCTGGCCGACCTGCTGATTGCCGCAGGCCCGCAAGACCGCATCTATGCCGCCGTGGACTCCCTGCTGTATCCCTGCATGGCCTTGGGCGCCCATGGCGTGATCTCCATGCTGACGTCGACCGCGCCGGGGGCCTGCGTTAGCTTGTGGGATGCGGTGCGCCGCGGCGACCACGGCTATGCCCTGGCCTTGCACGAAAGGCTGCTGCGGCTATGGAACGCCATGTATGCGGACAACCGTGTCGCCCTGGCCAAATTCACCTTGTCGCTGCAAGGGGTGCCCACCGGCCATACCTTGAGGCCGATTCCTCCGGCATCGACGGCCCAGCAGCAGGCCATCAAAGAGGCCTTGGAGGCACTGCGGGAAATGATGGCCGCAACGGTCTGATCAGCGGGGCGCGGCAAGGCTCAGAACTTCGGGGGTGGTGGCTGCAAGGCTACCCGGCCTTTCCCGAAATACTGCTCACTCGTCCGCTGAATCAACTGCGCATCCAGTCCTCCCGAGGCGGCCGACAGCATCAATCTTGCCAGCACATACTCCAGCCGCGATTGCGCCAGGTCCAGCCGCGACCGATACAGTTGGTCCTGTGTATCCAGGATGTCGACCATGCTGTGCGTTCCCGCCGCGAAGCCGGCCTCGACGGCTTCCAGTGCCTGCACGCCCGATTGTTCGGCCACGATCAGCGCATTGATCCGTTGTGCCCCGCTGACGACGGCATGATATTGCCGGGTCACCTCCACGGCGGTGCGCTCGCGTGTCGCCGCCAGTTCGTGCAGGGCGCGATCCCGGTTATGCCCTGCCTGATCGACAAGGGCGCTGGTCAGGCCGCCGGAATAAATGGGCAGGGACACCTGGACGCCGATCTCCGTGGTGCTGCTGTCCTGGTAGCGGGTGGCAATGGTTTCGTTGCTGGCCAAGCGGCGGGCGGCAACGAGCTCCAACGTGGGCAAGTGGCCACCGAAACTGCGATCGACTTCGTCGGCCGCGATGCGCAGGTTTTGCTCGCTGCTGCGGATTTCGCCGCTGCCCGCCAGGGCGGCCGACTGCCATTGCGCAAGGGAAGGAGGCGAGAGCGGCTGCGCCTGAAAATCAGGCTTCAGGGCGGCCAGGCGCAAGGGGGAGGGCCCCACCATCTCCTGCAGTTCGCGTTGTGCGATCACCATGGCGTCCCTGGCCGCAATCAGGTCGGCGCGCGATAGATCGCGTCGCGAAGCGGCTTGGCGAATATCCGTAATGGTGCCTTCGCCGTTGTCGAAGCGGTGCCGGGCGACCATTTGCAGTTTCTCGTTGGCATCCAGCTTGTTCTGGGCCAGCACGATGTTCTCGTGAGCCAGCAAGGCCTGGAAGTAACGGTTGAACAGCCGCGTCGCGGTGTCTGTCGCTTTGGTATCGAAGACGGCCAGGCTATGATCGGCGCGCGCATGGCCTTGCCGGTATTCGGCATAGCGGCTCCAGTCGAATACGGTCTGGGTGGCGCGGATCTCGCTGGTCTTGATTGTGTAGTTCAGGTCTTCGTCGCGCACTCCACCGAGAGGGCTCGGGATTTCCAGAGTGCCGCGCAGCTTGCTGCGGCCCAGCGATGCGCTGACCTGCGGCAACAGACCTGCGCGGCCGATGCCGCGGTTGGCCTGGCCGGCCTCGCGTTCGCTGATGGCGGCTTGGTACCCGGGATCGTGTTTCAAGGCGGCTTGCCAGGCCTGGACGAGTGTGAGGTCCAGCACAGGCTGCTGAGTTGTTTCGTTCGATGGCTGCCTGGCCGGCCGTACGGAAGACTCGGCCGCTTGACTTCTTTGGGGCAGAAGGCAGGCCAGCATGGCGAGCAGTAACAGCATGCGCGTCGTTGCGGCTATTCGCATCACTGCTCCTTGAATGACTTGTCCAGCCGGTCGAGGAATGGCTTCAGCAAGTAGCTCAGCATGGTCCGCTCCCCCGTCCGGATGAGCACCGATGCGGGCATGCCGGGGCGAATGGTATTTGTGCTGAGCATGTCGACGCCCTCCGGCGTAACTTCGACCTGAGCCAGGTAGTAGGGGGCTTTGCTGTCGTCGTCTTTGAGGCGGTCGGCGGAAACGGTCAGCACTTTGCCCGGAACGTTCGGCGTCTGGGCATGATTGAAGGCCGGAAAACTGATTTCCACGTCAAGACCGGGCCGCATGCGGTCGACCGCATGCACCGGCACCTGGGCCTGGATCAGGTAGCTCCGGTCTTCGGGCACGATTTCCATCAGGACGGCGCCCGGCGATACAACACCGCCCACGGTATGTATGCTCAGATTCTGCACATAACCGTCCACCGGGGCCTGGATGTCGGTTTGCCTTACCGTGTAGTCGAGCGCGCTTAACCGGTCGTGGAGCGCGGAGGCTTCTTTATGAACGTCCGACAGCTGCGACTGGACTTCCTTCTGGTATTCCTGTTCACGTTGCAGAATACGCAGTTTCAGCTCGGCGATCTGGTTTCGCGTCCGGCCGGATTCAACGGCGTCGTTCGAGAGCGCGGCCCGCAACTGGGCGGCGTTGCGCTCCAGCTCATACATGCGGTTGCGCGGCAGATAGCCTTCGCCGGCCAGTTTGCGCACGCCCTGCAATTCCCGCTGCAAGTAGCCGATCTGGGATTTCCGGTTGGACTGCACTTGATTCAAGCTTGCCAGTTGTTGTTCGGCGCCCTGCAGATTTTCGTTCAGGATGCCGATCTCGCCTTGCAATGCTTGCGAGCGGGTATCGAACAGGCGCTGCTGCGCCCGCGTGGCGCGGATGAAACGCGGGTCATTGCCGAAGCGTTGCTGCACGGCGGGTAGGGGCTCGATGCGATTCAGTCCGTCCCGCTCGGCGATCAACCGGGCTTCAATGGCGGCGGCGGTAATGTACTGAGAACTGACAACACCCTGTTCGGCCTGGGCGCGCGTGGCGTTCAGGCGGACAAGGGTCTGCCCGGCCCGGACGTAGTCGCCTTCCCGCACCATGAGTTGTTCAACGGTGCCGCCTTCCAGGTGCTGCACGGCCTTGCGGCTGCCGGCCACTTGCACGACGGCGTTGGCTGTAATACCCGCATCCAGCGGTGCGAAAGCGGCCCAGCCGGCAAAGCCTCCGAAGCCGATGAGCAGCACTGCAAGCCCCCAGCGCAAAGGGCTGGTGAAGTCGGTGTCGACGCCTGGAAGGCTGTCCTGGCCGGGAATGGGATTTTCGATATAGGCCGTCATGTCAGGTCCGGTTGGCTCGGATGGCATGCAGCGGTGCCGTGATCTGGTACTGACCATCCGGATCGGCACCGGGAGAGCGGCCTTGTTCGGCTTGCGTGGCGGTCTTGATCTGTTTCGGATGCAGGGCATCCAGTACGTCGCCGCGCGGGCCATACATGGCCAGAGCGCCGTCGCGCATCACCAATAGTTTATCCATGGCGTTAAGCACATTCATGCGATGGGTGATCAGCACGACGGTGCTTCCTCGGCGCTTCATGTCGGCGATGGCCTGCACCAAAGCCGCTTCGCCGCTTTCGTCCAGATTGGAATTGGGCTCGTCCAGCACCAGCAGGGCAGGGTTGCCGTACATTGCCCGCGCCAGGGCGATCCGTTGTTTCTGTCCGCCGGACAGCGAGGCTCCATCCGTGCCCAAGCGGGTATCGTAGCCTTGCGGCAGATGCAGGATCATGTCGTGCACGCCGGCCCGCTGCGCGGCTTCGATGACCTGTTCATCGTTCATGGCACCGAAGCGGGCGATATTCTCGGCGATCGAACCTTCGAACAACTCGATGTCCTGCGGCAAGTAGCCGACATGCGGGCCCAGTTCGTCCTTGTTCCATAGATAAACATCCGCGCCATCCAGCCGTACGGTTCCGGCCCGCGAGGGCCAGATGCCGACCAGGACGCGGGCCAGGGTGGATTTGCCTGCGGCCGATGGTCCGATGACGCCGACGGCGTCGCCGGCGGGAATATCGAATGACAATCCTTTGATGATCGCACTTTGCCCGCCAGGCGCGCCCGCGAAGACGTTTTCAAGCCGGATATGGCCTTGCGGGGCGGGCAGGCTCAGCGTATCGCCGCGCTGCGGCGCCTCCTTCAGTATCTCGTCCAGGCGGGCGTAGGCCTGGCGGGTATTGAGCATCTGCCGCCATGCGCCGATGGCCTGTTCGACGGGTCCCAGCGCCTTGCCCATCAGGATCGAACACACAATCATCATGCCCGCGGTAATGGAGCCGTCGATCACCAGCAAGGCACCTACGCCCAGGACGATCGATTGCAATGTAATGCGCACGAAGCGGCTGATGGTGCTGATCCGTGCATTGCGGTCGGAGGCCTGGGTCTGAAGGGCCAGTACGCGGCTGTGCTGCCCGAACCAGCGTGCCCGCAAGCCAGGCAGCATGCCCATGGCCTCGATGACCTCGGCGTTGCGCAGGTGGTTGTTGGCGAAGGCGGCGGCGGAAATCGATGCCTGGTTGGCCTCGGCCAGCGGCTTTTGGGTTATGGCGTTGGTGATGCAGGCCAGCACGATCAATGTGATCGAACCGCCCAGGGTAATGAGCCCGAGCAGCGGGTGCACCATGAAGGTGACGGCAATATAGACGGGTGTCCAGGGGGCGTCGAAAAATGCGATCAGGGCATTGCCGGCCAGGAACTGGCGCAAATTGGTCAGGTCCTGTACCGCTTGTGCGGGATTGCCCCCGCTGCGGCGCAGATTGCGCTCGAACGAGGCGGTGAAGATGCGCTGATTCAGAATCATGTCGAAACGGTTGCCGACGCGTATCAGCACCTGCGAACGGGCGAGTTCCAGCAATGCGGACAACAGGAACAGGCCCACGACCAGTATCGTCAGCATGAGCAGCGTGGTTTCGTTCGTGCTGGTCAGCACCCGGTCATACACTTGCAGCATATAAAGCGCCGGTGCAAGGCCAAGTATGTTGATGACGCAGCTGAACGCGGCCAGGCTGTAGAAAATCTTGCGGAACCGATATAGCGCTAGACCCAGTTCGGTACGGCGGGAGGATGTCATGAGTATCCTGCGGAAAAGACACGCTGGAACGGCCGAAGCGTGTCACTATATCCGTTGGATTTTGGCTGTTTATGACAACGTGTGGCGCGATGTTGCTTTTGCGTCCGTTTCCTACGTTTCTCCCGCGCGCCGGCGGTTATGCGGCCCGCCGTTCAGCTCCATCGTTAGAAGGCCGGGCAGGCGCAAAGGCCGGCGTGCCGGCTTGCAAGCCGGTAAAACCATATAACGAACGTAACGTTTGCGCACCTGCTTTTCTGCGCGACTGTAATAACTTCCTGCTTGATTCACCCATACCCGCGCCCAGGGTCTGCGTCAACATCAAGGTACAGGATGCCTGTATTTCCTATCTGGACACGCGTGCGAATGCCATGCATGGCGATGCTACGCGGTTTGCTGCTGACGGCGGCAACCGCTGTGCTTTCGCATGCGCAAGGCGTGCCCGATATGTTTACCTTGCGGGGTTCGTCATTATTGCCCGGGGCGTCCAAGGCATCCCGCACGGGGGCGGACGCAACGCACGAAGCGGGCGGCGCTGGGCCGGATGCAGTCGATTTGTCGCGAGCCTGGCGAATGGCGCTGGACCATGACTATCGCTACAGGGCGGCCGTAAGCGAGAGGCTTGCGGCCCAAACGGCTCGCCGGCAGGGCAGGGCCGGCCTGCTGCCGCAAATACAGGCTGGCTATATACGCGGCCGTGTCACGGGTGCTATTACACAGCCCGGCTTTTCCGGCCGGGATATTACTTCCGACGTAAGTTATGACTCGTCAAACGCTTATATACAATTGCAGCAGGCGCTGTTGGATTATGGACGCTACGCGGGGTACCGGCGTGGCGTCGCGGTGGCTGACGAGGGCGCAGCCACCTTTATGGTTCACCAACAGGAAACGGGCTCGCGGCTGGCGACGGCGTACTTCAATGTCTTGCTTGCCCAGGATAGGCGTGCTTTGCAGCGCGCGCGGATCGCCGCATTGACGGATCGCCATGAAGGCCTCAAGTCCCGGTACGCGCATAATGCGGGCACCGCGACTGCCGTGCGTGAGACCGCCGCGAGATTGGCCCTTGCCAAGGCCGACGAAATCGCCGCGCACGATGATCTGGTCGTGGCCGTTCGGGAATTGCAATCCATGCTTGGTTTCGTTCCTGATTCCGTTGCCGGACCGGGGGACGAATTTCCGCTGCAGCTACCGCAGCCGGCCAGCCTGGACGAATGGCTCCGGCGAGCCAGCGTGAACAACCCATCCGCAAGGGCGGCTCGCGAGACAGTGAACGTTGCGCAGGCGGAGCTGGATCAGGCAAAGAGCGAGTATTGGCCGACGGTGAGTCTGGTTGCCAGCTATAGCAACGCGGATAGCGAAAATCTTTCTGTGTTGAGCCAGCGCAGCAATACCTTCATGGTGGGCATCCACGTTGCGATTCCGATTTTTACCGGTGGCTACACCACGGCGAACGTGGCCCGTGCGCGCGCGGTCTATCGGCAGCGCCGGCACGAACTCGACGCGGCCCGCGAGAAGGCGGCGGCCGATGCCATGCGCCAGTATACGAATGTGGCCGACGGCGTCGAGCGCATCCGTGCGCTTCAATCAGCCGTGGCGTCGAGCGAGCTGAGTGTCGACGCGGCCCAAAAGGCGTTTTCTTACGGCGTGGGCAGCAATCTTGATGTGCTCGACGAACAGGACGTGCTGTTCGAGGCCCGGTCGAAACTGGAGCAGGCGCGGCTCGAGTATCTGTTGGCTCGCCTGCAATTGGAGCGCGTCGCGGGCGAACTCGAGGCCGGTGATTTCGACTCGATCAATGAACTGTATTTGAGCAAGCCGGTGAACCTGGACATACGGCCGTAATCCCTTTGTCCTATTTGAAACGGTGTTTTTCCTGGGGCCGCTGGCCGATGCGAGGTCCGTTTGTCCTATCTTCCTATGGCCGGAATGCCTTCAGGCGGCAAACCGGGCATTTCAATGGCGATCGGTGATTTACATTTACACCAGAATATTCGTATGTCGACATGGAATGTCATAGGGAATGGAAACCGTGTTGTTAGCATCGGACTGCAGCGCAGCGCCGCCGCTTGGCTGCTTACTTCATGCGGTTGTACATATCACCAGCCCCTCGGGAGGTTCATATGGCTTCGTTCTTGACCACATTCTTCAATCGGGATGTTGCTCCTGATTTCACATCGGGCGTAAAGCATTGGCTACACAGTTCTTTCGACATACTTTCACGACTCAAGGATAAATTCGGCGACCATGATCACGGGCACGGACACGGGCATGGGCATGAGCACAACCACGGCTGCCCCCCGCCTCATGGCGGGGCCGAAGGCAACCCGAACGTATTTCGCGCTGAGCTGGACGATGCCTCGGGCACGATCACATTGGTGACGGAACTCGGCCGCATACCCATGCAATGGAGCGCCGACAGTAAAGCCCAGGCCTTCCGTACCGGCGACACCATGACGCTGGCCTTGACGGGCGAAATATTGCTGACCAGCCCCAGTGGCGATCAGACCTTCAGCCTGACTCCTTCGGATTTGCTGCGTCTGCGAGACGGCCTTGGCGATACGGGCAACCTCACGCTGGACGACATCCGCGAAGCCGCTGCCCCATTGATCCAGTTCCTGGATGAGCGCGGCATTGACGTGACGGGCGCCCGCCTGGATGGTGAAGTATTGAAGTTCACCATGGACATATCCGACTCCGAGGCGCTGGCGCCCGGAACCTCATTGACCGAGGCCTTTACCAACAGCACGGTCGACCTTTCCGTGGCTGCGCAGGTGATGCAGAACCTGGCGGTTCAACTGGTTACCACGGAAGGCGTGATCGATCTGGGTACGGATTCGCCGATAGGCCAGTTGCTGCAGGAGGTGATCATCGATGGGGGCGGCACGATGACGCTGGGGCCCATCGAGATCGAAGGGGAAGGCTCGGCCTCTTATGACGTTGGATCACTGACGCCCACGGTGGACGGCAATGTGGTGATCACCGAGAAGGAGGATGCGTCATTGCCCGGCTGGAAGGTATTGTTGGGCGGCGGCGACGATTCGCTCGGCATCGACGTGGTGCTGTCGGACGAGGGTGAGGTATCGGGCAGCAGCGCCAACCGTACGCTGGATCTGGGTGCCGGTGATAATACTCTGTACCTGGATGGCAACCTGGGCATGACCATCGAGGCGGGGAAGGGCGATAACTGGATTCAGTTCACCGAACAGGTTTCAAACCTGAAGGATGTCGGCACCGAAGAAGGACTGCTGGCCGGCGCAATGCGCGTGGTCGAGTTCGGCAGCGGCGATGAGCTTGTCTTTGGTCAGCACAGCGATGGCGCCGATCCGCGCGCGCTTACCGGCGATGTATTGCAAGGCATGCGTGTGGATATTGCCGTGGACGATTCAGCCACGTTGCTGGCCAAAGTAGAGGCTGCCGCCGCCAATGTCGACGTTGACAATTGGGCTGCTTTCCAGCATGAGGGCGACACTTTTGTCTTCGTGCAAAACGGGAACATGGGCCTGGAATCCGGTGATGGCCTGATCCAGCTGGTCGGTTATACCGGCGAACTCAACGATGGCAACTTCATTCTGCCCGCCGCCGCGTAACGGCTTGCGTCATTTCGTTCGGTCTTAAAGCCGGCTGCCCACGGGCCGCCGGCTTTTTTCATAAGCGTGCAGCGGACACAGGGTTTGTCCCGATACCTGCGGGCCATACTTCGGATTAATGTATGCATTAATTTATACATTGATGCATGCATAAAGCATGGCGCAGAAATCCATGAATGCTCTCGCCCGTCTTTCCGAATCCATGGCCGATGTCGCGCTGCGCGAACTTCGCCGGCGCATTCTGGACAACGTATGGCCGCCGGGCTATCAGGCATTGGAACAGGAGCTTGCCCTTGCGTTGGGCATGAGCCGCACGCCCATCCATGAGGCGCTCATATGTTTGCAGAACGAAGGGCTGGTCAAGGTGATTCCGCGGCGCGGCATGCGTGTCCTGCCGGTTTCAGCGGAGGACATGCGTGAAATATACGAAGTCCTGACGGCCCTGGAGTGCGCCGCGGTCGAAATGGTGGCGCTGCGCCGGCCGGGTGAACAGGAATTGCGGCCTCTTGCGGATGCGACCCGGGATATGGCTCTTGCCCTGGAAGACGGAGGGGCCGGGCTGGAGGCATGGGCTGCAGCGGACGAGCGCTTTCACAAGCAATTGCTGGTGCTTTGCGGTAACCGGCAACTGCACGACACCGTCCTTAATTATTGGGATCGCGCTCATCGGGCGCGTATGTTCACGCTCAAGCTGCGCGCCAAGCCTGTCAATTCGACGCAAGAGCACCTGGCCCTGGTGGAGCGCCTGCTTGCCGGGGATGCCCAGGGCGCTGTCGCCATCAACAAGGCGCATCGGCAGCGGGCCTCGGCCGAGTTGCTCTCAATTTTCGAACGCTTCAACCTTCAACAGATGTGATCATGACGAAAGAATATTCAATAGCTGTATTGCCCGGCGATGGAATCGGCCGCGAGGTCATGGATGCGGGCCTGGCCGTGCTTCAGGCGCTGGGCTCGAAGATCGACCGTAAATTCGATGCCCGGGCCCATGCGGCCGGGGCCCAGCATTATCAGGAGTCGGGCGACGCCTTGCCGGAAAAAACGCTGGCTGCCTGCCGCGCCGCCGATGCGATACTTTTCGGCGCCATGGGCTTGCCGCATGTGCGCGGCGCCGACGGCACCGAGATCATTCCCCAGCTGGATATCCGGTTTGCGCTGGATCTCTATGCCGGCGTCCGTCCGATCCGCACTTTCGCGGGCCTGCCCATACCCCTGTCCGACCCAAGGGCCGCCTCTATCGACCTGGTCCTGGTGCGTGAAAACACCGAAGGCCTGTTCTATTCGCGCGGACGCAGCCAGCAGGACGGCGACGATGCGGTGGTGGATCCCATGAGGATTTCCCGCAAGGGGACCACCCGGATCTGCGACTTTGCCTTCAGGCTGGCCGAGCGCCGAAAATCCCAGGGGCGTCCGGGCCATGTCACCAATGTCGACAAGGCAAACGTATTCCACTCGATGGCCTTCTGGCGCCAGATCTTCGAAGAAAGGGCCGCCGGCTTCCCGGGCATCGAATCGTCCAGCGCCTACGTTGACGCCATGGCGCTGAACCTGGTGCTCAAGCCCTGGCAGTACGACGTATTGGTCACGGAGAACATGTTCGGCGACATCCTGTCGGACTTGGTCGCGGCCATGGTCGGCGGCATGGGCATGGCGCCGTCGGGCGACATCGGAGATGACTATGGCCTGTTCCAGCCCGCGCATGGCAGTGCGCCGGACATCGCCGGCAGGGGCATAGCCAATCCGACGGCCATGATTCTGTCGGTCGCCATGATGCTTGACTGGCTGGCCGACCGGACCAAGGACACAGCCTTGGGCGATGGCGCCCAGGCTATCGAGCAGGCGGTTGCCCGCTCTTTTTCCAGCGGAGCGGTCGTTCCGTTCGAGTTCGGCGGAGGCAGCAATACCGCCGACATTACGAAGGCAGTGATTGCCAATCTATAAACGCCGCCCTTCATGAGTGCATGCCGGCCGGCCAGATAAAACACAGGAGACGAAGATGAAACGAGTGATACGCGGCGCCTTGTTGTCGCTGGTGATGGGTTCTGCCAGTTTCTGCGTGGCGGCCCAAAGCTACCCGACCAAGCCCATCAAGCTGGTCGTGCCGTCGGCGCCGGGCGGCAGCACCGATCAATTGGCCCGCCTGATGGGCGACAGGCTGGGCGCGGCCTGGGGCCAGACGGTCGTTATCGAGAACAAGCCGGGCGCCGGCCTAACCTTGGGCGCCGCCTATGTCGCCGATGCCCCCGCCGACGGCTATACCGTGCTCATGGGCGCCGTCCACCACTCGATTGCACAGAGCTTCTACAAGAATCTGTCCTACGATGTCCAGCGCGACCTTGCTCCTGTGTCCATCGTCGCCATTGTTCCCAATGTCATGATCACGCGCAGCGATTTCCCCGCCAATACCACGGCCGAGGTCATTGCATATTCCAAGGCGCATCCCGGCGCTCTCACCTATGGCAGCACGGGGGCGGGCACGGCCCATCATCTGATCGGCGAACAGTTCAACACCATGGCCGGCACCGACCTGATGCATGTGCCCTACAAGGGCAGCAGCCCCGCGCTGGTCGATCTGATGGGAGGGCGCATCGACTTCATGTTCGATACGGTCGCGTCCTGCCTGCCCCACATCCAGTCCGGCAAGCTCAAGCCCATCGCGGTGGCGACGGGCACGCGGTCCAGCGCCTTGCCCAACGTGCCCACCATGGACGAGTCGGGGCTTGCGGGCTTCGACATCGCGACGTGGTTCGGCCTGATGGTGCCGGCCGGTACGCCCAAACCCATCATCGACAAGATTCATGCCGAGACGGTCCGGATCCTTGCCGATCCCGAAGTCAAGAAGCGTCTACTGGCCATGGGTGCGGAACCCGTGGGCAACAGCCCGGAGGAAATGGGCAAGCGCATCGAGTCCGAGGTCGCCAAATTCGGCGAGCTGATAGCCAAGGCTAAAATCACCGCAAAATAAAACCGAACCCAGACCAGGCGCCGTATCCGTCATGACAAAAAATCCGTCCCAGCAGCTCGTTCTTCTCGTCGAATTCCGTATCCGGCCGGCGCACATCGAGGCATTCGAATCGGCCATCCTGCGCAATGCCGCCGCGTCGCTGACCGACGAGGCGGGTTGCCGGCGCTTCGATGTCTGCCGCGATCCCGACGACCCGGCGCTGTTCTTCCTGTATGAGATCTATGACGACCAGGCGGCGATCGATACGCATCTGCGATCGCCGCATTATCTGGCCTTCGACGCCTTGAGCCGGGATTGGGTGGAGAAAAAGGCAGTCCGGAAGATGGTGCTGAGGGCCGCCGATGCACCAATATCGTAAAAAGCGGCACTTATTTAGACAAAATAGGCATTAACTTAGTGCATTCCCTAAGTGTTCGAGCCGTAATAATCATGCACAATTCCGTTCATGCAGGTGAGGAGACAAAGCCCTGCATGGGCAAGCCGATAAATCGGTATATAAGAAAGTTGCAGAACCCATAAAAAATATAAACAACAAAGGCCGACGACACAATCGTCGGCCTTTGTCATGTGGGCACGGAACACGGCATGGCTCTGGCCGGCGACGGCCACCCTGGTATTCGGCGGCGGCTCAGTGCATGGCCGATTTGGAAAACACGTTCAGCACCACAACGCCGGCCACGATCAGGCCGATGCCCAGCAACCCCGCCGCGTCCAGCGCTTGCTTGTACAGCACATAGCCTATCAATGAAATGGCCACGATGCCCACGCCCGACCAGATGGCATAGGCGATGCCCACGGGTATGGTCTTCAAGGTGATGGCCAGGCAATAGAAAGCCAGGCCGTAGCCCACCACCGTTATGGCCGAAGGATATAAACGGGAAAACCCATCGGATGCCTTCAAGGCCGTGGTGGCAACGATTTCGGCGGCAATGGCAATCGCAAGATAAAGCCAGCTCATGAATGGTCCCTGCTTTTGTTGTTTCCGGATTCCCGCCACGCGGAAGGCTTTCCCAAGCTTCAGGGGCTGGCCGCATCGGTCCGTAATAATACATGCACCGCACCGGCGCCGCCATCCCGCTCGGAGCACTCGGCATAGGCGGCAACGCCGTCGATCTGGGTCAGCCAGCGCCGGATGGTCTGCTTCAGCACGGATGCGCCATCTTTCGAGCCGTAGCCCTTGCCATGGACAATGCGCACGCACTTGATCCGGTGCGCCATGCAGGACTCCAGGAAGCGGTCCAGCCGCTCGCGCGCCTGCTCCAGCGTGCTGCCGTGCAGGTCCAGGCTGGCGCTTACAGGCCATTTGCCGCGTTGCAGCCCCTTGATGAGGTCGGGGCCGTGACCCATGCGCAGGTAGCGGGAATCATCCCCGTCCGCAGTGGCCGGGCTGTAATGGTCGGACGTTTGCGGCAGGCGCACGGGATCCAGTCCCGTGGCGCGCTCGCGCCGCTGGCGCAATATATCGCCTGCGGCGACAGGTCGCTGCACGGGAAGGAGGGTCCGGCGGGCCGCCTTGATGGGTTCCACGGTTTTCATTGCGCGCCGGAACAGCAGGGCATCGTCGCGGCTAAGCGCCGGTTCGACGGCTTTGGCGGTTTTGGCGGTTTTCGTGGCTTTCGTGCCCGCGGGCGGAGCCGTATCGGGGGTGGCGGCTGCCTGGGCCGCCGCCTTGCGCAGGCGTTTCAGATCGGCCAGCCCATGGGCGGGCTGGCCGCTGCGCCCGTTTTTATTCGCCCGCATTCTCCAGCCACCGCTGTGCGTCCAGGGCGGCCATGCAGCCCGTCCCGGCGCTGGTGATGGCTTGTCGATAGACGTGATCCTGGACGTCGCCGGCCGCGAACACACCCGGAACCGAGGTCATGGTGGCCAGCCCGTTCAGGCCGCTGCGGGTAACGATGTAGCCGTTGGCCATGTCCAGCTGGCCCTCGAAGATGGCGGTATTGGGCTTGTGCCCGATGGCGATGAACACGCCGGTAACCGGCAGGTCTTCGGTCTGGCCGGTTTGCGTATTGCGCAGCCGGGCTCCGGTCACGCCCGACTGATCGCCCAGGACTTCCTCCAGCTGATAGAACAGCTTGAGCTTCATGTTGCCGTTGGCGACCTTGTCCATGAGCTTGTCGGTCAGGATGGGTTCGGAACGGAACTTGTCGCGGCGGTGGACCAGGGTGACGCTGCGGCAGATATTGGACAGGTAAAGGGCTTCCTCGACGGCCGTATTGCCGCCACCGACAACGATAACATCTTGGTTCTTATAGAAAAAACCGTCGCAGGTGGCGCAGCCCGATACGCCGCGGCCCATGAATTCCTGTTCGCTGGGCAGGCCCAGGTATTGGGCGGACGCGCCCGTGGCGATGATGAGCGCGTCGCAGGTGTACTGAGCCCCAGTGTCGCCGGTAAGGGTGAAAGGCCTCTTGGACACGTCGACGCTCGCGATATGGTCGAAGATCATTTCCGTGTTGAAGCGTTCGGCATGCGCCTGGAAGCGCTGCATGAGATCGGGACCCTGCACACCCTGGGCGTCGGCCGGCCAGTTGTCCACGTCGGTGGTGGTCATGAGCTGACCGCCTTGTTCCAGGCCGGTGACCAGTACGGGATTCAGGTTGGCGCGGGCGGCATACACCGCGGCGCTGTAGCCCGCGGGCCCCGAGCCTAAAATCAGTACTTTGGCGTGTTTTGGAGTCGTCATCGCAGAAAATCCGAAAAATATGAACAGCCAATTATAATGAGTCCATGGCTAGATTACCCGCTACATCCCCGCGCTCCTCCCGCAACGTGCGTAATGGTCCTTCCCCCTTGCAGTCCCGGCTGTCGGGCCTGCTGCGCGAAGCGCGCTGGATCGTCTTCGCCGCGCTGGCGGCCTGGCTGGGCCTGGTGCTGGCCACCTGGCATCCGTCCGACCCCGCATGGTCGCATTCGGTGCATAGCACGGCCATACTCAATAAGGGCGGGACGCTGGGCGCCTATATCGCCGACTTCCTTCTCTTCCTTTTCGGCTATTCCGCCTGGCTGTGGGTGGTGCTGCTGGCCCAGCGGGTCGCACTGGGCTTCTATCGCCTGACCCACCTGCTGCTGCCCAACCGCGAAGAGCCCCTGCCGCGCGTGCGCTGGGAAGTCGGAATCGGCTTTTTCCTGCTGTTTGTCGGCGCGATGGGCACGGAAGCCCTGCAATTGAAGCAATTCGGCGCCGAGCTGCCGGCCGGAGCCGGGGGCCAGCTGGGCCAGTTGCTGGCCCACATCATGTCCCTGTCCATGGGCACGACCGGCTGCACCTTGCTGCTGCTGGTCTTCGCGGCGGTGGGCGCCAGCCTGTTTTTTGGCTTTTCCTGGCTTGTCGTGGCCGAGCGGGTGGGCCTGGTCATCGAAAAGGCCGCTCGCCGCCTGCTGGAGTTCAAGGCGGCGCGCGAGGACCGCAAGGTGGGGCAGGCCAAGAAAGCCGAGCGCAACGAGATCGTGGTCGCCAAGCAAGAGCAACTGGTGCACGAGCAACCGGTGCGCATCGAGCCCGCCATCACGTCGGTGCCCAAATCCGCGCGCGTCGAAAAGGAAAAGCAGAAAACCCTGTTTGCCGCGCCGACCGAGCCGGGCGGATCGGGCGACCTTCCGGCCATAGGCCTGCTGGACATGCCGGTCGAGCAGGCCGAGATGGTTTCGCCGGAAACCATCGAATACACCTCGCGGCTCATCGAGAAAAAACTGTCCGACTTCGGCGTCAAGGCCGTCGTCGTGGCCGCCCAGGCCGGGCCCGTCATCACGCGATACGAAATCGAGCCGGCCACCGGCGTCAAGGGCAGCCAGATCGTCAATCTGGCCAAGGACCTGGCGCGCGCCCTCAGCCTGGTCAGCATCCGCGTGGTGGAAACCATACCGGGCAAGAACCTGATGGGCCTGGAACTGCCGAATCCGAAGCGGCAAATGGTCAAGCTGTCTGAAATCATCGGATCGCAAACCTATCATGCCAGCGCCTCGTTGCTGACCATGGCGCTGGGCAAGGACATCGCCGGCAATCCGGTCGTGGCCGACCTGGCCAAGATGCCTCACTTGCTGGTGGCGGGCACCACCGGTTCGGGCAAGTCCGTTGGCATCAACGCCATGATCCTGTCCCTGCTGTACAAGGCCGATGCCACCCAGGTCAGGCTGATCCTCATCGACCCCAAGATGCTCGAAATGAGCGTCTACGAAGGCATACCCCACTTGCTGGCGCCGGTGGTCACCGACATGCGCCATGCCGCCAATGCCCTGAACTGGTGCGTGGGCGAAATGGAAAAGCGCTATCGCCTGATGAGCAAGATGGGGGTGCGCAACCTGGCCGGCTACAACACCAAGATACGCGACGCCATCAAGCGGGAAGAGCCCATCCCCAATCCATTTTCGCTGACGCCCGATGCGCCCGAGCCCTTGTCCACCCTGCCCATGATCGTCGTGGTCATCGACGAGCTGGCCGACCTGATGATGGTGGTGGGCAAGAAGATCGAAGAGCTCATCGCCCGCCTGGCCCAGAAGGCCCGCGCGGCGGGTATTCACCTTATTCTTGCCACCCAGCGTCCCAGCGTGGACGTCATCACGGGCCTGATCAAGGCGAATATTCCCACCCGCATCGCCTTCCAGGTTTCTTCCAAGATCGACTCGCGCACGATACTGGACCAGATGGGCGCCGAAACGCTGCTGGGGCAGGGCGACATGCTGTACCTGCCGCCGGGCACCGGCCTGCCGGCGCGCGTGCATGGCGCTTTCGTGCATGACGACGAGGTGCATCGCGTCGTGGAAGCCTTGAAAGAGCAGGGCGAGCCCAACTACATCGAAGGGCTGCTGGAAGGCGCCCTCGAAGGCGAAACCGGCGACGGCGTGGGCGGCGTGACCGGCTTTGCCGACGCCGAGTCCGATCCCCTGTATGATCAGGCCGTGGAAGTCATATTGAAAAACCGGCGGGCATCCATTTCGTCGGTGCAGCGCAACTTGCGCATAGGCTACAACCGCGCGGCCCGCCTGCTCGAGCAAATGGAACAGGCCGGGCTTGTCTCCGCCATGCAGTCCAATGGCAATCGTGAAATCCTGGTACCAGCGGGGAATGCCTCCAATGAAGATTAGACACCTTGTGGCGGCCGCATGCATGGCTGCCAGCCCCTTGCTGGCCTGGTCGGCCGATGCGCCCGCGCAATTGCGTAAATTCATCGCCGAGGTTCCTTCGGCGACGGGGCAGTTCAGCCAGCAGCGCGTGGATGGCCCGTCGCAGGGCAAGGCTCCTCAAACGGGCGAGTTCTCATTCCTGCGCCCCGGCAAATTCCGGTGGGCGGTCAAGAAGCCGTACGAACAGCTCATCGTTTCCGACGGCAAGCAGGTCTACCAGTACGATCCCGACCTGGCCCAGGTCAGCGTGCGCGGCGTGGACCAGTCCCTGGGCGCTTCGCCGGCGGCCATCCTGTTTGGCTCAGGCTCCCTGGAGCAGGCCTTCGATATTTCCGCCTTGTCCGCCAAAGACGGGCTGGACTGGCTGCGCGCCAAGCCGCGCGGCGCGGATGCGGGGTTCACGCATGTGGATATCGGCTTTCGTGACGGCCTGCCCGCCCGCCTGGAACTGCTGGATTCGTTCGGCCAGACGACGCGCATCGATCTTAGCGGAATCGTGACCAATCCCAAGCTGGACGCGGATGAATTCACCTTCACTCCGCCCGCCGGCGTCGACGTCGTGAACATGCAGTAGGCCTGTATGGCAAGCACCCATGATTTATTCGGGCCCGTCAGCGCATCCGCGCACGCGCCCCTGGCCGAACGCATGCGTCCCCGGACCCTGGACGAGGTGGTCGGCCAGTCGCATTTGCTGGGACCGGGCAAGCCCCTGCGCGTGGCTTTCCAGTCGGGGCGGCCGCACTCCATGATTTTCTGGGGGCCGCCCGGCGTGGGCAAGACCACGCTGGCGCGCCTCATGGCCGATGGTTTCGATGCCCAGTTCCTGGCCATCTCGGCCGTGCTGGGCGGCGTCAAGGACATACGCGAGGCGGTGGTTGCCGCTCAGGTCGCCCAGGGGCAGGGCAGGCGCACCATCCTTTTCGTCGACGAGGTGCACCGCTTCAACAAGGCGCAGCAGGATGCCTTCCTGCCTTATGTCGAAAGCGGCCTGTTCACCTTCATCGGGGCCACGACCGAAAACCCTTCCTTCGAGGTCAATTCGGCGCTGCTGTCCCGCGCGCGCGTCTACGTACTGGAATCCCTGTCGGTCGACGAACTGCAGGAACTCATCGACCGCGCCGTCGACCTGCTCAATCTCGACGCATCGGGACTCCCCCTGGAGTCCGGGACCTCCGGCGATGTTGCGGCCAAGCTTGCAGAGGCGGAGGGCGCCGGCCCGGGCGGCCTGCTGCTGGATTTCGACCCCGCCGCGCGCGAACAGCTGGCGCGCTGGGCCGACGGCGATGCGCGCCGGGTCATCAATGCCATGGAAGTCGTGGCCGAATCCGCGCGCGACGCGGGCGTGGCCCTCATAGACAGCGCCTGGCTGGAGACTTCGCTGTCGCAGAACCTGCGCCGCTTCGACAAAGGTGGTGACGCCTTCTACGACCAGATCAGCGCCCTGCACAAGGCCGTCCGGGGTTCGGACCCGGACGCCTCTCTGTACTGGTTCGCCCGCATGCTGGACGGCGGGGCGGACCCGCGCTACCTGTCGCGGCGCATTGTGCGCATGGCCATCGAAGACATAGGGCTGGCCGACCCGCGCGCCACCGAGCTGGCCCTGAATGGCGCCGACATCTACGAGCGCCTGGGATCGCCGGAGGGCGAACTGGCCCTGGCACAGGCCGTGGTGTACATGGCCTGCGCGGCCAAGTCCAACGCGGTGTACAGCGCCTACAAAATGGCCAGGCGCTATGCCGAGGAAAACGGCAGCGCGCCGGTCCCCATGCATTTGCGCAATGCGCCCACCAAGCTCATGAAGGAGCTTGGCCACGGCCGCGCCTACCGCTACGCGCACGACGAGCCGCATGGCTACGCGGCGGGCGAGAACTATTTTCCCGATGGCCTGCGGGCCAGCTTCTATAAGCCGACCGACCGCGGGCTAGAAGGTAAAATCTCCGAAAAGCTGGCCTTCCTGCGGCAGTTGGACAAGCAGAGCAAGTCCGGATAGCCGCCGGCACGGCCGCCGCATCCCTTAATTTTTTTCTTGGTTGATTATGTTAGACCCCAATCAGTTGCGCAAAGACCTGCCCACCGTCGTCAAGGCCCTGCAGCTTCGCGGCATTGCCTTCGACACCGACCGCTTCAACCAGCTCGAAGCCCGGCGCAAGTCGGTGCAAGTGGAAACCGAAGCGCTGCAGGCGCGGCGCAATGCGGTCTCCAAGCTGATCGGCCAACTGAAATCCAAGGGCGAGGACGCCAGCAAGGAAATGGCCGAATCGCAGCAGATTCCGGCCCGTCTGAAAGAGCTGGAGCAGGACCTGGCCGCGGTGCAGGGCGAGCTGAACGAGTGGCTCATGACCATCCCCAATCTGCCGCACGAAAGCGTGCCCGCGGGGAAGGACAGCGACGACAACGTCGAGGTGCGCCGCTGGCTGCCGCCGGGCATGGCCACCGACGCCGACGGCAATCCGGCACCGTTTGCATTCGAGCCCAAGGATCACGTGGCCCTGGGCGAACCCATGGGACTGGATTTCGAGACGGCCCGCAAGCTGTCCGGCGCCCGCTTCATGATGCTGCGCGGGCCCATTGCCCGCCTGCATCGCGCGCTGGCCCAGTTCATGCTGGACCTGCAAACCACCGAGCACGGCTATCAGGAATGCTACACGCCCTACATCGTCAACAGCTCCACGCTGTTCGGCACCGGGCAGTTGCCCAAATTCAAGGACGACATGTTCTGGGTGACCAAGGGCGGGCAGGATGACGACGCCGATCACGACGAACACGGCAATGCCATCGCCCGCGAAGACCTTTATCTCATCTCCACTTCCGAGATCACCCTGGCCGGTTCGGTGCGCGACACCATCGTCGCGCAGGACGAGCTTCCGTTGAAGTTGACGGCGCATACACCCTGCTTCAGGTCCGAGGCCGGCAGCGGCGGGCGGGATACCCGCGGCATGATACGCCAGCATCAGTTCGACAAAGTGGAAATGGTGCAGATCGTCCATCCCGAGGCCTCCTATCCGGCGCTCGAAGAGATGGTGGGACATGCCGAAACCGTCCTGCAGCGTTTGGGGGTGGCCTACCGGGTCGTATTGCTTTGCGGCGGCGACATGGGTTTCGGCTCGGCCAAGACCTACGATATCGAAGTCTGGCTGCCGGCCCAGAATACCTGGCGCGAAATTTCATCGATATCCAATTGCGAGGCTTTCCAGGCGCGCCGCATGCAGGCCCGCTACCGGCCGGAAAAAGGCAAGCCTGAATACCTGCACACCCTGAATGGTTCAGGCCTGGCCGTGGGCCGCGCCCTGGTGGCGGTGCTGGAGAATTATCAGCAGGAAGACGGCAGCGTGGCCGTGCCCGAGGCGCTGCGCGCCTATATGGGCGGGGCCGATCGGTTGACGGCGGCCTGACGGCAACGCTGTCAAACAAACAGGCCCGCCAATGGCGGGCCTGTTTGTTTAGCGATCCCAGCCGCGATGGCCGCGATGATGGTGCTTGTTGTAGTGCTTATGCGGCTTGTAGTGTCGCGGGCGGTACTCTTCCCGGTAATAGCGGGATCGGTAAACGGGCGCCGGCCTGTACACGCGTTCCGGCAATATCACGACGCGGGGCCTTTCCACATAACGGACGGGCGGATAATAGTAATCGGGCTCGCTGTAGATGACGCCCGGCACCCCGATGGAAATGTCGACGTCGACGCGGGCCATGGCGGCGGTGGAGCCCATCATGGCCGTGGCGGCCGCCGCGATCAATAGCAGTTTTTTCATGCGAGCACCTGTTTGCTTAATTCGTTCAGCCTATTGTGCCGTTTATTGGTTTCAGAACGGTTAGGTGAAACAGGTAAAACGCTTCCAAAAGCTACAGCCATTCAGCCCATGTACAGCTGGATTACATTTGATAACGCCCGCGCTTGGTTGCGTTGCTATTTTGCATGCCGGATCAGATAGCTGATCATGTGGCGGCGGCGCGGCTTCTTGTGCTTGGCGCTGCCGGGGGCGGAATAGGCCGAGCGGCTGACCGGCAGGTGGCCGCGAACCGCGGACGAGACCCAGGCGCCGTCATCCCGGGCGCCAGCCGATGGGGTGTGGCCGCTTTTTTCCAGGGGAAAACCCGAGGGTGCCTCCAGCGCCGGACCAGGGGCCTTTTCGGCACTGTCGCCGGCGTCGTCTTCCGATGGTGAGGACAGGGTCAGCGCACTGAACAGCACCACGATCCAGAACATCAGGGAAAGCGTAATCGACAGCAGGCCGTCCAGGCTGCCGTAGCCCGCGGCCTCGGATGCCCTGATGCCCAGGAAGGAGGATACGTAGGGAATGTGGCCCAGCCCTTCGACCAGAAGATTGCCAGGCACCCGATAGACGAACTTGACCGCTTCCCAGAGTTCCCACATGCTGTAGGCGCCATCGTGATTGATATCGACGACCAGGTTCAGGGATTCGATTTTCATGACGATCTCCTTAGGCTAGCAAGCCGGCCTGTCATGATATGCATGCCAAAGCCGAAATCCAAAGGGCGCTACGCCCCCTTTTACCAACTCATGACACTTGGAAACACTATAGGCTTTTGCGAGAATTGTGGCAATGCGCGGCCGCTTTGCCAACGCAAGACACCTGGGCGGGCCGCTAGGCCGCTTACCCATCACCATGGACGGACATGCAACTGAACGAACTGGAAACTCCCGCCTTGATCCTCGACAGGCTTGCGATGGACCGCAATATCGCGCGTCTTCGTGATCGCCTCGCCGGCTTCGATGTGGCGCTGCGGCCCCATGTCAAGACCAACAAGTCCGCCGACGTGGCCCGGCGCATCGGCGCGCCCGGATCGCCCATCACGGTATCGACGCTGAAAGAGGCGGAGTACTTCTTCGAGCACGGCTGGGCCGACATCCTGTATGCGGTGGGCATTGCGGCCAACAAGTTCGCCCATGTGGCCGACCTGGTCCAGCGCGGAGCCCGAATGACGGTCGTGCTCGACAATGTCGAGACGGCCCGGGCCCTGGCGGCATTCTGCCGTAGTACGGAACTGACGATTCCCGTCCTCATCGAGATCGATACCGATGGGCATCGATCGGGCGTCCCGCCCGAGGCGCCGCTTCTGCTGGAGATTGCGGCGCAGCTGGGCAAGTCCGAGGCAGCCGGCGGGGCCTGGCTGTCCGGCGTCATGACGCATGCGGGCGACTCGTACAACTGCCCAAGCACCGCCGACATCGAAAAGGTGGCCGAGCTTGAACGAGCGGGGGCCGTACGCGCCGCCCAACGCTTGCGGGCGGCCGATTATCCGGCGCCGGTCGTCAGTGTAGGAAGCACGCCGACGGCGCATTTCGCCCGTTCGTTCGATGGCGTCACCGAGGTGCGCGCGGGTGTCTACGTCTTTTTCGACCTGGTGATGCATGGGCTGGGCGTGTGCGAGCAATCCGACATTGCGCTTTCGGTGCTGTGCTCCGTCATCGGACATCAGCAAGAGAAGGGCTGGATCATCACCGACGGCGGCTGGATGGCCATGTCGCGCGATCGGGGCACGTCCGGCCAGAAAGTCGACCAGGGCTATGGCGTGGTCTGCGATCAGGCCGGGATACCGCTGCCCGGCTTGATCATGCAGCAAGCCAACCAGGAGCATGGCATCATCGTGCACCGTGACGACACCAGCTTGACGCCGATGCTGCCGGTTGGAACCTTGTTGCGTATTTTGCCCAACCATGCATGCTCGACTGCGGCTCAGCATGACGGCTATCACGTTGTTGCAGGTTCATCGCAAATAGAGGCTTACTGGCCTCGCATCAGCGGATGGTAAGCGGCCTTCTTGGATGAAAATTCCTGTCCAATGCAGCGCTGCGGCGTAGTCGGGGCGGGCAGTGGTAAGAAGTAGAAGGTATGTTCTCCACGAGCTGCGGAAATCAATCCTAAGCACCTGCGCGCAGGTGCACCGATGAAGCTAGGCGGCGAGATAGGGCGACTCGCTCCCTCCCGTCTCGTTTTCCAGGATGATCTTGGCCGTCAATTTCACGTGTTCCGTCAGCAGGTCAACGGCGCGTTCCGTGTCTCGCGTGATGGCGGCCTCGGCGATGTCCTGGTGTTCGGAATCCAGATGAGGCCGGTCAATGTGGATGGACAGCACACGGTAGCGTTCTGAATGAATGAACAGCAGTTCGCGGATACGCATCAGCCAGGGGCTATCGCATGCTTCGACCAGTGTGGCGTGGAAGCGCACGTGCGTACTGATCCATGCCGGATTGAACTCATTCTCAAGGCGTACGGGGGTGCGGCTGAGTTCGTGAAGACTGGCCAGTACACGACCTTCCCAGGCCAGGCTGCCATTGTGGATTGAATTCTCCAGACACTGTCCCTCGATCGCAACCCGGCGCTCGGTAAGGTCGAGCAGGTCGGCACGCGACACCGGTGCCACGCGAAAGCCCCGTTGCGGTTCAGTGACGACCAGCCCATCTGAGCTCAGGCGGGCCAACGCTTCGCGAACCGCACTGAGGCTGACACCCCTGGATTTCGCCATGGAAGCGATATTCAGCTTGGTCGCGGGCTTTAGACGGTAAGTCAGTATGTCGTCGCGCAGCGAGAGATACACGCTTTCCGTCAGGCTCTTACCAGTATTCGACAATGTTGCACCCCATGTTTTGTTCCTCTTCCAATTGCGTTTGGCAAGGCTACCACGGTCGGCGTTCGCCGCAGCCCTTGACAAAACATCATAAAAAATCGATTATTGTTTATGTGATCGATTTTATCACTTTGGCGCATCAAGATTCCAGAACAATATCGCGTCAGGGATTCGGGCTTCTGCCGGACGCCCGGCGAGGGAAGAGGAGAACAAATGAGAGCAGCAATCATCGGCGCCGGCTCATTGGGCACCATCATTGGCGCACTGATGACCCATCGCGGCCGTCAGGTCGACCTGATTGACGCCAATGAAGAGCACGTTGCGGTAATGAGCCGCGTGGGTGCACGAATCACCGGGGAGATGGACCTTCTTGTACCGGTGCATGCGCTGACGCCCAGTCAAATGTCCGGGCAATACGACTTGGTGTTTCTCCTGAACAAGCAGACCGCCAACGACGCTGTGCTGCGGCACCTGCTGCCCTTCCTGCATGACGACAGCATTGTCTGCACTCTGCAAAATGGCATCCCGGAGCCACGGGTCGCCTCATACGTTTCCGCGCAGCGCACCATAGGCGGCGCGGTCGGCTTCGGCGCGACATGGGTCGGGCCTGGGGTCTCGCAACTGACTACCCGGGAAGAAACCGTCAGGAATTTTGCCTTCGAGATCGGCGAAATCGATGGCGCGGCACGGCCGCGCCTAGCCCAGGTTCAAGCCTACCTTTCTTGCGTGGGTACCACGCGTATCTTGCCCGATTTGATGGGAATACGCTGGTCGAAAGTACTGATGAACGCCACGTTCAGTGGCATGTCCGCTGCCCTGGGCTGCACCTTCGGAGAAGTAATGGACGACGCACGCGCCCTGCGTTGCATCGCATTCCTGGCCGACGAGACGTTGCGTGCCGCACATGCCGCAGGACACCGCATGGCGCCGATGCAAGGGGAGGACTTCGAGCAGTTTTTTCTGGCTTCGGCGGCCGACGTGGACGCCAAGATCCCCCTGATTGAGCGGATCTGGAACCAGCATCGGCAATTGCGCGCCAGCATGCTCCAGGATCTGGAGAAAGGCCGGGATACCGAGATCAACTTCATCAACGGCATCGTCCGCGATACGGGCCGGCAGTTTGGCATACCGACCCCCTTCAACGACCGCGTCATCGAACTGGTTCTCGAGGCGCAGAGCCGGCGTCAGGTTCCCACATTCTCAAACATCACCCGCTTCGACGATCTACTTAGCTCTCGTTCGGGTCAAGCTCAACACGTCTAGGAAATACGCAATGGCTGCACATTCATCCAAAGTCATCATCACTTGCGCCGTCACCGGCGCCGTCCACACGCCTTCGATGTCCGACTATCTGCCTCTGACACCGGATCAGATCGTTCAGAATGCCGTGGACGCAGCCAACGCCGGGGCGGCCATCGTGCATCTGCATGCGCGGGACCCCAAGGACGGGCGCCCGACGGCCGACCCCGCCATATTCGACAAGATCGTGCCGCGTATCCGCGAACAGACCGATGCGGTCCTTAATATCACCACCGGCGGCAGCACGCGCATGACGCTGGAAGAGAGGCTCGCCTATCCGCTTAAGCTCAAGCCGGAAATGTGCTCGCTCAACATGGGGTCGATGAATTTCTCGATCCACCCGGCGGCACAAAAAATCAAGGAATGGAAGTACGACTGGGAGAAGCCTTATATCGAAGGCATGGAAGACCTCATATTCCGCAATACCTTCAAGGACATCAAACATATCCTGAAGGTGCTTGGCGACGACTGTGGAACCCGCTTCGAGTTCGAATGCTACGACCTCGGCCATCTATACAATCTGGCGCACTTCGTCGATGCCGGCTTGATCAAGGGCCCCCTGTTCATCCAGATGATCTTCGGCATCCTGGGCGGAATGGGCCCGGATCCGGAAAATCTGGCCTTGATGCGCACCACCGCCGATCGTCTCTTTGGCCGCGAGAACTATCAGTTCTCCGTTCTAGGCGCGGGGCGACACCAGATGCCCCTGATCACGATGGGCGCCATCATGGGTGGCCACGTGCGCGTCGGCCTTGAAGACAGCCTTTATCTGGAGTCGGGCAAGCTTGCAGTCTCGTGTGCCGACCAGGTTCAGAAGATCAAGCGCATCCTCGAAGAGCTCTCGCTGACGGCGGCGACACCCGATGAAGCCCGCCAGACTCTGGCTCTGAAAGGCAGTGCCCACATCTCGCTCTAAAGCGACAAAAGGAGGGCGCAGACGCGCCTTCCTGGCGCTCGTGAGGCTGGTGATCACCGATCAACGACAGTGGAGACAATATGAATAACAATGCGTTGGAGACATAGATGGAGTTCTTCCTGATCTCTCTTTTGAATAGCCTGAGCTACGGCTTGCTTTTGTTCATGCTCTCTTCGGGCCTGACCCTTATTTTCAGCATGATGGGTGTGTTGAACTTTGCCCATGCCAGCTTTTATATGATGGGGGCTTATTTCGCCTACACCATCAGCGGGATGGCCGGGTACTGGGCGGCCTTCATCCTCGCACCGTTGCTGGTGGGAGCCGTGGGCATCGTCGTAGAGCGCTATGGCTTGCGCGCTGTGCATAAGCACGGCCATGTGGCCGAGCTTCTATATACGTTCGGCCTGTCATATCTCATACTCGAAGGGGTTCAGCTGATATGGGGGCGCTCCGCCGTGCCCTATGGAATTCCGGAAATTCTGCAAGGCCCGCTGTTCACCATCTACACCACCACATTCCCCAAATACCAGGCCTTCATGATGTTGATTGCAGTATTGACGCTGCTGGCTTTGTATCTCGTCCTCACCCGCACCCGTATCGGCTTGATCATACAGGCCTCACTGACCCATCCAGAGATGGTCGAGTCCCTGGGCCATAACGTTCCCCGGGTATTCATGCTCGTCTTCGGCGGCGGTTGCGCACTGGCCGGACTGGCCGGCGTGATCGGCGGCAACTCCCTTGTCACCGAACCGGGTATGGCAGAAACCTTGGGCACCATCATTTTTGTAGTGGTCGTGGCTGGTGGCATGGGTTCACTGATGGGCGCGCTTCTGGCGTCACTGCTCATCGGGGTCATCCAGACCTTCTCCATTGCCATCGACGTATCGCCGTTGGACCTGCTGACGGCCGCGGGCCTGAACGTTGGCCCTGATGCATTCGGGCATGCGGTGTTGGCGGTCAGCTTATCGGAAGTGGCGCCCATGCTGCCGTATGCGCTTCTGGTGCTGATCTTGATATTCCGCCCGCGGGGGCTGTTGGGTAAGCGGGAGAACTGAGTCATGACTACACACTCATTGATTGCCGGAGGGACTGGCCGGTTGACGAGCTCTCGGATACTGCTGATGTGGCTGGGCTTCGCGGCTGTTCTGCTGTTGGCGCCCCATGTATTTACATCGTCGCTGGCGCATTCTCATCTTACACAGATGGGGACGGGCATCGTCCTGGCTTTGTCGTACAACATACTGCTTGGCCAAAGCGGCATGCTTTCCTTCGGACATGCCGCATTCTCGGGGCTGGGCGCCTTCATGTCGGTTCATGCCATGAATCTGGCGGGAGGGGGCGCTTTCTGGATGCCACTGCCTTTGATTCCTATCGTCGGCGCACTGACCGGCCTGGCCTTCGCGGCTTTGATAGGCTATGTCATTACACGCATCTCGGGTGTTGCTTTTGCAATGATCACCTTGGGAATTGGGCAAATGGCTTATGCCAGCTCCTTGATGTTTCCCGGCTTCTTCGGCGGTGAGGGCGGCGTTTCCACCAACAGGGTGTACGGCGACGCCATTCTTGGCTGGAACTTCGGCCCTCAGATCCAGGTTTACTATTTGGTGGCGTTCTGGCTGCTGATTTCCGTGATGGCCACCTTCTACCTGACCAGGACGCCCCTGGGCCGTCTGTTGAACGGAGTGCGCGACAACGAGGAGCGCATCCCATTCATCGGATTCAACCCCCATATGCTGCGATACATGGCTCTCATGATCTCGGGCGTATTCGCGGGCATAGGCGGATCGCTCATGGCCATCAACTTCGAGATTGCCACGGACGAGGTATTGAGCCTGCACGAATCGGGAGCAGTGCTGCTGTTCACCTTCATCGGGGGCACGACGAGCTTCTTCGGACCAATGCTCGGTGCGGTGATCGGAGTGCTGCTGACCAAGCTTCTGCCCGACTACACGGCCGGCTGGCAGATGTACCTGGGCATTGTTTTCATCCTTGTGGTGGTCTATGCGCCCGGCGGCATCATCAGTTTGCTGAAGCCCAGTGTGGATGTAGTCCGGAAAACGGCCCTTCACAAGCGCTACGCATTGTTCATCCGGCTTCTTCTAAGCATCATAGCGCTGGTGGCCGGCTCCATCCTCCTGATCGAACTGCTGTTTCATCGGGCCGAAGGAAGCTCAAACCCCTTGTTGCTCTGGGGCCTGAGCCTGGATCATCAAGGACTCATGGCATGGGGCGTCGCGATTGCCATCCTTCTTGCAGGCGTGTTGACCATCAAGCCCTCGGGGCGCGCGCTGTTCAGGCAGCTTGCGGAAGATACCGAGCAGCTTGAAGGAGAAGGGCAATGACACAGAATATTCTCGAGCTGAAGAATGTACAGAAACAGTTCGGCAAAACCGAAATCATCAGAGGGCTGGATCTGAAGGTAAGAAAAGGCGAAAGGCTGGCCGTCATCGGGCCCAACGGCGCGGGGAAGTCGACCTTGTTCCACCTTATCTCCGGACGACTGTCCGTCAGCTCCGGTGAAATTTGGTTCGATGGTGACCGAATAAACGACTGCAACGCCCAGCAAATATACCAGCGCGGCTTAAGTCGCAGTTTCCAGATCACGAATCTGTTCAGCCGCCAGACCGTCTATGAAAACATCCTGTCGGCGGCGATGTGGGCGCAAGGTTATCGATATACCTTCTGGAAGCGCATCAGCCAGCTCAAGCCTTTGCACGATCGGGCGCAGGAAGTGCTGGAACTGATCGGCCTGGCGTCTCGCCGCGATGTTTCCGTGAACCTGCTTACCTACGCGGAGCAACGCGCACTGGAAATCGGCATGGCTGTGGCAGGCGGGGGCCATACCATTTTGCTCGATGAGCCCACGGCCGGCATGAGCCGTGGCGAAAGCGATGCCGCGATCGAGCTGATAAAGAAAGTCAGCGCGGACAAGACGCTACTGATCGTCGAGCACGACATGGGGGTGGTGTTCGGCCTGGCCGATCGCGTTGCCGTCGTGGTCTACGGTCAGGTCATCGCGTGCGACACGCCGGAGAACATTCGCGCCAATGCCAAGGTTCAAGAAGCCTATTTGGGTGTCAAAAAAGATCAGAAGAAAGAGGTGATGGATGGCATTGATTGAAATTTCCGGGCTTCATGCCTACTACGGAAAAAGCCATGTGCTGCAAGGCGTCGACCTTCGTATTGACGCCGGTGAAATCGTCAGCCTGCTGGGCCGCAACGGCGTGGGCAGATCAACGACGGTGAAAGCGATCATGGGCCTGGTTCGCTCGACGGGTTCAGTCGTCTTCGATGGCAAGGAACTGAATGGGATGAAAACCCATGAAATCGTGCATCAAGGCCTGGGTTACGTGCCGGAAAGCCGTGACGTGTTTCCGGCGCTGACGGTGGAGCAGAATCTCTTGCTCGGGCAGAAGCGCGGAAAACGTTCCCAATGGTCCATCGACGACATGTATGAAATGTTTCCTCGCTTGAAGGAACGCCGGCATACTGCGGCCGGGGTGATGTCCGGTGGAGAGCAGCAAATGCTGACCTTATGCCGCTCATTGATAGGCGATCCAAGGCTCATCATGATCGATGAACCCACCGAAGGGCTGGCGCCGCAGATCGTCGAGCAGGTGGCGAGCTACCTCGACATCCTTCGCGAGCGCGGCGTTGCGGTGCTGCTGGTCGAGCAGAAGCTGGCCATCGCGCTCGATATTTCTCAGCGGCTTTATGTCATGGGCCACGGAACGATAGTGTTTGAAGGAGCACCAGGCGATCTTCGCGACGCGCATCAGGTGCGTAAGGATTGGCTGGAAGTTTAGGTGGTTATTTAATCAATACAGGAGACGCAATGAAATTTGCAACACAACTCAAGCTGGGCACATTGGCTGTAACGATGAGTCTGGCCACAGGCATGGCGCACGCCGATACCGTCAAGGTTGCGCTTATCGACCCCTTGTCGGGATCATTTGCCGCCCTGGGCGAGAACCAGCTTCGCACCTGGCAATACTTCAGTGAACTGGCCAACAAGGAGAAGTGGGCGGGCGAGCACACCATTGAAATCGTCGGCTTCGATAACAAGGCTGGCGTTCAAGACAGTCTGAGCCAGCTCAAACGCGCCATTGACCAGGGTTACCGCTACGTGGCACAGGGGAACGGTTCGGGTGTGGCATTCGCCCTGGTCGACGCCATCAACAAACATAATGAGCGCAATCCCGGGAAGGAAGTCCTGTACATCAACCACGGGGCCATCGACCCCGACCTGACCAACGGCAAGTGCAGCTTCTGGCATTTCAGCGTCGACTCCAACGTCGACATGAAGATGCAGGCGTTGGTCAACACCCTGGCCAAGAACAAGGACGTCAAGAAGGTCTACATCATTGGGCAGAACTACGCGTTCGGGCGTTCGGTCAGTGCGTCAGCCAAGAAGATGCTAGCCGAGAAGCGTCCTGACGTCCAGATCGTGGGCGACGACCTGCACCCCATTGGCGAGGTCAAGGATTTCTCGCCTTATGTGGCGAAAATCATCGCTTCGGGCGCCGACACCATCATCACCGGCAACTGGGGCTCTGATCTGGCCCTGCTGATTCGTGCCGCACGCGCTTCAGGGCTGGACGCCAACTTCTATACCTATTATGCGGTGCTGAAGGGGGCGCCGACAGCCATGGGTGAGAGTGGGCTTGATCGCGTGAAGTACGTTGGTGTTGGCAACGTCAATAACGAAGGCTATAAGGGACGCGAGCTTGTCGAAGGATTCAAGAAAAAGCACAACGACGACTTGACCTGGATGCAGGCGTATCCCGCCGTGGAGCTGCTTTCGAAGGCCATCAAAAAATCCGGCTCCACCGAACCCGTCGAGGTGGCGCGCGCCATGGAAGGCATGGAGGTCGACAGCCTGTCCGGAGGGAAAGCGACGATGCGCGCCAGCGATCATCAACTGCAGCAGCCCCTGTATGTTGCAACGTGGTCGAAAACGAACGGCACCACGGTACAGCTTGACCAGGAAGGAACGGGCTTTGGCTGGCGTACGGACGAGGTGATTCCCGCTACGGAAGCGGAGCTGCCCACCACCTGCGCCATGAAGCGCCCTTAGCCGGCAGGTGCGCCCTGGGCGGAATGCAGCCCAGGCATGCGGCAAGGGCCACGCACCGCGCGGCGCTTGCCTGCGGCATACAGACGTAAAAACCCGCAATGTCGGCAAACATTGCGGGTTTTCTACTGTTGCCCGCAGTTGCGGGCGAATTCATGGCGGACAGGGTGGGATTCGAACCCACGGTACGGGGTTACCGTACGCCTGATTTCGAGTCAGGTACATTCGACCACTCTGCCACCTGTCCTGTTTACTGCGTTTTTACTGCCATTGCCGGCAAGGCCATTGCTTGAGGTCTGGTCGAAGATCAAGCGGCCCAAGTAGGCAAGTCCGCTATTCTAGCAAGGAAATAAAAAAAATCATAATCAGCCTGGCCACTGCCGGGGAAGGCTGCATCGGGCGGTAAACTAATGCCGGAATGCAGGGCTTTTTCGACCCGATAAGAAAGGAACGACATGCTTACAGGTAAACATGCAGTCATTACAGGTTCGACCAGCGGCATAGGCTTGGCCATGGCCCGCGAGTTTGCTGCCAATGGCGCCAATGTGATCATCAACGGCTTCGGCGATCCCGCCGCCATTGAAAAAGAGCGGGTCAATATCGAGCTGGAGTTCGACGTCAAGGCGCATTACATCAATGCCGACCTGATGCAGGCGGGCGCGACGCGCGAATTCATCGATGCGGCCGCCAAGGCGCTGGGCGGCATCGACATTCTGGTCAACAACGCCGGCATCCAGCATACCGACCTCATCGAGAATTTTCCGGTCGATCGCTGGGACGCCATCATCGCCCTGAATCTTTCGGCTGTTTTCCATGGCACGGCAGCCGCCCTACCGCACATGAAGAAGCAGGGTTGGGGCCGCATCATCAACATCGCCTCGGCTCACGGCCTGGTGGCATCGGTCAACAAATCCGCTTACGTCGCGGCCAAGCATGGCGTGGTCGGCCTGACCAAGGTCACGGCCCTGGAGAACGCCGGCAATGGCGTCACGTGCAATGCCATCTGCCCGGGATGGGTGCGCACGGCGCTGGTGGAAAAACAGATCCAAGCATTGGCGCAAAAGAATGGATCCGACATCGAAACCGCGGCCAAAGAGCTGCTGGCCGAGAAGCAGCCCTCCCTGCAGTTCGTCACGCCCAAGCAATTGGCGGGCGCGGCGGTATTCCTGTGTTCGGAAGCGGCCGACCAGATGACAGGCACGACCTTGACCCTGGACGGCGGCTGGACGGCCCGCTAGCCGACTGCGCAAGGGTAGGGATACCCGCGAAGCAGGGCGCCGCCTCATGGCGATCGTGGCCGCCGGTTGCGGCCGGCGGCGCCTGATACCCATCATTGAAGGAAATCATAATGCTGTTGCTCCTGTCGCCGGCGAAAAAGCTGGACTACGATACGCCTGTGCGCACCACCTTGCATACGCAACCCTTGTTCGCGGATCAGGCGGCCGGCCTGATCAAGGTGCTGAAGAAAAAGTCCGCCGCCGAAGTGGCCGACTTGATGAAGATCAGCGAGGCATTGGCCAGGCTGAACGTAGACCGCTATGCCGCCTGGAAGCCGCAATTCGATCAGACCAATTCACGTCAGGCCGTGCTGGCCTTCAACGGCGATGTCTATGAAGGCCTGGATGCGCCCAGCTTGTCGGATGCGCAGCTCAAGTGGGCGCAGGAACACCTGGCGCTGCTTAGCGGCTTGTATGGCGTGCTCAGGCCCCTGGACCTGATGCGTCCCTATCGGCTTGAAATGGGCACGCGGCTGGAAACCGGCAAGGGCAGGAATCTGTACGAATACTGGGGCAGTTCGATTGCCGCCCACCTGAATGAACGCCTGGATGCGATGCCGGGCGCGAAAAAGGCGCGGGTGGTGCTGAACCTTGCATCCGAAGAGTATTTCAAATCGGTGGACCTGAAAACCCTGCAGGCCCGGGTGGTGCAATGCGTCTTCCAGGACTACAAGAACGGCGCCTGGAAAGTGATCAGCTTCCATGCCAAGCGGGCGCGTGGCCTGATGGCCCGCCATGTCATTGAAAATAAAATCTCGGCGGTGGACGCTTTGCAGGGCTTTGCCAGCGAAGGCTACGCCTATGCCGCCGCCGAATCCAGCGTCGATAAGCTGGTATTCAGGCGCAAGCAGGGCTGATGCAAGAGGAGGCATGGGCGGGGCCATGCCGCGCCGCGCAGGCCCGGCTTGTCGTCAGTTGCGAAGCAGGCGATAGGAAGGGCGGCCCCTATGAACCGCTGCCGGCGGTTTCAAGGCCGCGCATCTCCTGCCGTATCAATTGCGCAGCCTTGACCATCTGCCGCAATGGATAGGCCAGGGCCGCCAGTTCGCCTTCGGTTTCTATCGAGGCGGGCGGGTCGGCATCCTTGTCGTCGAGATACAGCTCGACCGCTTCCAGCGATTTTCGTATGCCCTCGGGTACGTGATCGAGCCCGGCCAGAATAGGTATGGCCGAGGTGATTTGCGACGCCAGGACGTGGTTCTGGATAAGCAGGTTGTTCAGTTCCGGAACGTTGTTCTGGCGCTTGATCGGCTCGTCCATCATCCGGTAGAAGGCCGCCGCGAAATTGCCGAAGGCGATATGCATGTTCTTGCGCGCCACGCGCCAGCGGACTTCCGCTTCGTGCTGCTGGGTATCCAGCCCTTCGATGGCTGCCGGTTCGACAGTGGCGCCGTCTCCCTGCGTTTCCCTTTGCGGCTGGCTGTTCCGCGCCGCATGCGCCGCTGCCTGAGCGCGTGTCAGCTCGGCGTAGCGCAGCCCGGTCTTCAGGAATGCCTGGTTCGATTTCCTGGCGGCCCTGGCCAGCGAAGCCATGAAGCCGTGTTCCCACCAAGGCAGGATGTAGCTGCACAGGAGCGCCAGCCCGCATCCTATGAAGGTGTCGACCAGCCTTTCCCCTATGACGGCATTGGTGGTGGGCGACAGGAAGTGGAAGACCAGCAGCACGAACAAGGTGTTGAAGATGGCCGCTGCCATGAAATTCACCTGTATCAGGCTGTAGCCCAGCACGCAGGTCACGACCAGGACGGCAAGATAGACATCGGGGCTATGCGTGACGTTGAACAGCACCAGGGCCAGGGCGCAGCCTATCAGGGTTCCCACCAGTCGCCAGCCGTTGCGCTGGCGCGTCAGGGCGAAGCCGGGCTTCATGACCACCAGCACCGTCAGGACGATCCAATAGCTGTGGGCGCTGAGCCCGGATCCCATGCTTCCAAGGATGGGGGTGTGCGACAGCGCCGCTGAAAGCGTCATGGCCAGCAAGGCGGCGATCGCCACGCGGGAGGCATAGCGGAAATGCGAGGAATCCATGCGCAGGTTGCTGGTCAGCATGCCCAGGCGCCAGGTCTTGCGCGACAGGAATCGGTCCAGCGACTTGTCCAGGCGCATATCCACCAGTTCGGTATTGCCGCTGCCGCTCAGATGCCCGGCCATGCGGTCGACCAGGCGCGTCGCATTGCGCAAGCGGCGCAGCACCTGCACCAACAGGGCATAGACCTCGGGGTCGCCGTCGGCCAGTCCGCCTTCGCGGTATTTTTCCAGTTCGTATTCGATGGCGCGCAGCTCGGCCTTCACGCTGTTGCGCTCCTTCACATGCCGGTTGCGCGCGACATTGAACGCGATGGCCGATACGTTGATGGACAGCTTGCGCAGCGCATCCCGGCTGAAGATCAGCACGTCGCTGTTGGGCAGGGTGCGGCGCAGCGTGGCATAGTCGGTATGCGTGGCGACCAGGCTGTCCAGCAGCGCGACCATGTCGATGAAGATGTTCAGCGATGCCGTGCGCAGGCGATCGGCCCGGCCTCTGCCCTTGGGCAGCTCGCGCAGCACCGTGTCGCGCGCCGCTTGATGCTTGTCGGTCATGGCCGACTGGGCATGGATCAAAAGACGATAGCTTTCGTCCAGGTCGGAATTCACATCGTAGAAGCGGGACCTGGCGGCCATGTAATCGGCGGTCGCGAACAGGGCGACGGACAGGGCCTGCAATTCCTCTCGATGCCAAAGCAGCCGGTGGGCCGCGAAGCTGAACACAAAATAGAAGACGCCGCCCAGGAAGGAATAAACCGTGTGCTGGAGCACTTCATGCGGATCCAGCGGCACGCGCATGGTCAGTGTCATGATCAGCAGGCAGGCAAAGCCCAGCAGTCCGCCTTGCTTGCCGAACACCGTGAACATTGAAAACAGAAAGCACAGGCAGGGCACCACCAGCCAGATGAGCAGGCTGTGCGAGGACGCGAGTCCGGTCACGGCGGCAGTCGCCGACCCCAGCAGGATGGCGGCCAGCATGCCATTGGTGCCGTAGCGCCGCGGTCCGCCTGGCTGGTCGATGATGGCCACGCAGGCGGCGCCGATGGCGGCGATCATGCCCACGCTGTACATCTGGAACACGCCCATCAGGATCAGGGCGGGAAGCAGCACGCCTATGGCCTGCCGCAGGCCGCCGAAAAAATAGTGGCTGTAAAGAAAGCGCTGAAGCTGGGGTATGCGTGCGATCATGCAAACACCGGATGACAGGGGGCAGGAAAGTATAGAGGCAAAACTCCCCGTCTTCCATGAGTTGCATCCCGATTCGTTGACATTATCGAACGGTCGTTCTATTCTTTGGCCAAAGAAGAGGGGAGGCTGAAATGGATGTCGGATTCCGCTTGGATGGCAAGGTCGCGCTGGTAACCGGGGCGGCCGGGGCGCTGGGCTCGCACTTCGCGGGCACCCTGGGCCACGCCGGCGCAACCGTCGTCCTGGCCGGCCGCCGTCTCCAGCCCCTGAAGGAGCTGGCGGCCCGGCTGCACAGCAACCACATTACCGCGCATCCGGTGCACATGGATGTCGGCGACCCCGCCAGTGTGGAGCAAGCCTTTGACGAGGCCTGGTCGCTTTGCGGCGGTGTCGATGTCCTGGTTTGCAACGCCGGCGTGGCGGTCAACAAAAAGGCGCTCGACATCCCGTTCGACGAATGGTCGCAGGTGGTCGACACCAATCTGAAAGGCAGCTGGCTGGTGTGCCGGCAGGCCGCCCGCCGTCTGGCGGACGCCGGCAGGCCCGGTTCCATCATCACGGTCACATCCATACTGGGGCATCGTGTGGCCGCCGCCGTCTTGCCTTATGCCGCGTCGAAGGCGGGGCTGGAGCACATGACCCGAGCCATGGCGCTCGAATGGGCCCGCCATGGCATCCGGGTCAACGCGCTGGCTCCGGGATACATAGAAACCAGTCTGAACAGCGATTTTTTCGCATCGGAAGCGGGGCAGGCCCTGATACGGCGCATTCCCCAGCGTCGACTGGGCAGGCCGCAAGACCTGGATGGCGCCTTGCTGCTGCTTGCATCCGATGCCTCCCTTTACATGACCGGCAGTTCCATCGTGGTGGACGGCGGTCATTTGCAGTCTTCTCTTTAAATAAGGCCAGCCACATGGACTTTACCTTGTCGCCCCGGGGCGAAGACTACCGCAGCCGCATCAAGGCTTTTGTCGAGCGCGAGCTTCTTCCTCTCGAGGATCATGCCGACTCCTACGACGAGCACGAAAACATCGATGCCTCCTTGCTCGAGCGCATGCGCGACAAAGCCCGCAAGCAAGGCTTGTGGTGCCTGCAAATGCCCGTGGAAAGGGGCGGGCAGGGCTTGGGCATGGCCGAAATGGCAGCCTGCTACGAAGAAATGAACCGGTCCATATTCGGGCCGGTGGTGTTCAATTCGGCGGCGCCCGACGACGGCAACATGATGGTGCTGAACAAGGTCGCCACAGAAGCCCAGAAAAAACGCTGGCTGCAGCCCATCGTCGATGGCCGGGTGCAATCGTCCTTCGTCATGACCGAACCCGCGCCGGGTTCGGGGTCCGATCCGGCCATGATGCAGACCACCGCGGAGCGCAAGGGCGATCGCTGGGTCGTCAACGGCGTCAAGCATTTCATCACCGGCGCGGCCGCCGCCACCCATTTCATACTCATTGCGCGCACCTCCGATGACGCGCGCAAGGGCTTGTCGGCCTTCCTGTTCCATAAAGACGATCCGGGCTGGGAAATCGTCCGGCGCATACCCATCATGGGCCCCGAAGAACATGGCGGGCATTGCGAACTGCGTTTCGACGGGCTGGCCATACCCGATGAAAACCGCCTGATGGAGGTCGGCGACGGCCTGAAGCTCACGCAGATCCGCCTCGGGCCGGCGCGCCTGACTCATTGCATGCGCTGGCTGGGCCTGTCCAAGCGTTCGCTCGAGATCGCCGCCGAGTATGTCGGCCACCGGGAAGCCTTCGGTTCACGCCTCGCCGACCGCGAGGGCGTGCAATGGATGCTGGGCGAGGCCGCCATGGCGATCCAGACGGGCCGATTGCTGACCATGCATGCGGCCTGGAAGCTCGATCAGGGCGACTTCGCCCGCAAGGAAGTCTCCATGGCCAAGGTGGCGGTGGCCAATGTCTTGCAACAGTCCGTCGATACCGCCATCCAGCTGTGCGGCGCCCGGGGTTATTCGAAAGATACGCGGCTCGAATGGATATACCGCTATGCACGCCAGGCGCGGCTGGTGGATGGGGCGTCCGAGGTGCATAAAATGGTCTTGTCCCGGCAGATGATGAATGAGGGCGACTCGTTCTGGAAATGGGGCTAGGCTCGGCATGCGACCCGGCTTCGACCACGCCAAGGGAGGGCAGATGAGCCCGGACGACATACAGCGCGCATTGACGCTTTATGTCCGGCAGCGGACAGGCGCGCGGCACGTCGAGCCGCTGGCCTTCTCGCGCCTGGCGGGCGGCGCCATACAAAGCAACTACGCCCTCTCTGTGGAATGCGCCGGCGGCAGCCGGCCGGGCAGGCTGGACCTGGTCGTGCGCAGCGATTCGCCGTCCAAGGTCGATGCCAGCCTTGCCCGCGAGCAGGAATTCCAGGTCTTGCGGGCGGCTCATCAGGCCGGGGTGACGGTGCCCGAGCCGCTATGGCTGTGCACCGATACATCAGTCATCGGCCATGTGTTCTGCGTCATGGCCCGCGTGCCGGGCCTGGCGCAGGGACGACAACTGGTGCGCGAGCCGCGGGACGAGCGGGAGGCCGCAAATATCGTCGGGCAATTGGGCCGCGAATTGGCCCGCCTGCATGCGCTGCGCCCGCCCGACGCAAGACTGGACTTTCTTCCCGTGCCGCAGGCTTCCCCGGCGTTGTGGCGCATACATGCCTACCGCCAGGCGCTGGACCGCATACCGGAGCCGCACCCGGTGCTGGAATGGTCCCTGAACTGGCTGGAGGACAATGCGCCGCAAAGCGCGGGCATCGTCCTGTGCCATGGCGATTTCCGCAGCGGCAATTACATGGTCGATCAGGGGAAGGTCACCGGCATTCTCGACTGGGAGTTCGCCGCCTGGAGCGATCCCTACGAAGACCTGGGGTGGCTGTGCGCCAAAAGCTGGCGCTTCGGGGTCAACGACAAGGAGGTCGGCGGAATCGGGCACAAGGCGGATCTGTTCGCCGCCTATGGACAGGCGGCCGGCCATCCGGTCGATGGCGATACTGTGCTCTATTGGGAAGCCATGGGCATGACGCGCTGGGCCATCATCGCCTTGCAGCAGGCCCGGCGCCATATTTCCGGCGGCGAGGCTTCGCTGGAGCTGGCGCTGACCGGGCGGCTGCTGCCCGAAATCGAGTTCGACCTGCTCGACCATATCCACCGGCGGGAGACTGCATGAATAACCGGCCTTACGGAAACGAACTGCTGGACGTGGCCCGGCGCACACTGCTCGACGAGCTGTTGCCTTTGCTGCCCGGCGAAAAAGCCTACGAGGCGCTCATGGTCGCCAATGCGATGGCGATCGCCTCGCGTGAACTGGCGCCGCATGCGGCCGATGACCGGGCCGCCCGTCGCGAGATCCAGCGCTTCCTTGCCGACATCGGCCAGGGCGATGCGGTCGAGCCCACCGAGCATGCCCTGGCCGCGCAGATACGCAAGCGCGCCGTCCGCGGGGCGGACTCCGCCCGCCTGCATCAACTGCTGCTGACGCTGACGCGCGCCAAGCTGTTGCTGTCCAATCCCAGGCATCCGGATCGATAGGGGGCGCGATGGACGATAAATACCGCCAGGGGCTGGACAAGAACCCCGCCAATTATTCAAGCCTTACGCCCGTCAGCTTCCTGCAGAGGTCGGCGCACGTCTTCCCCGAAAAGGCCGCCATCGTCGATGACGACATGACGCTGACGTACAGCCAGTTTTATCGGCGATGCCGCGCCATGGCCTCGTCCCTGGACAGCATGGGCATCAAGGCCCGCGACACCGTGTCGGTGCTGTGCTTCAATACACACGAGCTGCTCGAGTGCCATTACTCCGTCCCGATGCTCGGCGCGGTGCTGAACGCCCTGAATACCCGCTTGGACCCGGCCACCTTGCGCTTCATCCTCGAGCATGGCGAATCGCGCCTGCTGTTCTACGACACCGAATTCGAACCGCTGCTCAAGCAGGCCGTACAGGGCATGGCGTCGCCGCCCGCATGCGTCGCCATTGTTCGCCAGGCGGGCGCCTCGCAAGGCTTTTCCAGCTTGGATTACGAAAGCCTGGTCGCAGCGGGCGATGCCGATTTCCAATGGCAAAAGGTCGGCGACGAATGGGATGCCATCGCGCTGAATTACACCTCGGGCACGACCGGCAATCCCAAGGGTGTCGTGTACCACCACCGGGGCGCCTATCTGGCCGCGCTGAGCAATGCCATGGCTTTCAACATGACGGCCGATACCGTCTATTTATGGACGCTGCCCATGTTCCACTGCAACGGCTGGTCCTATACCTGGGCCATCACGGCGGTGGGCGGCACGCATGTCTGCCTGCGCAAGGTTCAGTCGGATCATGTCCTGGAACGCATCGAACGCTGCAAGGTCACGCACATGTGCGGCGCGCCCATCGTGCTCAATATGCTGCTCAACGACTTCCACAACAGCGGCCAGGCCCTGTCCAGCCCGGTGCAGTTCGCGCTGGGCGGCGCGGCTCCGCCCAGTCCGGTCATACGCCGCGCTCAGGAAATCGGTTTCGGCATCACCCATCTGTATGGCCTTACCGAGTCCTACGGACCGTCCACCCTGTGCGTCTGGCAGAACGAATGGGCGTCGCTGTCCACCGACGATCTGGCGCGGAAGATGGCCAGGCAGGGCGTGGGCCTGTTCGCCATCGACGACCTGGCCGTCGCCCGCCTGGACGACGGCGCCATGGCTCCGTGCGACGGGCAGACCCTGGGCGAACTGGTCATGCGCGGCAATACGCTCATGAAGGGCTATCTGAAGAACGAAGCGGCGACCCGGGAGGCGTTCCGGGGCGGCTGGTTCCGCAGCGGCGACCTGGCCGTCATGCATTCCGACGGCTATGCCGAAATAAAAGACCGGGCCAAGGACATCATCATTTCGGGCGGGGAAAACATCTCCAGCCAGGAAGTCGAAGAAGTCCTGTACCGCCATCCCCGGGTGCTCGAGGCGGCGGTGGTGGCCATGCCGGACGACAAGTGGGGCGAAACGCCCTGCGCCTTCGTCGCCCTGAAGGACGCCGCGCAGGCAGCGGACGAGCAGGAGATCATCGCGTTTTGCAAAGCCAATATGGCTTCCTACAAAGCGCCCCGTAAAGTCGTCTTTGGCGAGCTACCCAAGACTTCCACAGGGAAGATCCGCAAAAACCTTCTGCGCGAGCAGCTGGCGCAGGAGGGCGGGTCCGGTTCGCGGGAAGACAGTACGCAAGGGAGGTAAAGGCTATCGATTATGCAGGCTTGGCAACAGATGTGAAACGAAGGATCAACATGTAGCACACCATAACTATCCAGGAGACATTCGCATGTTCAAGTTTCTATCTCAACGACCCCTTTTGGCGCTGGCTCTGGCCGGCGCGTTCGCGGCGGCGCCGGCCCAGGCGGCCGAAGAGCCCATCAAGATAGGCGCCATCTACATCATGTCGGGCAGCGCCGCCACCTACGGGAAATTCGCCGAGCAGGGCATCAAGCTGGCCATGGATGAAATCAACGCATCCGGCGGCGTGCTGGGGCGCAAGCTGACGCTGCAGCTGGAAGACGGCCAGGGCAAGGCCGCCGTGGCCATCCAGGCGGCGCGCAAGCTGGTCTACCAGGACAAGGCCGACATCCTGATGGGACTGGACAGCTCCGGCGTCGCGCAGGGCCTGGTGCCCGTGCTGCCCGAACTGGGCAAGCCCTTCATCATCACCCATGCGGCGACCCCCGACGTGACGGGCAAGCTGTGTAATGCCTACACCTACCGCATCAGCGTGAACGTCCATCAGAACATGTCCGGGGCGGCGGCCATTGCGGCAAAGACCGGCGCCAAGAAGTGGACCACCATAGGCCCCGATTACGCCTTCGGCCATCAGTCCTGGGAATTCTTCAGCAAGTATCTGAAAGAGCAGATGCCCGATGCCCAGCTCATGAGCGAAACGGCGTTTCCCCGATTCGGCGCCGAGGACTTCACCCCCTTCATCAATGGGGTCATGGAGAACAAGCCCGATGGCGTGCTGATTTCCCTGTGGGGCGGGGACCTGGTCAACTTCGTCCGCCAGGCCAATAACCGCGGCTTCTTCAAGCAGGGCTTCCAGGTGCTGATGACCGTGGGCGCGGCGACCGAAGTGATGTCGGCGCTGGGCGAGCAGATGCCCGAGGGCGTATGGCTGGGCACGCGCTACTGGTATGGCGCCCACGACAACGAGCTCAACAAGAAATTCGTCGCCGCCTATCAAAAGAACTACGGCACGCCGCCCAGCTACAACGCCGAAGGGGCCTATGTGGCCGTGCATGCCTACAAGGCGGCCATCGAGAAGGCCGGCAAGGTCGACGGCAAGGCGGTGGCCCAGGCGCTGTCAGGCCTGAGCATACCCGCTCCGACCGGCACCCTGACGCTGCGCAAGGGCGACAACCAGGCGCTCATCGGGCCGACCTGGGGGCGTACGGGCGCCATGAACACACAGGACAAGATCCGTTCATTGACCGAAGTGCAGTTCTTCGACGGCGAAAAAATCACGCCGCCCGTCGATCCCGCCTGCAAGCTCTGATCCATACGATAGTTCGCGGGAAGGCAGCGCCGTCCCCGGCCGGCAGGCACAGGGGCGGCGCAATCACTGAGGGGGCGTCATGAGCAGTATCGGTTTGGCTTTGCTCAACAGTCTGGATATCGGCTTGTTGTTGTTCGTTATCGCCATCGGACTGAACATCATTTTCGGCGTTTTGAACGTCATCAATTTCGCCCATGGGGCGCTGTACATGCTGGGGGCCTATCTGGCCTACTCGTGCATCATCCTGTGGGGCCTGCCATTCTGGCTGACCTTGCTGGTGGCGCCGCTGGGCGTGGCCGCACTGGCGGTGCTCATCGACAGGCTGATGCTGCGCTTCATCTACCAGCGCGAGATCTCCGACAGCCTGCTGCTGACCTTCGCGTTGTTGCTGATCCTCAACGAATCCGTGCGGCTGGTATGGGGCACGGGCATACACGTCGTCGATCCGCCGTCCCTGCTGCAAGGCACGGTGGCCTTGCCGGGCGGGGTCACCTATCCCGTCTACAGCCTGTTCGTGGTGGGGGTGGGCCTGGTCTTCGTATGCGGCCTGTGGTTTCTGTTCAATCGCACGCGGGCGGGCAAGATCATGCGCGCGGCCGCGCTGGACCGCGAAATGGCGCAGGCGCTGTGCATCAACACCAAGCTGGTCATTACCGCCGTGTTCGCTTTCGGCGCCTGGCTGGCCGCGGTGGGGGGCGTGGTCGCCGCGCCCATGCGCGCCATCGACCCGGGGATGGGCGACAAGATCATCATCGAAAGCTTCATCGTCGTCGTCATTGGCGGGCTGGGCAGCTTCCCGGGCGCCTTGCTGGGCGCCATCGTGCTGGGCCTCATCCATGGGCTGGGCGGCCGCTTCCTGCCTGAAATCAATCTCATCCTGCCTTTCGTGGGCATGGCCGTCGTCCTGCTGCTCAAGCCCCACGGCCTGATGGGGAAGGGGGCTACCCTATGAAAAACACACTGACCCCGTTGGCGCTTGTCGTCTTGCTCGTTCTGCTTGCGGCCTTGCCCTGGATAGCGCCTTATTTCTATATCTTCATCGCCACCGAGATCCTGATTCTCGGGTTGTTCGCGGCGAGCTTCAACCTTATCTTCGGCTACACCGGCATGCTCAGCTTCGGCCATGCCGCTTTCTTCGGCATCGGCGCCTACGCCACGGCGCTGCTGCTGCAGGGCATGCAATGGCCCCTGCTGGCCTGCCTGCTGGTGGCCGTCGCGGCGGGCGCGGTCCTGGCGCTGGTCATCGGATTCTTCAGCGTGCGCCTGAACGAAGTGTATTTCTCCATGCTCACGCTGGCCTTCGGCATGATGGTCTTCGCCGTGGTGCATCAGTGGCGTTCCGTCACCAATGGCAGCGACGGCATCGCGGGCTTCAGCGTCACTTCGTTCGGATTGGGCCTGGATCTGACCCTGGGCAATCCCAGCGTCTATTACCACGTGGTTCTGGCGCTGGTCGTGCTGGCCACGGCGCTTCTGTACCTGATCTGCCGTTCGTCCTTCGGCCTGATCCTGCGCGCCATACGCCAGAACCCCGAACGTGTCGCGTTCTGCGGGCTTAACGTACGCAGCTACAGACTGGCGGCCTTCACGCTGGCGGGGGCCTTCGCCGGCCTGGCGGGCGGGCTGATGGCGCCGTTCCTGCGCATCGCCAGCCCCGAGCTCGTGCATTGGTCCATGTCCGCCGAACCGGTGCTCATGTCCATACTGGGCGGAACAGGCTATTTTCTTGGCCCGTTCTTCGGGGCCGGCATGTTCGTCTTGCTGGAAACCTGGATCACCAGCATGACGCAGGCATGGATGCTGGTCCTGGGCATCATCCTGGCGCTCATGGTGATGTTCTTCCGGCGCGGGCTGCTGGGTACCTTTCTTGACTGGTGGCTGGAGCGAAAATGACACAACCCATCTTGCAGATCAGCAATCTGACCAAGCGCTTCGGCGGCGTCGCCGCGGTGTCCGATGTATCGCTTCAGGTCTTTCCCCGCGAAACGCTGGCCATCATCGGCCCGAACGGCGCGGGCAAGACCACCTTCTACAACATGTTGTCCGGGCGCATGCATCCCACCTCGGGCACCATCGTGTTCCAGGGCACCGACATCACCGGCCTGCCGGCGCACCGCATCAGCCGCATGGGCGTATCCCGGTCGTTCCAGATCAACAACATCTTCAATGAAATGAGCGTGCGCGAGAATGTGGAGGTCGCCCTGACGGCCTACCACGGCGACAGCCGGCGATGGATGAACATCGCCTCGCGCAACAAACCCATTCAGCAAGAGGCGGACGCCCTGCTGGAGCGCCTGTCCCTGACGGAGATCGCCGCCAAGCGGGCGGGCTTCATCAGCTACGGCGACAAGCGACTGGTCGAAATCGCGGTGGTCCTGGCGACCCGGCCGCAGTTGGTGTTGCTGGACGAACCCACGGCCGGCATGACCCCCGATGAAACCCACCGCGTAACGTCCCTGGTCAAGTCCCTGGCCGCGACGGGCGACTACACCTTCCTGATCACCGAGCACGACATGAGCGTGGTGTTCGACGTGGCGGACCGGATACTGGTCATGCACCGCGGCCAGAACCTGGTCCTGGGCTCGCCGCAGGAAGTCAAGGCGCACCCGGAGGTCAGGCGGGCCTACCTTGGCGACGCCGAAGAGGAGCTGGCATCATGATTCTGGAAGTCGACAACATCCATACCTATTACGGCGAAAGCCACGCCTTGCAAGGCATATCGCTGGCGCTGGACGAAGGCGAAACCGTCTGCCTGCTTGGACGCAACGGCGCCGGCAAAAGCACGACGCTGCGCAGCATCATCGGCTTGTCGGCGCCGCGCTCGGGCCGCGTGTCCTTCCAGGGCCGCGACATCACTGGCCAGCCGGCCTACCGCATCGCCCGCATGGGCGTGGGCCTGGTGCCCGAGGACAGGCGCATCTTCCCGGGCTTGAGCGTGCGCGAGAACCTTGAGATCGCGCAGTACCGGCGACCGGGCGCCCCGCGCCGCTGGACCGTGGAGCGCATCTTCGACGAATACCCCATGCTGGGCGAACTGGCGGGGCAGGACGGCGCAACCCTCTCGGGCGGACAGCAGCAGATGCTGGCGGTGGCCCGCTCGCTCATGAGCGAGCCCAGCCTGCTTTTGCTGGACGAGCCCAACGAAGGGCTGGCTCCCGTCATCGTCAAGCAGATCGGCGCGCTGATCGACGAACTGGCCAAGACGACCACCATCCTGTTCACCGATCAGAGCGTGCACTTTGCGCTGAAGCACGCCAGGCGCGCCTACATCCTTGAAAAGGGCATGATCGTTCACCAGGCCACCAGCGAGGATCTGATCGGCGATATGGAAACACAGCATCGCTATTTGTCGGTATGAGGGGCCTGCCGGAAATACCGTAAACTTGCGCGGCGAAACAACAGCGGGAGCCTGCGATGATTGCTGATTTTGAGTCCTTCAAGATCGAGCTGAGCCTGTCCAAAGTCGAAATCTGCCGCGAGCTGTACCACCAGAACCGGGATCTCATCCGCATCAAGAAAGAGCATGTGGCGGTCAGGAACCTGGTTCGCATCATCAATTCGACCCTGCGGCTGGCCGGCACCAAGGGCTTTCACGCCATGTCGCTGCGCGACCTGTGCGCCGATTCGGGTTTCAGCATAGGCGGCCTGTATGCCTATATACGAAGCAAGGAAGACCTGCTCGGCCTTATCCAGGGCCATGGCTTCCTGCTGACCCGGCGCACCATGCTGGCCTATACGCAGGACATCGCGGCGCCACGCGACAAGTTGCTGGCTGCCGTGAAGGCGCACGTCTACCTCAGCGAGCTGATGCAGCCCTGGTTCTATTTTTCCTTCATGGAGACCAAGAGCCTGCCTGAAAAGCAGAAGAAGGAAGCCATCGCGATCGAGCTCGAAATCGAGAACATCCTTCACGGCATCATTCAGGAAGGCATCGAGGCCGGCGCGTTCCGGCAGATCAACGCGCGCCTGCTGGCTTCGCTGTGCAAGGCCATGATGCAGGATTGGTACCTGAAGCGGCGCAAATACAGCAACCAGGGGGTCAGCGCCACGCAATATGCCGAATTCATCGGCGCGCTGCTGGAAAGCCATCTGCTTCCCTGATTTGCCTATCCCCGCGTTACGCGCTACATTAGCGCGTTGATCCGCTCAATTATCCGGAGCGGGTCGCCAGAGGCACTGTTGCCCGGGCCATCCGCCCGGTTTTTTGCGCCTGTAATAATTTGCCGTTGGCCGCGCCACAAGCGTGTGTTGCCAGGGCTTCCGTTTCTACCTCCCGCGTTCTCAAGAACGTTTGTGCTGTGTTTCGATGAGTACGGGTCGGATCGGCAAGGTGTCTGGGTGGCATGGCTCCGTGAGCCATAAAGCGCCAGGTCATGTTGCTGCAACCGGTTCAAGCTTGGGCCTTCTGGGCCGGTCGGGATATCAGTGCTGGTTACGAAAGGAAAATAATATGGAACTCAATGGCGCCGACATCGTCGTGCAGTGCCTGGCCGAAGAAGGCGTAGACCATGTGTTTGGCTACCCCGGCGGCGCAGTGCTGTACATCTACGACGCAATCTACAAGCAAGACAATTTCAAGCATATTCTGGTGCGCCACGAACAGGCCGCCGTCCATGCGGCCGACGCCTATTCGCGCTCGTCCGACAAGGTGGGGGTTGCGCTGGTCACCAGCGGGCCGGGCCTGACCAATGCCGTCACGGGCATCGCCACCGCCTATATGGATTCCATCCCCATGGTGATCATCAGCGGGCAGGTGCCCAGCCATGCCATCGGGGAAGACGCCTTCCAGGAATGCGATACCGTGGGCATCACGCGGCCCTGCGTGAAGCATAATTTCCTGGTCCGCGACGTCAAGGACCTGGCGGAAACCATGCGCCGCGCTTTCTATATCGCCAAGACGGGCCGTCCCGGCCCCGTGCTGGTCGATATTCCCAAAGACATCACCGTCGCCAAGTGCAAGTACACCGCCAAGCGCGGCGAAGTCAAGATGCGCTCGTACGCGCCGGTCAACAAGGGCCACCTTGGGCAAATCAAGAAAGCGGTGCAGATGCTGCTTTCCGCCGAACGCCCCATGATCTATTCGGGTGGCGGCGTGGTCCTGTCCGACGCATCGACGGAACTGCGCCGGCTGGTCGAGCTGACCGGCGCGCCGTGCACCAACACCCTGATGGGCCTGGGCGCGTTTCCCGCCAGCGACGACAAGTTCGTGGGCATGCCCGGCATGCATGGCACTTACGAAGCCAACATGTCGATGCAGCATTGCGATGTGCTCATCGCCGTGGGCGCGCGCTTCGACGACCGGGTCATCGGCAACACCCGGCATTTCGCCCAGAATCCCCGCAAGATCATCCATATCGACATCGACCCGTCGTCGATTTCCAAGCGCGTGCGCGTCGACGTGCCCATAGTGGGCAACGTGAAGGACGTGCTGCAGGAAATGAACGCGGTCTATGCGCAGGCCGCGACCGAGGCCCCGTCCAACAAGGCGGCCCTGGCCAAGTGGTGGGAGCAGATCAACGCCTGGCGCGGCAAGCAGTGCCTGGTCTATGAAAACTCCGACACCGTCATCAAGCCGCAATTCGTGGTCGAGAAGCTGTGGGAAGTCACCGGCGGCAATGCCTTTGTGACTTCGGACGTCGGCCAGCACCAGATGTGGGCCGCGCAATACTACCGCTTCGACGAACCGCGCCGCTGGATCAATTCCGGCGGCCTGGGCACCATGGGCGTGGGCCTTCCCTATGCGATGGGCGTACAGATGGCCAACCCGGACAGCCAGATCGCCGTCATCACGGGCGAAGCCTCCATCCAGATGAACATCCAGGAGCTCTCCACCTGCAGCCAGTACCGGTTGACCCCCAAGGTGCTGTGCCTGAACAACCGCTACCTGGGCATGGTGCGGCAATGGCAGCAAATCGATTATGGTTCGCGCTACTCCGAATCCTATGTCGATGCCTTGCCCGATTTCGTCAAGCTGGTCGAAAGCTACGGCCACATCGGCATGCGCATCGAGAAGCCGGCCGACGTCGAGCCGGCCATACGCGAGGCGTTCATCAAGCACAAGGACAGGCTGGTGTTCATGGACTTCATCACCGACCAGACTGAAAACGTATGGCCCATGGTGAAGGCCGGCCGCGGCCTGACCGAAATGCTGCTCGGTTCCGAAGACCTGTAAGGAGAGAAAAATGAAACATGTGATTTCTATCCTTCTGGAAAACGAACCCGGCGCGCTGTCCCGCGTGGTCGGCCTGTTCTCGGCGCGCGGCTACAACATCGAAACGCTGACCGTGGCGCCCACCGAAGACACCACGCTGTCCCGCATGACCATTGTGACCAACGGCTCGGATGAAGTGGTCGAGCAAATCACCAAGCATCTGAATCGGCTGGTCGACGTGGTCAAGGTGGTGGATCTGTCCGAAGGGCCGCACATCGAGCGCGAGCTGATGCTGATCAAGGTCAGGGCCGTGGGCAAGGAGCGCGACGAAATGAAGCGCATGGCCGATATCTTTCGCGGCCGCATCATCGACGTCACCGACAAGGTCTACACCATCGAGCTCACCGGCGACCAGGACAAGATCGAAGCCTTCATCGGCGCGCTCGATCGCAGCGCCATCCTGGAAACGGTGCGCACCGGCGTGTCGGGCATAGGCCGTGGAGAACGTGTCCTGAAGCTTTAATTTATTATTACCGGCCAGGCGGCAGCATGCCGGCCAATGTTCAACCTTGCGCCGGATGCGGCATCCGGCAAAAATCAAAATACCAAACGGTTATTGGAGCACCCTAATGAAAGTTTTTTACGACAAAGATTGCGACCTTTCCCTGATCAAAGGCAAAACGGTTGCCATCATCGGCTACGGCTCGCAAGGCCATGCACACGCGCTCAACCTGCATGAGTCGGGCGTCAATGTGATCGTCGGCCTGCGCAAGGGCGGCGCCTCCTGGAGCAAGGCCGCCAATGCCGGCCTGAACGTTCAGGAAGTCGCCGACGCGGTCAAGGGCGCAGACCTGGTCATGATTCTGCTGCCCGACGAGAACATCGCCGAGGTCTATCGCAATCAGGTTGCCGGCAACATCAAGGCGGGCGCGGCTCTTGCGTTCGCGCATGGTTTCAACGTGCACTACGGCCAGGTCCAGCCGCGCGCCGACATCGACGTCATCATGGTCGCGCCCAAGGCGCCCGGCCACACGGTGCGTGGCACCTACAGCCAGGGCGGCGGCGTGCCTTCGCTGGTGGCCGTGCATCAGGACACGTCCGGCGCCGCGCGTGATATCGCCCTGTCGTACGCTTGCGCCATCGGCAGCGGCCGCGCCGGCATCATCGAGACCAATTTCCGCGAAGAAACCGAAACCGACTTGTTCGGCGAACAGGCCGTGCTGTGCGGCGGCACCGTCGAACTGATCAAGGCCGGTTTCGAAACCCTGGTGGAAGCGGGCTATGCGCCTGAAATGGCTTACTTCGAGTGCCTGCACGAACTGAAGCTCATCGTGGACCTGATCTACGAAGGCGGCATCGCCAACATGAACTACTCCATTTCCAACAATGCCGAATATGGTGAGTACGTCACCGGTCCGCGCATCGTCACCGAGGAAACGAAGAAAGCCATGCGCCAGTGCCTGGCCGACATCCAGACCGGCGAATACGCCAAGAACTTCATCCTGGAAAACGCCGCCGGCGCGCCCACGCTGACGTCGCGCCGCCGCATCAACGCCGAATCGGAAATCGAACAGGTCGGCGGCAAGCTGCGCGCCATGATGCCCTGGATCGCGGCCAACAAGCTGGTCGACCAGACCAAGAACTGATCTTCACAAGATCGGCCTTCAATCACGCCCGTCGTGCTTGAAGGCCTTGCTGCATTGAATGGTGCAATCGTCCATTGCACTGAAAGCCCGGCTTCGGCCGGGTTTTTTTTTGGTCCCGCGTCAACCCTCACAACGCGGATCCCCGTCTGTTCAACGGCGGGTCTGTCTATTTCCCGCTACCAAACGTTCGTTTTGTGTCAATTTGATATTGCTAACGCAAATAGAAATGGTTATCATTTGCGATCAATCTAAACTAACTTTTGGATCAACAAGAATCATGGGGAAATCTTTAGTCTGGTGGGGCGGGGTGTTCTTGGCGCTTTCTGTTGCGCAAGCGGGGGCTCAGGAAAACAAACAGGCGGATACGCGTGTGTCGGCGGCAGGCGATCAGTCAATACAAACACTGTCACCCTTGCGCGTCCAAGGCCAGCGACTGGAAGAGGAACTGCCAGAGGGCTCTGTTGTAATCACCCGCCAGCAATTGGATGATCGTGCGATCGAAAGCTGGGATGACTTTTCCAAACGCGGCGAACCCGGCGTCAATATCAATCCCCAGAACAACAGCGTCAATATCCGGGGTATGGATGGAGATCGGGTTGTGACCCGCGTGGACGGCATCAGGGTGCCATGGCTGGATGATGGAGCTCGCAGTGCGGAAGGCGGACTGAACACCGTTGCGTTCAATACCTTGTCGGCAATCGATGTGGTGCGCGGAGCCGGTGCCGTGCAGTCGGGCTCGCTCGTGGGCTATCTGGACCTGCGCACATTGTCGCCCCGCGACTTGCTGACGCCGGGCAAGGATTTCGGCGCCTTGCTCAAGACCGGCTACGATAGCGTGGATCAGAGCTTTGGCGGAGATGCGGCACTTGCCGGGCGTTTAGGGGATAGCACGCGTTGGCTGGTGCAGGCGGGCCATCGCAAGGGTCACGAGCGCGACAATAAAGGCGTGGTGGGAGGTTATGGTGCCCTGCGCGAGCTTCCCGATCCGATGGATTACACGCAGAACAACGCCTTGATCAAGCTGGAGCACGATCTTACGGCCGAGCAGATGATAAGCGTCAGTGGCGAACTGTTCCGCCGCGAATCCACTATCGATGACAGGCGCGAGCAGAATACGACCAACTACGCCATCGGCCAATATCACAGCAAGAAAAAACAAGATCGCGATCGTGTCGTGCTGGGCTACGATTATCAGTCGGTGCAGAACCGGTCATTGTTCAACTATGGCAGCGCCAAGCTCTACTGGCAGAAGATCAGCCTGGAGGACGGAATGAACGGCTTTCGCTCGGGCACATCGGCGAAAGGGCCTTACAGCCGCAACAATACGATCGAAGAATCGACGATAGGGCTGGTGACGTCATGGGGAGGCTATATCGATGGCGCATTGAGGCAGCACTGGTCTGCGGGCGGGGAATGGGCTGGCAACGATACAGAGCAGCTATCGCGCGGCTTCGATAGCTGCCCCGTAACGGGATGCCCGCATTTGCGTTCCAACCAGGCGGATATTCCGAAAGTAAAGGGAAACACATGGTCCTTGTGGGCGCAAGATGAGTTTTCCTGGGCTGATGGGAAATATGCGCTGACCCCCGCGCTGCGTTTTGATGCCTATGAGCAAAAACCGCAAGCCGGTGGGATGTACGACAGCAATCTTATCGGCATGCAAGCCTTGTCGAGCAATAGCGGAAAACGCCTGTCGCCCTCTCTGCTGGCGACATACAAGCCTAGGGAGAACCTCTCCTTCTATGCGAAGTATGGTTATGGCTTCAAGGCGCCCAATACCAGCCAGCTCTATCTGACCTTTGGCGGAAAGTCGCCCGGCGAATATGTCGTCCTGGGCAATCCCAATCTGAATCCTGAAATCAGCCGAGGCTGGGAACTGGGCATGGATGTGGGCGATACGGAGCGCGGCGCTCATATCAGCATCTACGATACGCATTACCGGGATTTCATCGACCGCCTCACATACACCAAGACCGCAGCCGGCCGCGATCCGCAATGGGATGCCAATGGATACGGCACTGTCTATCATTATGCCAATCGGTCCCGCGTGCGGATCTATGGCGCCGAAGCCCGCGCTCATTGGGCGTTCAACGACAGTTGGTATACCTGGGGCTCCGTGGCATGGGCCAGCGGGAAGGATCAGGATAGGGATACCTACCTGAACAGCATTGCGCCGTTGAAGGCCATTGTGGCGCTTGGCTACCGTACTGAACAGTGGGGTGCCGAGAGCATCGTGACGGTGGCTGAACGCCGCAGCAAGGTCGAGAATCCGGAGTCGACGGCAACCCAGAAGACGCCGGACTTCAAGGCGCCCGGCTATGGTTTGCTTGACTTCACGGCTTGGTGGAAGCCTCAAGCCGTCAAGGGCCTGCGTGTACAAGCGGGCGTTTACAACGTTTTTGACAAGAAGTACTGGAATGCCCTGGATGTGCCGACACCGTCAGCCAGCGCGACGGGCTACGCATACCCCATCGACAGCTACACCCAGCCGGGCCGCAGCGTTCGGGTAAGCCTTACTTACCAGTATTGATGAACTACAAGCAAGGAACACAGCAGTCATGACTCTGGCAATTGAAGAGATCTCCAAATCCCTGCGCGAGCGCTATGCTCGACTGAAGGATGAAAATCCGAAGGCGCGCATACGGAATCTGGCGCAGAAAATGTCGGTTTCCGAGGTGGAACTGGTGGCCGCGAACTGCGGCGATATCCGGTCCACGCCGCTGCGCGGACCGGCCCAGGATATCTTCAAGGAACTGGGCAGCCTGGGCCGCGTCATGGCGCTGACGCGCAACGAATGGTGCGTGCATGAGCGCCACGGCCGGTACGAAGAGATACGTGCGGGCAAGACGATGGGAATAGTCCTGGGTCCCGACATCGACTTGCGCATGTTCTTCGGCGACTGGAAGACCACCTGGGCCGTGAATGACGGCGGTCGCCTCAGCATCCAGTTCTTCGATGGAGCGGGGGCGGCCATTCACAAGGTCTATGTCACCGACGAAAGCGATACGGCGGCGTATCAAGCCCTGGTGGAAAAGTACGCGGAAGGGGCTGAGCCGTGGCCTGCGGTTCAAGAGGCCGCCGCGCCGGAAGACTCGGCGGTGACCCAGGCGACGCCGGCGCTGCGCAGCGACTGGTTGTCCATGAAGGATACCCATGAATTCCACAGCCTGCTGCAAAAGCACAAGGTAGCGCGCCTGACCGCCTTACGGGCGGTGGGTGCGGACCTGGCTCAGGAAGTCTCCAACGACCTGGCCGAGCGCATGCTGCGGGATGTCGCCGAACGCGATATCCCGTTCATGTGTTTCGTGGGCAATCGCGGGATGATCCAGATTCACTCGGGGCCGGTGAAGAAGCTGATGCGCATGGGACCCTGGTTCAATGTCCTCGAGCCCCATTTCAATCTGCATCTGGACACGACAGCCATCGTATCCACCTGGGTCGTCAACAAACCGTCGAAAGACGGCTGGGTGACCTCCCTGGAATGCTTTGCGGAGAACGGCGACATGATTGTGCAGTTCTTCGGGGCGCGCAAGCCGGGCGTTCCGGAACTTGCCAGTTGGCGTGAATTGCTGGTGGGGTATTGTCCGCTGCCATTGGCGGCCTAAGGGCATGCGCGCGTGTCTTGCGGCCTTGTGCCTATCGCTGAGCCTGGGTCTGGGCCAGCAGGCCCAGGCCCAGCCGGAACGGGTTGTGGTGCTGGGCGGCAGCGTAACCGAAATCGTCTACGACCTGGGCCAGGAAGGGCGGCTGGTGGCCGGCGATCAGTCCAGCATACATCCGCCCGCGGCCTTGAAGCTGCCACGCGTGGGGTATTACCGCAGCGTTCCGATCGAAGGCGTGATCGCCATGCGCCCCGATCTGGTGCTGGCATCCGAGAATGCGGGGCCGCAAAAAACGTTGCAGCGCCTGAGCCAGTTGGGCATCGAGGTGGATGTCGTGTCGGATGCTCCCTCCATCGAGTCGCTGTACAAGCGCATCGAACAGATCGCCGGCCGCTTGCGCGTGCCCGGGGAAGGCGAGAAACTGATCGCCCAGGTGCGTGCGGAGGTTCAGGCGGCTCAGGCTCAAGCCGCTCCATCGCGCCGGGCCTTGGTGTTGCTGAATCGCACTGGCCCGTTGATGGCGGCTGGGAGCGGCACGGCGGCGGATGCCGTCCTGACCCTTGCGGGCCTGAAGAACGTCCTTGAATCTCAGCAAGGCTACAAGCCCATCTCGGCCGAAGGCCTGGCCGCTTTGAGTCCCGAGCTGATCGTCATCTCCAGGGCTTCCCTGGATGCAAGCGGCGGCATGGAAAAGTTCAGGTCCGGCGCCGGCATCGCTTCGACGCCCGCCGCCCGTGAAGGCCGTGTCCTGGCGATGGACGATCTGCTGATCCTTGGTCTGGGCCCCCGTGTGGGCCAGGCCATACATGAACTGAAGGAAGCGGCGAAATAGCCGCAGCCGCCATGCGTTTGCTATCCGATTCGGGAAAACTGGCTCCGCAGCCCGTACTGGCCATGCTGGCCTGCTGCCTGGCGTTGGCGGCGCTGGTCGCCAGCGCCGGCGGCGCGGTATCCATTCCCTGGTCCAGCCTGCCGCGCCTGCTGTGGGGCGATATCGTTCCCGCCGAAGCGCTCATGCATAATGTGCTGGTGCAGATCCGTCTGCCCCGGGTGCTGTTCAGCTCGGTGGCGGGGGCTGCCCTTGCCGCGGCCGGCGTGACCATGCAGGCCTTGTTTCGCAATCCGCTTGCCGAACCCGGCCTGGTGGGCATCACGATGGGCGCGGCGCTGGGTGCTGTCTCTGCCATCGTCATGACTTCGGGCGGCTTTTTCATCATTGCGGCGGCGGCCTTCCTGGGCAGCCTGGCCGCCACATTCCTTGCTTATTCCGTAGGCAGCGGCTACCAGGGCTCGGCGGGACTGCTGCTGGCCGGCATCGCCATCAATACCATGGCGGCCAGCGGGATCGGCATACTCACCTATCTGGCCAGCGATGTCCAGCTTCGCGACCTGACCTTCTGGAGCCTGGGCAGCCTGGCGGCGGCCGACTGGCGCACCTTGATGTGGCTGGGGCCCTGGACGATGGCGCTGCTGGTTTACCTATGCCGCCAGTGGAGGGTGCTGAACGCCTTGCTGCTGGGCGACCGCGAGGCGGCCCACTTGGGCTTCGCGCTCTCCGCCGTGCGGCGGCGCCTGATCTGCGTCATCGCCTTGATCGTGGGACCGCTGGTAGCCGTCACCGGAGGCATAGGCTTCATCGGCCTGGTGGTTCCGCATGTCGTGCGCATGCTGCTGGGCGCCCATCACCGCTATTTGATGCCGGCCTCCGTCGTCGCCGGAGCACTGGTCCTCACCCTGGCGGACTGGATGTCGCGGATCATGGTCAGTCCGGCGGAGCTGCCCATAGGCCTGGTAACCAGCCTGGTCGGCGGCCCATTCTTCTTCTGGATGCTGCTGCGCGGGCGCGGCAAGCCCATCTGAAGGAGGTCGGATGACTCGAATGCAGGAAGATTTCGGCGCAGTCGATGTCAAGGTGGCGCGCCGCCATCGCATGGTCCTGGATGGCGCTTCGCTGCGCTTTCAGCCGGGCGAAGTCGTCAGTCTTCTGGGGGCCAACGGCGCCGGCAAGTCGACCTTCCTGTCGGTGCTTGCCGGCGAACTCAAGCCCGAAGACGGCTTGCATCCGGAGGGCGCGGCAAGCCTCAATGGCATATCGTTATCGGACATGAGCCTGGCCAGGCAGGCCCTTTCGCGCGCCGTGCTGCCGCAGAAGCCGGGCCTGAGCTTTGATCTGGATGTGTCCGAAGTGGTGGCCATGGGAGCATACCCATTCAAGGGACTGTCCGCGCATGATTTGCGGGCATTGTCGCGCGCGGCGCTGGAGCGGGCCGACACCGCGCATCTGGCGGGCCGCCGCTATCTGGAGCTGTCCGGCGGCGAGCAGCAAAGGGTGCAGTTCGCACGCGTATTGGTGCAGGTGCTGGCCGAAAGGCGGGCCGATCCCCAAGGACGCTATATGTTGCTGGATGAGCCCACGGCCAGCCTTGATCCGCTGCACCAGCAGGCCTTGCTGAAGACCTTGAACGAGCTGGCGCAAACCGAGCGGATAGGAATAATGCTGGTGCTGCATGACGTGAACCTTGCCGCCTTGTGGAGCGATCGTATTGCCCTGCTGTCGCAGGGCAGGGTATTTGCCTGCGGCAAGCCTATGGAGGTCTTGACTCGTGAGAATCTGCGCAAGGTCTACGGGGTCGAAGTCCACGTCATGGAGCATCCCCGGCAACCCTTGAAGCCCTTGGTGGTTTTCGGCTAGAACAGCGCCGCAAAAATGCAAAAACAGCCTTTATTTCGGTTATTCTTCGTCTTACGATGAATAAACCTCCTTACCCCCATCCCATTATCGCGCGCGAAGGCTGGCCTTTCCTGGCCGGCATCGTGCTGGTGTCGATTCTTGTCAGCTTCTGGTCGGGCGTCGCGTCGATCCCCTTCTGGCTGCTCTCGATTTTTGTCCTGCAGTTTTTTCGCGACCCCGCGAGGGTCGCGCCGGAAGGCGAGTTCAACGTCCTGTCGCCCGCCGACGGCAGGGTGGTCGCCGTGGAAGAGGTGCGCGATGCCTATGCGGATCGCGACGCGCTGAAAATCAGCGTATTCATGAACGTCTTCAACGTTCACTCCAACCGCTCTCCGGTCGACGGAACGGTCCAGGCGGTCAATTACTTCGCAGGACAATTCTTCAACGCGGCGCTCGACAAGGCTTCGCTGGAAAACGAGCGCAACGCGACGGTGCTGCATACGCCCCATGGCCACGTGGTCACCGCCGTTCAAGTGGCCGGGCTAGTGGCCAAGCGTATACTTTGCTATACGAAACCGGGCGAGCGGCTTTATGCAGGCCAGCGCTACGGCTTCATCCGTTTCGGGTCGCGAGTCGATGTATACCTGCCTCTGGGCGCGCGTCCGCGCGTGGCCATAGGCGACAAGGTCCAGGCCACCAGCACGGTCCTGGCCGAGCTACCCGATAGCGCCACCGCCGCCTCAAGCGAGTAACAGCCATGCCAAATTCCGACGAATCCCATCGACGGCGCAGCATCTACCTGCTGCCAAACGCATTCACCACCGCCAATCTGTTTTCAGGCTTCTATGCCGTCGTGCAGGCAATGAACGGGCGTTTCGACGTCGCAGCCATCGCCATTTTCGTGGCCATGATCTTCGACGGCATGGACGGGCGGGTCGCCCGCCTGACCAACACCCAGTCGGCGTTCGGCGAGCAATACGATTCACTGTCCGACATGGCCTCGTTCGGCATCGCGCCGGCGCTGGTCATGTACGAATGGACCTTGCAGGGACTGGGCCGTTGGGGCTGGCTGGCCGCCTTCATCTATGTGGTGGGCGCGGCATTGCGCCTGGCGCGTTTCAACACCAACATCGGCGTGGTCGACAAGCGTTTCTTCCAGGGCCTGCCCAGCCCGGCCGCGGCGGCCCTGGTGGCCGGCTTCGTCTGGCTGGCGGTCGACAACAAGCTGCTGCTGGAAAGCCACACGATCGCCTGGGTGGCCTTCGTGTTCACCGTGTACGCGGGCATCGCCATGGTCACCAATGCGCCGTTCTACAGCGGAAAAACCTTCGCCCTGGGGCGCAGCGTGCCGTTCTGGGTCATTTTGCTGGTCGTCGCCGGATTCGTGTTCGTCTCCAGCGATCCGCCCATCGTGCTGTTCGGCCTGTTCGTGGTTTATGGCCTGTCGGGCTGGTTCATCATGCTGTGGCGCTGGCGCCGTGCCCGCCAGCTGAACCGCATGCGGCATGAGGGCGTCAGCGGCACGACCGACGACGCCGCGGCCGCTGCGGAGCACTCGTTCAGCGCCACCCACACCTTCCAGTCTCCCGAGCTGGGCGGGCAAACCGACAGGCACGATTCGCCGCCGAACAAGCCCGATCAGTAAGCGGGCCTACCGGCCTTGCCGTTCCGCGTCAAAAAAACCAATCGCTGTCGCGGTCGTACATGGGGTCGGGGCCCGGATGGAAGCGGGTGACCTTTTCCCCGTCCGAGCCAAAGTACACATGCATAAGCGAATTCCAGGCGCCGGCTTGCCGATAGCGGTAGCTCCAGACGATTTGCGTGGATGAGGGCAGCCCCACCGTGCTGATTTCGGCGGGCGGTCCGAACTCGCAGCGTACCCGCTCGGGCGTCCAGGTGCCCGAAGACAGCAGGCTGAAGTGCTTGTCGGTCAGCAAGGGCTCGATGCTGTCGGTATTGCCCGCGCTGTCGACGTTGGTTCCCCAGGCATATTGCCCATAGGGCTGCTGGCTCCAGATGAAACGCTGGCCGCCGCCTTCGGCGGGGCAGGAAAAGCCGGGCCGCCCATATTCGGCTTCGACCTGGGCCAGGGGCGTTCCGGGCGGCGTGTTGGCCATGTTCGCGCACGCTGCCAGAAAAACAAGTCCGGTGGCGGCGCCGATCAGCTTTGCGTAATGTACTGCGGTGACGGTATTCATGGCGGTAGGCCTTTTTCCGGTATAATGCTGACTTCTTTGGGCCGCGCATCGACGCGCATCTTGCCAAAAGCTTGAATTTGCGCCCAAAGCAAATGCTTTATTCGATTGTAATTTGTTAATCACTGCACGTCAGGGCACCTCGGCCCTGACGCTTGTTAAAGAGGCTGAATAATGTCTGTTGCTGACATCAAAAAATCCGACATCGTTGCACAATACCAACGTGCGCAAGGCGATACCGGCTCCCCCGAAGTCCAGGTGGCGTTGCTTACGGCACGCATCAATGAGCTTACCGGTCACTTCAAGGCGCACATGAAAGACCACCACTCGCGTCGTGGCCTGCTGCGCATGGTGAGCCGTCGCCGCAAACTGCTCGATTACCTGAAGGGCCGCAATCCCGATTCGTACCGCTCGCTCATCGAAAAGCTCGGTCTGCGTAAGTGATACCCGGGGCTGGCTCCCCACGATGCAACCGTGCACACTGCGACCAGAATCGCGGTGTACACGGTTTTTTTTATTGTAAGGATATTCCGTAATGTTTAATAAAGTGAGCAAGTCGTTTCAGTACGGTCAGCACACGGTGGTCCTGGAAACCGGCGAGATTGCTCGCCAGGCCTCCGGCGCCGTACTGGTTTCGATCGACGATACCGTTGTCCTGGCGACCGTCGTCGGGGCCAAGACCGCCAAGCCCGGCCAGGATTTCTTCCCGCTGACCGTCGATTACGTAGAAAAAACCTATGCCGCCGGCCGCATTCCCGGCGGCTTCTTCAAGCGCGAAGGCCGTCCTTCGGAAAAGGAAATCCTGACCTCGCGCCTGATCGATCGCCCATTGCGTCCTTTGTTCCCGGAAGGCTTCTACAACGAAGTCCAGGTCATCCTGCATACGGTTTCGGTCAATCCTGAAATCGATCCCGATATCGCCGCCATGATCGGCGCTTCGGCCGCGCTGGCCATCTCGGGCATCCCCTTCGACGGCCCCATCGGCGCCGCGCGGGTGGGCTACATCGACGGCCAGTATGTGCTTAACCCCACCTCCAGCCAGATCAAGGCCTCGCAGATGGACCTGGTCGTCGCCGGCACCGAAGCCGCCGTGCTGATGGTCGAATCCGAAGCCCAGAACCTGTCCGAAGAGGTCATGCTGGGTGGTGTCGTGTTCGGCCACGAGCAGATGCAGGCCGCCATCAACGCCATCCACGATCTGGTCGCCGAAGCCGGCAAGCCCGAATGGGACTGGCAGCCCGCAGCCAAGAACGAAGCGCTGGCAACCGCCGTGGCGTCCGCCGCCCAGGAAAGCCTGCAGGCCGCCTATCAGATCCGTGAAAAGCAGGCCCGCACCGCCAAGCTGCGCGAAGCCTATGCCAGCGTCAAGGAAAAGCTGGCCGAGCATGCCGCCGCCAAGGGCGAGGCCGCTCCTGACAGCGTCGAAGTCGAAAACATGCTGTTCGACCTGGAAGCCAAGATCGTCCGCGGCCAGATCCTGAATGGCGAACCCCGCATCGACGGCCGCGACACGCGCACCGTGCGCCCCATCAGCGTCAGCCTGGGCGTATTGCCCCGCGCTCACGGCAGCGCCCTGTTCACGCGCGGCGAAACCCAGGCCCTGGTCGTGGCCACCCTGGGCACCAAGCAGGACGAGCAGATCATCGACTCCATCATGGGCGAGCATCGCGACCGCTTCATGCTGCATTACAACTTCCCGCCGTTCGCCACCGGTGAAACCGGCCGCTTCGGTTCGCCCAAGCGCCGTGAAATCGGCCACGGCCGCCTTGCCAAGCGCGCACTGATTTCGTCCCTGCCCGAAGCGCAGGACTTCCAGTACACCATACGCGTCGTGTCGGAAATCACCGAATCCAACGGTTCGTCCTCCATGGCATCCGTGTGCGGCGGCTCGCTGGCCATGATGGACGCCGGCGTGCCCGTCAAGGATCACGTGGCCGGTGTCGCCATGGGCCTGATCAAGGACGGCGGCAAGTTCGCGGTCCTTACCGACATCCTGGGCGACGAAGATCACCTGGGCGACATGGACTTCAAGGTGGCCGGCACCGTGCAGGGCATCACCGCCTTGCAAATGGATATCAAGATCCAGGGCATCACCAAGGAAATCATGCAGGTCGCCCTGGCTCAGGCCAAGGAAGGCCGCTTGCACATCCTGGGCAAGATGAAGGAAGCCATCGAGGGTTCGCGCACTGAACTGTCCGAGTTCGCGCCGCGCATGCTCAGCGTCAAGATCAATCCCGAGAAGATCCGCGACGTCATCGGCAAGGGTGGCGCCACCATCCGTGCGCTGACCGAGGAAACCGGCACGCAGATCGACATCGGCGACGACGGCACCATCACCATTTCCAGCGCCGACCTGGACAAGGCCCGCGAAGCCGAGCGCCGCATCAAGGAATTGACGGCCGACGTGGAAGTGGGCCAGGAGTACGAAGGCCCCGTGCTGCGCCTGCTGGATTTCGGCGCCATCGTCCAGGTCTTGCCCGGCCGCGACGGCTTGCTGCATATTTCCGAGATCGCCAACTACCGCATCGCCAACATCAACGACGTGTTGAAGGTGGGTCAGATGGTTCGCATCAAGGTCATCGAAGCCGACGACAAGGGCCGTTTGCGCTTGTCCATGAAGGCCATCGGCGGCATCGAAGCCCAGGGCGGCCCGCAAGCGCCCGTGGCACAGCCCGAGGCATAACAGCAAGGCTGGAAGGCGGCCCCGGCGGCCGCTTTTACGGGCTCCGAGTGCTTTCGAGCATCCGGGCCAAGACAAAGCAGTACCGAAAACGCCCCCGCCCGGGGGCGTTTTCAATGCCTGATCCGTCGGATTTCAGTATACGTCCCGCCGATAGCCCTGCCGTTCGAGCAGGCCGGCATAAGCCTGCTGGCCGAGTATTTCCTTCAGGGCTCCGTCCACATCGCCTGCCATGCCGTTCTTGCTGCCGCACACATAGATGAGCGCGCCCCGCGCCACCCATTCCCTGATGGCCGTCTGGGCCTCCGCCAGGATATGATGAACGTAGCGTCTGGACGCCTGGTCGCGGGAAAAAGCCAGGTCCAGACGGGCCAGCCGTTCTTGCGCCAGCCAGGCTTCCAGCTCATCCTCATAGTGGAAATCGCAAGCGCGTTGCCGCTCGCCGAATATCAGCCAGTTTTCATGATGGCCCTGTTCAAGGCGGAACTTCAGCAAGCTGCGCAGGCCCGCGATGCCGGTGCCGTTGCCGATCAGAATGGCGGGCAAGGCTCGGGCGGGGGCATGGAACGAGGCATTCTCACGTATGTGCACCTGTGCGATCCCGCCAGGCTCGAGTTCTTCCGTCAGCCAGCGGCTGCCTATGCCGATGCGGCCATCGGCGTCGCGGCGCTGCCGCAGCAGCAGCTTCAGGCTGCCCTCGGCGGGGATGGAGGCGATCGAATATTCCCTGTGCAGGCCGTATGGGCCGATGGCAACTTCGGCGATGTCGCCGGCCTGCCAGACCGGCGGGACTCCGCCTGCGGGCACGAAGCTCAGTTCGTAGCACGCGCCGCCCATGCTGCCGGGGTTGATATGCCGCCGTGCGGCCAGTCGCCAATCCGCATAGTGCCTCTCCACGTCTGACACCGTCTGGAAGTGCCGATCCAGGGAGTCGCTCCAGGAACGCAAGGCGGCCGGATCGCATTTGTCCGCCAGTACCGGCCGGAAGAGCAGGGTGGCGCCGCGCCGCTCGAGCCAGCTTCCCAATGCCTGGCCAAAGCCGCAATAATGGCGGTAGCCGCTGTCCCCCAGGGCCAGCACCGCCGTCTCGAGGTGGTCCAGGCGGAGCGCGTCGGACGCGCAGGCCTGCCGGTAGAAACTCTGAGCGGGATCAGGCGGATCTCCTTCCCCGTAGGTGCTGACCACGAACACCACGCAGCCATAGTCGAGCAGCTGGCGAGGGCTGAGCTGCGACATGGGCAACAGGGCGGCGCGTTCCCGGCCCAGGGCAGCCACCGTGCGCTCGGCGATCTCCCTGGCCGTTCCGGTCTGGCTGGCATAGGCCACCACGATCCGACCTTCTTCCGGCCTCGGCCGAATGCGCGCGGATCGCGACTGCCTCACGGTTTTCCAAACCAGCCCGAGCCAGGCGCAGACCATGACGGCCGCAAGGAAGAGATTCAAGTTCGATGGATTCATGGCGTGTTCGCATTGCCGCCGGCCAGGGCTTCGAACTCGCCGGTCCATTCCAGGGCCAGGTCGCCGGCATCGCGATGCATGAACAGTGCGGGGATGCCGCGGCGGCGGGCATATTCCGGGCCCTGCACCGGGCCCATGCTGAACAGCGCCGTGGCAAGCGCATCAGCCGCCATGCATTGCGGATCCAGGACGCTGACGGAAGCCAGACGATGCGTCACCGGATGCCCCGTTGCCGGATCCAGCGTATGGGCGTAGCGCTTGCCGCCGTGATCGAAGTAGCGGCGATAGTCGCCCGACGTGGCGATAGAGCCGTCAACGAGAGAGATTGGCAGGCCAGGCGGCCTGGGCGCCGATTCGGAAAGATCGGCGGGTTCGGGAACTTCAATGGACACACTCCACGGCATGTGCTCTTCATTGCTTCCCCGGGCTTTCAATTCGCCTCCGACTTCGACCAGGTAATGTTCGATCCGGTGGCGGTCGAGCACGGCGGCGATCTGGTCCACGCCGTAGCCCTTGCCGATCGAGGACAGATCGAACTCCAGGCCGCCCGGCTGCCAGATGGCGCAGTGCGGCGCGTTCACTCCGGTGCGCCGCCAGCCTGCTTGCGCCATCGCGTCGGCCACATCGCCGGCGCCCGGTAGGATGTTGAGCGCGCCTGCGGGGCCGAAGCCCCATAGGCCGGCCAATTTTCCCAGTGTCGGGTCATAGGCGCCTTCGGTATCGCGCGCCAGCTCCAGGGCGTGGCTCAGCACGTGGAACAGTTCATCGGGCAGCCGGTACCAGCCACGTTCCGCCCGATTCAGAAGGCTGATGGCGCTATCGGGTTTCCAGGTGCTCATCTGTTCCGTAATGCGCCCAAGCACGGCCTGGATGACCGCCTCGAGCGTTTCCGGCGCGATGGCGTCCGGCTCGCACAGCTTGACGGTCCAGGTCGTGCCCATGGTAAGGCCGCTCAGCGTTCGATAAGGGCGGGTTGGAATCACTGTTCCGGGCTTTCGGACATCTGCCGGCAACGCCGGCTTCCAATGGCGTTCACGGCATTTACTGGGGAAGGACTTCCAGGGTGGCCGAGTAGGACATCTGGCGGCTTCGGGTTCCGGCGGGCGCGGCGTCGGTTGCGGGGCCGGAAGCCTCCATGGACAGCCAGTAGCGGCCGGCGTGAGGCCAGGTGACCTCGATCTTGCCCGCGTCGTCGGCTGTCAGTTCGATTGCGTTCAATTCGTCGCGATAGCGGCTGCCTTCGGGCACGATATGGACTTTGGCCTGCTTGGCCGGCCGCCCGTCCACGGTCATGATGAATTGCGCAGGCTCGCCGACGAACAGATCATTTGGATGGGTGACAGGCAGCAAGCCGATGCCTTCCTTGACGTCGGAAATGGAGCTGGGCTTGCCCTTGGTGACAAAGGTCTCGATCCGGCTGGAGCGCTCCTGCACTTTCAGTCCGCTTGCATCCTGCGGCACGTTTCCGGCAAATTCACCGGAAGGTCCGAACCACCGCTTGGGCTTACCGTCCTGCTTCCACTGCGCGGAAACGCCGCTGCGCACCAGCGCGATCCGGTACGTGCCGGTTTCGGTCAGTTGCAGGTCAAAGCCGCTGCGCAGTTCGCCGCTGAAGACATTTTCGCCTTTCAGGCTGGCACCGCGGGGACTGACGATCTGCAATCCGTTCAGATTCAGGGGGCGATGGTTGAAGTAGAACTTGTCATTACCCGCTGCGGCATCCACCGTGATCCAGGCCTTTTCTCCGGACAGGGTGGTGGCTGAAGGAAGAATCCATGCATCATGCGCGTTGGCAAAGGGGCTAAGCAGCAGGGAGAAAGCCAGCAAAGGCAGGGCAAGCTGTTTCATCATGAGTCTATGCTCCGTTGGATAGGGGGTGTGAAGTGCCGGGGAAACGGGGTCAGGGAGTAAGGCTGATTTGGATTTTTCCCAGCTCGTGATCTCCGCTGGCTTCATGGCTCGCGGGCTGTGCGGGCGGCCATGCCAGCGGCAGGCGGACAAGTTCGCGGCCGCCTTTCTCGCGCGCCGCTTCCACGACCAGCTGGTAGTCGCCGGGAGGCAGCCTGGACAGGCGCTCGTCCTGGCCCTGAAGATTCAAGGTCTGCGTGCCCACTGGCCGCGTTGCGCCACTGATGCCGTCCGCCGGCCGGTCCTGGTTGCGGCCGCTTACGCGCCACCATTGGCGCAGGTCCTTGAGCCATTTCCGACCTTCATTCTGCGGCTTGTCTTGTTCATACCAGATCGCGATGTCCTGCACGATCTTCTTTTGTCCGTCCTCCAGCCAGATCGCCACATAAGGACGATGGTATTCCGCGGTGTCTATGCGCGGAATGGCGACCTTGAGCGTCATGTCGGCGGCTTGGGCGCGAGTGCCCAGGACGCTGGACAATGCCAGCGCCAGCAGGGGTTTCAGAATGTGTTTCATGGTTGTCATCCGTGGACGAACAGAAGGATTATTACGAAGGGCAGGACCATGCCCAAGCTCAGAAGAGGCCATGAGGCGGGGCGGTTGCCCGCATCAAGCTTGACCAGGAAGAGCCCGGTCAAGGCGAAGATCAGGCATGCGAGCGCGAAAAAGTCGATGAACCAGCTCCAGGCCATCCCGGCATGGCGGCCTTTATGCAGGTCGTTGAAGTAGGCGATCCAGCCGCGGCTGCTGCGCTCATACTCGATATCGCCGCTGGCGGTCTGGATGGAAAGCCAGGCGTCCGCGCCGGGTTCCGGCATGGAAAGGTAGACTTCATCGGCCGAGAACTCCGCAGGCCGCTCGTTGATCCGGATATCGAGCTCGCGGTCCAGCCATGCTTCGACCGGGGCGGCCAGCGTCTGCTTTTGCCTTGTCCCGCCCGCCGGGGCATTCAGCAGGGCAAGCAGATCTTGCGGCAGTGTCAATGTCTTGTTGATGGTCTGTGGCGCGGCCTCTATCCAGCCGGCATTGTTCAGGGTCAAGCCGGTTGCCGAAAACAGCACCAGGCTCACCAGGCTTATCGCCGCGCTCATCCAATGCCATTGGTGCAAGGTCTTCAGCCAATAGGAACGGCGTTGGGAGGAGGAGAGAGCCATTTTTCCGACAAAATCACATCGATCACACGTATACCGGTGATTGTACATTAATGATGATAATTATTATCATTATCGTTATTGTTATTCCATGACGATCGCCTGTACGCAATCCTTGCTGCGGCGCGCATCAACCTTTTCAGCGACTATTTTTATGCTTATCGAGATACCGGATTTGTTCAACCTGCAGGAAGCCCAGGCGATACGGCAGCAACTGGAGCAGTCCGACTGGGTGGACGGAAAGGTGACGGCGGGCTATCGATCGGGAAAGGTCAAGAACAACCGGCAACTGCCTGAAGATCACCCCCTGGGACGTGAACTGGGAAACCAGATCATCGAGCGGCTTACCGCCAGCAATGTCTTCATGTCGGCGGCCTTGCCGCGGAAGATATTCCCTCCTTTGTTCAACCTGTATGAAGGCGGTGAGTCGTTCGGCTTCCATATCGACAATGCCATACGCCCCATCAAGGGTACCCAGGAAAGAGTGCGTACGGATTTATCGATGACTCTGTTTTTTTCGGAGCCCGACACTTATGCCGGAGGTGAGCTGGTCGTTGAAGACACGTTCGGCAGGCATGAGGTCAAGCTGCCCGCGGGCAGCGCCGTGCTCTATCCCGGAACCAGCTTGCACAAGGTCAACCCGGTTACCCGGGGCAGGCGCGTCAGCGCATTTTTCTGGATACAAAGCCTGGTTCGCGAGGACAGCGAACGGGCGCTGCTGCTGCAGATGGACGTGGCCATCCAGCGTGTGCTGAAAGATCACCCGGGGCACACGTCCATCGATGAGCTCACCGGCATCTATCACAACCTGCTGCGCAAGTGGTCGGACGTCTAGCGTTTTTTGCCTTTCGTTTGGCGGGATTCCGAACGCGGATAGGCCGCATGCTCTTGTGAAGCATGCGGCCTATCGTTGACAGCCTTCGGTATTGCTTTTAGTAGCGCAGGTTGGCGCTCAGGATGACCTGCCGGCCGGGGCCGAAGTCGGCATGATGCACGCCGTTCGTGCGCGAATAATATTTCTTGTCGGTCACATTCAAGGCATTCAGCTGGAACGCCAGGTTCTTGTTGACCTGGTAGGCCGCCATCGCATCGAAGCGCCAGTATGCCGGCATATAGACCGCATCGGCCCCGCCGCCGGCACCGCCCTGGTTGCCGCCGAAGGTCTTGCCGACGTAATAGGCACCCGCGCCTACGGTGAGGGGCGGCAGTATCTTGTAGGTGGACCACAGGCTGAAGCTGTGCTTGGGCGTATTGGCTAAGGGATCGCCTTCGTTGACGCCATCGTAGGCGCCTTGGATCAGCTTGCTGGCCATGTAGGTGTAGCCGCCGTATAGATTCCAGCCGGGCAGTACTTCGCCCGACACGCCCAGTTCCAGGCCGCGCACACGGGTGTGCCCGGCTTGCGCGAACAGGTCCGGCTCGACTTCGATCTGCGCGTCCCGCCTGTCATTCTGAAAGATTGCCGCCGTCAGGCTGAGTCGCTCGTTCAGCACATTCCACTTGGTGCCCAGTTCCAGCGTGGCGCTTTTCTCCGGCTTGAGATCGGCCATGCCCGCGCTCAAGCCTTCCTGGTCTCCGCCGCTGACGCTGGGCGGCGTGGATGCGGTCGCGTACGACAGGTATACGCTGCCGTTCTTGGTGGGCTTGTAGACCAAGCCCAACTGGTAGTTGAACATATTCCAGCTGCCGCTTTCGGAAAGCATCCCGGTTGAGCCGCGCTGCGAGAAGTCGCCCGATATGCGGTAGTTGTCCAGGCGTACGCCGGCGTTGACCAGGAATTGTTCTGAAAGCTCGATGGTGTCGAACAGATAGGCCGCGCGGGTCGTGGACGTTGAATCCAGGCTGAGCGGCTGGCGCGTGATGGAGCCCGACCAGGGGTCGCTTGGATTTGGGTTCAGATAGGGCGTGCAGTCGAGCTTCCCGGCGCCGAAGATGGCCGGGCACGCCGTGCCCCGATCGGTGCTTACGTTATAGCTGGCATTCTTGTTCGTTTCGCGTGAGAACTCCACGCCCAGGTTGAAGCTATGCTTGATGGAACCGGTGTCCAGTTTTCCGTAAAGCTCCGTCACGTTGCTTATCATCGTGCTTTTCTGCCAGCGCGACTTGGTTCCGCGCTGCAGCCAGTATTGATTGGTTCCAGGATCGAATTTCACGGTTCCGTCGCCCGGATTCGTCACGACATAGTCGTTGAGCGTTTCACCATATCGGGTGGCATTGCGCAAGGTCAGCCGGTCGGCCAGGTCGTGCTCGATTTCCACTGTCCCGATATCGGCCCGGGTCTTCTGATAGTCACGGTCGTACAGGCCGTAGAAGGTGTCCCGGCTGACATCCAGTATGCCGGTCCCGTTCGTATTCAGTTCCGGCGCTTTGCGTGTAGTCGGAACGCCGTAGTCGGGCATGCCGTCGGTATCCAGATGATAATAGCTGAGCGTTACCCGGGTGGGTGTGCCAAGGCCCAGCGACAGCGAAGGCGCGATACCGAATTTCTTGTAGTCGACCTGATTGCGGCCGGGGGTGTTGCCTTTCGCGCCCAGGACATTCAGGCGGAAGGCGGAATGGTCGTTGAACTGCCAGTTGCCATCGGCCGTGCCGCGCAGATAGCCGTCGGTGCCGTAGCCCAGGTTGCCTTCGGCAAAATTGCCCAGCTTGGCACGCTTGCTTGAAAGATTGATGCTGCCGCCGCCCGAGCCACGCCCGCCGTATGCCGAGTCGGCGCCCTTGATGACCTCGACGCTTTCCAGGTTGAAGATCTCACGGGTCTGGCCGCCCGGGTCGCGCAGGCCGTCCACATACACGTTGTTGCCCGAGGCGCTGCCCCGGATGAAGGGGCGGTCCGCCAGCGGCTGACCGCCTTCTCCAGCACCGAAGGTGATGCCGGGAACGTTGCGCAGCACATCCTGCAGGGATGTCGCCGCGCTGTCCTGCATCACTGCCTGGGGAATGACCTGCACTGTCTTCGGTGTATCCAGAAGGGGCGCGGTGAATTTTGCCTGCGCCGCTTCGGGAGCCTGGTAGCTGTTGTCTACAGAGCCGGTTACTTTCACCGGCGACAGCATCGTCGCGGATTGAGGGGCATTTTGCGCATGGGCGGGCATGAAGGTGCCCGAGGATGCCAGCGCGAGCGCCAGCGACGATCCCAGCAGGGTGTGGGATGGCAGGTTCTTGATAGCCACAGTTTTTCTTCCCTTTTTATGGAATGATAATGATTATCATTATGATAAGCTTAAAAGGTATGGGTTGAAAAGAAAAAATGTGGGAAGGGTCGTCTTTGCGGCGCCATTCGTAGCGCACATTGCCTTGGCCAAAGCCCGAAGTCAGGGCCGGCGGTACATGAAAACGACTTTATGTTTGTGCGAGCGGTGCTGCGGCGCGCCGCACTGCCGGGCTTTACTGGCTGATGGTCGCCAGCGACTCGAAGCGTTCCAGATAGCCGCTGCCTGCCTTTGCGGCAGCCCAGTCGTCCATGGGGAAATCGATGATCGCCAGCCCGGCAGTGGGGTATCCGCGCTGCAGCCGCGACAATGCGGCCGGGCGGCCTGTGCGGGCAAGGCTTTGGGTCAATTGCTCGAATCCCGGGTTGTGCCCGACAAGGAGCAAGGTGTCTACGGCAGGCGGCGTTTCCCTGATTAATTCGACAAGGCCTTCCAGGCTGGCTTCGTAAAGGCGCGGTTCATCGCGCCGGCCGGAGCCGTGCCGGGCCGCGTCTGGTACAAGCGCCCAGGTTTCTTGCGTGCGTTGCGCCGTCGACACCAAAACCAGATCGGGCGCCGGCTCCTGCCTGGCCAGGAATTTCCCCATTTCGGCGCCTTGCCTGCGTCCATGAGGCGAGAGAGGACGGTCGTGGTCGCCAACGCCTTCCGGCCTGGCGGCTTCGGCGTGACGTAGAAGCATGAGTCGTCGCATACCGTGTTCCAAGGGAGATCGAATGTTCGGAAAGGGCGGGTTCGCCGGGCGATTCAGGAGCGGGCCGCCACAGCCCGGCGGAGGAGCTTGAGCTATGATTGTGCCGCCCGCCTGCACACGCCCACAGCCATGAAAATTCGATCATATCAAACTCAAGATGAATCCGCCGTTATCGCCCTTTGGGATGCATGCGGCCTGATCAGGCCCTGGAATGATCCACGCCGGGACATCGCCCGCAAGCTTACCGAGCAGCCGGAACTCTTTCTTGTCGGTACTGAAAATGAAAGGCTGGTCGCCACGGCCATGGCCGGTTTCGATGGCCATCGGGGTTGGGTTTACTACTTGGCGGTTGACCCGGATTTTCGGCGGCTGTCGTACGGCAAAGCGTTGATGCTCGAGGTCGAGCGCCTGTTGACGGCGCGCGGTTGCCCGAAGGTGAACCTGCTTGTCCGCAATTCCAACAAGCAGGTGATCGAGTTCTATCGCGGTTTGGGCTATGTTCAGGACGAGGCGGTCAGCCTGGGCCGCAGGCTGATTCCGGATCTGCCCGCGCCTTGAATTGAGTCGAGCAAAATGCGGAGCACGGCGCGGAACAAATGCGGACCAACGTCGCTTTGTACCTCGCTGGAATCTTCGAAGTTATGGATTTTATTGGTGCACCCAGCCGGAATCGAACCGGCACGACCAGAGGTCGAGAGATTTTAAGTCTCTTGCGTCTACCAATTCCGCCATGGGTGCGCGGGGCCGCGATGCGCCTTTCGGCTCGCGTCAGGCCCGGTAGCTCTTGTAATCTGGCGGAAGCGGTGAGATTCGAACTCACGGATGGGTTGCCCCATCGCTGGTTTTCAAGACCAGTCCATTCAACCGCTCTGGCACGCTTCCATTTCCGGGACGGCGCCCGGATGCTGAAAGTCCGATTTTATCGTGGATTCATCGGCTTTTCAGAAGGACGTGAGTTTAGCCCATGTAAGGCCTCTTGTGGGCCGGGCCGGCCAGGCCGCCTTAAAAAAGCCGGATTAACAGGCGATAATGCTTCTTTTGAATGGCCTGCAAGGAGCTGTTATGAAAGCGGTGGAAATTTCCAAACCCGGTGGTCCTGAAGTGCTGGTGATGGTGGATCGCCCCATGCCGGAACCCAAGGCCGGCGAAGTGCTCATCAAGGTGTCCGCCGCCGGCATCAACCGGCCCGATGTATTTCAGCGCAAGGGGAACTATCCGCCGCCGCCGGGCGCGTCCGATCTTCCCGGACTGGAAGTCGTGGGTGAGATCGTTGGGGGCGATGCCGGCTCGGCGGGCCTGTCCGTGGGCGACAAGGTCTGCGCTTTACTGGCCGGCGGCGGCTATGCCGAGTACTGCACGGCGCCCGCCGCGCAATGCCTGCCAGTGCCCAAGGGCCTGTCCGATGTCGAGGCGGCCGGCCTGCCCGAAACCTACTATACGGTATGGAGCAATGTCTTCGACCGCGGGCAATTGTCGGCGGGCGAGTCGCTGCTGGTGCATGGCGGGGCCAGCGGCATAGGCACGACAGCCGTCCAGCTGGCCACAGCCATGGGGCACAAGGTCTATGCCACGGTGGGCAGCGACGAACGCGCCCGCGCCGTCGAGGCGCTCGGGGCGGTTCAAGCCATCAATTATCGTACGCAGGATTACGTCGAAGAGGTCAAGAAGGCCACGGGCGGAAAGGGTGTGAACGTCGTGCTGGACATGGTGGCGGGCGACTACATCAACCGCAATATCAATTGCCTGGCCGATGACGGCCGTATCGTCATCATCGCCTTGCTGGGCGGCGCCAAGGCCGATATCGATTGCAGCCAGATCTTGCGCCGCCGCCTGACGGTGACCGGATCCACGCTGCGTCCGCGCCCGGTGGCGTTCAAGGCGCAAATTGCGGAATCGCTGAAGACCCGTGTCTGGCCCCTGCTCGAGGCCGGCAAGATCCGGCCTATCGTGCATGCCACTTATCCTCTGGACAGGGCCTGCGACGCCCATGCCATGATGGATGCGGGCGAGCAGATCGGAAAAATCGTTCTTACGGTATAAGGCGGACCGGCTGATCGGGCGGGGCCCACCGGCTGTGGCGGCGCGCGCCCGGCCGGGCCAGCCGATTATGCGAATGGAGCCCTAACACGCTACAATGCCGGGTTAACCAATTTTTTAATTCAGGCCTTGGGCAGATACCTTGATGGATACTCAAAGTCGCGAACGAACTCGCAAACGCCTTGTGATGGGCAACTGGAAAATGCACGGCAATCAGGCTGCCAACGTGGTGCTGCTTGACGGGCTGTGCGCGGGCGTCTCCGCGGCGCCGAATTGCGATGTGGCTGTCTGCGTTCCGTTCCCCTATTTGGGGCAGGCCGCGGCCAGCCTTCAAGGCAGCGGCATATCCTGGGGCGCGCAAGACGTCAGCACGCACGAGCAGGGCGCCTATACGGGCGAAGTGGCTCCCGCGATGCTGGCCGACTTTGGGTGCGCATGGGTGCTGGCCGGGCATTCCGAGCGGCGGGCCATGCACGGCGAGACCGATCAGCTGGTGGCGGACAAGGCTGTGGCGGCATTGAATGCCGGGCTGACACCGGTGGTTTGCATCGGTGAAACGCTGGACGAGCAGGAAGCCGGCCAGACCAAGGATGTCATTTCCCGTCAGTTGGCGCCGGTGCTGGACCTGGGAGCATCCCTGGTTGCCCGCATGGTGCTGGCTTACGAGCCGGTGTGGGCGATTGGAACCGGCCGCACCGCCACGCCCGATCAAGCCCAGGAAGTGCATGCCTTCATCCGCGCGCGGCTGACCGAACTGGGCGTGCCCCAGGTTCGGGTTCTGTACGGCGGCAGCGTCAAGGCATCGAATGCCGCCAGTTTGTTTGCCATGCCCGATATCGATGGCGCCCTGGTGGGCGGTGCATCGCTGGTGGCGGAAGAATTTTTACGTATAGCGGCCGCATAGGCCTCGGAGTTTTTTCATGCAATGGTTGTCACCTGTCCTCCTGGCCATTCAGGTTCTGTCTTCGTTGAGCATCATCGTGCTGGTCCTGCTGCAGCAAGGCAAGGGCGCCGACATGGGCTCGTCGTTCGGCGGCGGTTCCGCGGGTAGCCTCTTCGGCGCCACGGGCGCTGCCAACTTCCTGTCGCGCACCACCAAGTGGGCGGCCATCGTCTTCTTCGCGTCGACCGCCGGCCTGGCCTATGTGGCTCACCATCCCGGCGGGAAATCCATCATCGATGGCGGCGTGATGCAAGGCTTCCAGGACAAGCCGGCGCCCGCCGTCGGCTCCGACGTGCCTTCGGTGCCCGGGGCGCCGACGGGCTCGGCGGTGCCGTCGGCACCCGCGCCCGCCGCGGCGCCCGAGCAGCCGACTCCTGCGGCGTCGGCCGAAGTGCCGGCCGTTCCCGCCGCGCCCGAGACCCCCGCTGAACCTGCGCCCGCCGCAGGCAAATAAGGGTAGCCGCAGGCATGCGGCGCAGGCCGGCCGGGCAGGAAGTTGGACGAAAATTTCATGCTAGAATACCGGTCTTTGCAAGCCGACGTGGTGGAATTGGTAGACACGCTATCTTGAGGGGGTAGTGGCGAAAGCTGTGCGAGTTCGAGTCTCGCCGTCGGCACCAGAGCATGAAATCAGATCGTTGCGCAACGGCTGATGAAGTACCAGAAACCCGCATGACCATTCGTGTCCTGCGGGTTTTTTGTTGCCGATGACACGGGCAAAGATTTCGGCGATGGCGATGCGTCGCGGAGCCGCCATGTCATTCCTGGTGGGCCGCTTTTACCTCGTGGCTTGAAGATTTCGGCGATGGCGCAGCGAATCGCTTCGAATTCGCATCGCTGCGAAACAGCAGGGGCTGTTCATGCGCTGAATCATTGGCCGCCTGAGCCTGCCGGACGGCGTCTTCGACCAGGTCGTGATGCTGCGATTTATCGCATACCGGATCCGCATTGGCTGCATCGCCGGTCAAGGCATAAGCCTGGCAGCGGCAGCCGCCGAAGTCTTTCGTTTTCTCGGGGCAGTCGCGGCAAGGCTCTTTCATCCAGGCATCGCCCCGGTATTTGTTGAACGCATCGCTGTCGTACCAGATGTGGCGCAGGCTGTCGGTGGCTACATTGGGAAACTCGATGTCCGGCAGGGTCCGCGCCGCATGGCAGGGCAGGGCGGTCCCGTCCGGCGATATTCCCAGGAAAACCGATCCCCAGCCGTTCATACAGGCCTTGGGCCTGGTTTCGAAGTAGTCCGGAACGACAAACAGTATGCGCATGCTGTGTCCGAACTCGCGGCGGTAGGCATTGACGGTGGCTTCGGCCCGCGCCAGCTGTTCGCGCGTCGGCATCAGAAGCGCCCGGTTCGCCAAGCCCCAGCCGTAATACTGGGTATTGGCCAGTTCCAGGTATTCCACTTTCATGGCGGCGGCCATCTCGATGATGCGGCCCACGTGGTCCAGGTTGTAGCGGTGCAGCACCACGTTCAGCACCATGGGATAGCCGTACTGCTTGATCAGGCCGGCGACGCGCATTTTCAGGTCGAAGGTCTTGGTGCTGGACAGGAAATCGTTCATTTCCCGGGTCGAGTCCTGAAAGGACAGCTGTATGTGATCCAGTCCGGCTTCCTTCATGTGGGCGATCCGGGTCTCGGTCAGCCCCACGCCGGAGGTGATGAGGTTGGTGTAGAAACCCAGGCGGTGCCCTTCGGCCACCAGATCTTCCAGGTCGTCGCGCTGCAGCGGTTCGCCGCCCGAAAAGCCCAGTTGCGCCGCGCCCAGCGCCCGCGCCTGTCGCAGCACATCCAGCCACTGGCCTGTACTCAGCTCGTCCCGATTCTGCGCATAGTTGGTGGGGTTGTAGCAGAACGCGCAATGCAGAGGGCATTTGTACGTCAGTTCCGCCAACAGCCAAAGCGGAGGGTCGATCGCGGGGGGCATGGAGAGGGCGTTCACGTCGATTCGGCCATTCAGCGTATCCAGCCTCGTTCCAGCGCGGCGCGCAGGAACTCTTCCACGTCGGGCCGCAGGCCGCTTTCGGAAAAGGCGCTTTCAAGATCGGCGACGATGCCGGAAACATCGCGCACACCGTCGCAGCGCTTCAGGATTTCGGCCGCGCTGGAGTTCAACTGCACCATGCCTTCCGGATAGAGCAGCACATAGCTGTTTTGCGCCTCTTCCCACTGAAGCCGGAACAGCGTCGATAGTTGAGGGGCTTGCGGCAGCGGATTCATAATGGCTCCGGCAAAGGGGCTAGGGATGGGCTTTTTCAATGGCATCGAGCATGGTCCAGAGTATGTCGAGCTTGAACTGCAGGATCTCCAGCGCGCGCATCTGTTGCGGGCGCGTGGTGAAGTAGTCCAGCGTGACATGCAGGCCATGCTCCACATCGCGCTCCGCCAGAGGGATGCGGCTGCGGAAATAATGCAGGCCTTCCGCCTGTATCCAGGGATAGTGCTGCGGCCAGTTGGCGAGGCGATCCTTATGGATCTGCGGCGCGAACATTTCAGTCAGCGACGAACATACCGCCTCCTGCCAGGGGGCCTGGCGGGCGAAGTTGACGTAGGCATCGACCGCAAACCGCACGCCCGGCACCAGCAGCTTCAGCGAGAGCAGGTCGTCGCGCGGTATGCCTGTGGCCTCGCCCAGCCTGACCCAGGCTTCGATGCCGCCCTCGTGGCCGTCGTAGCCGTCGTGATCCAGGATGCGCCGCACCCATTTGCGGCGTGTGTCGCGGTCGGGACAGTTGGCAATGATGGCGGCGTCTTTTTGCGGTATGCGTATCTGGTAGTAAAAGCGATTGGCCACCCAGGCGCGTATCTGATCCGGGCGCAGCCGGCCCTCGTTCATTTTCACGTTGAAGGGATGATGAATATGGTAGCCGGCGCCTTTGGCGCGCAATTGCGCTTCGAACTCCTGGCGATTCCAGGGGGTGTTCTCGGCCAGGCGCAGCGGCTCTGCGGGTGTATTCACAGGTTTATCTCCATCCCGTCGAAGGCGGTTTCAATGCCGTGGTTTTTCAGTATCGAGGCTTCTTGCGAATCCTCATTCAGTATGGGGTTGCTGTTGTTGATGTGGATGAGGATCTTGCGCCGCGTACCCAGTGCGTCCAGCGCGGCCATCATGCCATTGGGGCCCGATTGCGGCAGATGGCCCATGTCGGACGCGGTTTTCCGGGACAGCCCGAGCCGTATCATTTCGTCTTCCGTCCATAATGTGCCGTCCACCAGCACACAGTCGGCCATGCGCATGGCTTCATCGACATGCGGCTCTATTTCGGCGAGTCCAGGGGCATAGAACAGTTTTCGACCGGTGGTCCTGTCCTCGATGAGCAGGCCGATGTTGTCGTCGGCGCCCGGAGTATCGCGCTTCGGCGAATAAGGCGGCGCCTTGCTTTTCAGGCTCAGGGGCGTGAAACCGATATCGTCGAAGCCCGGAATCCGGATACAGGGCTCGTGCGCGGATCGATGGGCGGGCAGGGGCTGCCATAGCAGGCCGCAGTAATGGGACAGCACCTTGGCCAGCGGCAGGCCGTTGGACAGGTCGTCCCATACCGACGCCGTGCAGTACAGTGGCAAGGGCCGGCCTTCGCGCAGCATGAGCAGGCCCGTGACATGGTCGATTTGCGCGTCCATGAGAACGACGGCGCGTATGCCGGTGTCGCGCGTCCCGCGCTCGGGCTGCAAGGCCGGATTCGCGCGGATCTGGCTCAGGATGTCGGGCGAGGCGTTGATGAGGATCCAATCGACGCCGTCGCTGGACACGGCGATGGACGACTGTGTGCGGGCGTGAGCCCGTATGCTGCCCTTGCGCACGCCCTGGCAGTTCGGGCAGTTGCAGTTCCATTGCGGAAACCCGCCGCCCGCCGCCGATCCGAGAACCAGGATTTTCATCATGAATTACGCGGCGGTAGCTTGCGCCAGCGCCGCGTCGTTGGTGGCATGCGTATCGTGTCAGCGATTGGCAATGTACATGGTGATTTCAAAGCCGAAGCGCAGATCGCGAAATGCTGGTTTGGTCCATTTCATAGTATCTCCTGTATAAAAGTTAAATAGTATGAACGCGACGCCGACTGCGCAGGTTCATTGCGCGACACCATAAATCCGCAGTCGATTCATAGTAGCACCGGGCCGTTGCAAGTCAAGGTAATCCGGCGAAGAATCAAAGGCTTAGCCATAGCGTTGCGTAAGTTTTGTTAATAAAGTGTTTCCGTGGACCGGCCGTTTGGCCGATGAAACCCGCATTCAACGTAGCGGCCGGTACGTGGCCAGGCAAGCAGGCAGTCTCCCAGGTTTTCTTCGGCGGGCACGCCGTCGATGCCGGGTGTCTGCTGCGGATTGACTCCAGGCATCGGATTGGGAATGCTGTCCGGCGGATAAGGCTTGTCCGGCCTGGTGTCGGGCGCCGGCGCCGGGGATTCGCGCTCCCGGCCGCCGCTCTCGTCCGGATTGGTATGGCCGGATGGCCGGAGAGCCGCTCTCGCGTTTCCGTCCGGAATGACATGATATTTGCGCACCTTGATTCTCCTGGTGGATGAACAGTCCATGAATGCCTGAAAGGCGTCAGGGCCGGCGATTGGATCGGGGCAGATAGCGCAAGGCCGTGCAAGCCGCCGCCACGCCGGCACCCACCCACATCAGACCGCGCCAGCGTGTATTCAATTCGGTGTACAGGCTGGACTGATGCACATTGCGTCGAGGGGACGCGCGCGCATCGGCCATGTCGCCCGCGTCCCAAAGGGCGTCATGGCGCGGCAGGGCGGGCCTGGCGCTCCGTTGAGCCTTGATCATGGAGCGTCCAAACAGTTTGTCGGCGACGGAAGGCATGCTGTTGCCGAACATGGATACGGCTTTCGAGGCGCCGCCCACGAACACGTCGCGGATGGGATGCTCCGCCGCATACAGGATGGCGTCCGCCACGGCTTTGGGGCTGTACAGCGGGGGCGGCAATCGCGGTTCCACGTCCATGTAGTTCTTGGCGTGCTCGACATAGCCGCTGTCCACAGAGGCCGGCTTGATCAGGGTGACGGAAACCGGCGCGTTCTCGGCTTCCAGCTCCATGCGCAGGGCGTCGGTATAGCCTTTTACCGCATGCTTCGACGCCGAATAGGCGCCCTGCAATGGAATGGCGCGGTCGGAGACCTCGCTGCCCACATTGATGATGGCGCCTCCGGTCTGGCGAAGCTGGCCGGCCGCCGTCAACGAGCCGTAGACCACGCCCCAGAAGTTGGTCTCGAACAGCTGGCGCTGGTCTTCGATGGCGACTTCTTCGAGCTTGCCGAAGATGGAAACTCCGGCATTGTTGACCCAGGTCTCGATTCCGCCGAACCTCGTCATGGCGGCATCCAGGATTTTCTTGTGGTTCTCATAGACGCCCACGTCGGCCGGCACCGCGATGGCCTCCGTGCCCTGTTCCTTCAGCTCCTCGATCAGCGCGTCCAGGGCCTGGCGGTTCCTGCTCGCCAGCACCAGGCGCGCCCCACGGCGCGCCGCCTCGCGGGCCGTGGCCTGCCCGATCCCGCTGCTGGCGCCTGTAATGACGATGACTTGTTCCTTTAGGGGTTTAAGCGAAATTTTCATGCAAATCTCCTGAGCGGCGGCGCGGCACGGTAAATGAATGGATGCGATGCCCGGTCTTCCGGCAAGTTTCGGGCCCGCCGGAAAGTCATTCTCCGGGCTTGAACTCAAGTATCTTCATGGCCTTGCCCAGAGCCTTGGCGGATTTGCCGTACTCCGCCCACGGCTGGTTCCCCCGATCCAGTCTTTCGTGTATGTTTTGCACCCGCCACTGGTCCGAGCTTTTCAGTTTCTCGACTTCATCCCATCCGATGGGAACAGACACGCCCATGCCGGGGCGCGCGCGCGCGGACCAGGCGCATACCGTGGTGGCGCCGAAGCCATTGCGCAAATAGTCGATGAAGATTTTTCCGACCCGGTTGCGCGGACCGCTTTTCGCGGCGAAGCGCCGAGGCAGGGTGGCAGCCATGTGCAGGACGATGGCATGCGAAAAGGCCTTGACCGTATCCCAGTCATGGCGCCTTTGCAGCGGGACCACCACATGCAGGCCCTTGCCTCCGCTGGTCTTTACAAATGGATGCAACTCCAGCTCCTGAAGGAAGGCGCGCAGGAGCAGGGCGGCTTCCTGCATGGCCTGCCATTCCACGCCTTTGCCGGGATCCAGATCGAAGGTCATGCGATCCGGCCGGGCGATCACGGTCTTGACGGCGTTCCACGTATGGAACTCGATGACGTTCATCTGGGCGGCGGACAGCAGCCCTTGTTCCGTTGCGATCTCCATCAGCGGATCGTGACCGGGATCCAGCTTCTTGGGCAGTTGCCTGACCCCTGTCATGGTGGCCGTCTCCAGGTGTTTCTGGAAGAACAACTGGCCTTTCACGCCTTCGGGCGCGCGCACCAGCGATACGGGGCGGCCCTTGAGGTGCTCCATCATCAGCGGCCCCACCAGGCTGTAAAAGCGGACGAGGTCTATCTTCCTGACGCCCGATGACGCTTCGACCACGCGTTCGGGATGGGTGACCTTGAGCTTGTCCAGGACAGGCTCTTTTCCCTTGGCGGAGGATTTGGAACGATCGGACTTCCGGACGGCTTCAGAGGGCATGCTGGTCTCCCTGACGATGGCGATGGCGGGCTTGTCGCTGCGCAGCCCATGGAATACCGAATGGCGGATCCGGCCCGTCTTGGTCCATTGCCCGAACGAGACTTCGGCCAGCAATTCGGGGCGCACCCAGTGGGCATTCTTCTCGATGTCCGACGCCGCCGAAAAAGGACTCTTTGCCGCATGCAGCGCGTCCAGCTTCTGTCTGATGGCGTTCAGCATTTTGCTGTTGAAGCCGGTGCCCACTTTTCCGGCATACCGCAAGGCGCCGGTTTCGTCATGCACACCCAGCAGCAGGGAGCCCACGCCGCTGCGGGAACCATTTGGGTCGGTATAACCCCCGATCACGAACTCCTGGCGCATGCTGCACTTCAGTTTGATCCAGTCGGTCGAGCGTTGCGACACGTAGCGGGAGCTTTTTCTTTTTCCTATGACACCCTCCAGTCCCATCCTGCATGCCGACACCACGATGTCTTTCGCGCTCTCCTCAAAGCTTGCGCTGTAGCGGATTGCCTCATGTCGCTCGGTGGCCTTGGCGTCGCGCAGCACGGTTTCCAGCAAAGCGCGCCTTTCGACCAAGGGAAGCTGGCGCAAGTCCCTGCCGCCGCAAAAAGGCAGGTCGAAAAGGTAGTACACGATTTTTTCCGTGCGGGTGGTGTCGAAGGCGCCTTGCAGCGCCTGGAAATCGGGCAGACCATTCTTGTCGAGCACGGCGATTTCCCCGTCATACCATCCTTCCGGAAGCTGCAGGGACTCGAGCTGCCGGGCCAGTGCGCCCAGCTTGGCGGTCCAGTCGTTTCCGTTGCGGGTGAAAAGGCGGATGCTACCCTCTTGTATGCGTGCCAGAAGGCGGTAGCCGTCGAACTTGATTTCATACAGCCACGCCTCCGCATCGGAGGGCGCCGAGTCGACCAGCGTCGCCAGCTGCGGCTTCAGTGTGGCGGGCAGGGGCGATTTCTTTCCCGCCCGCGCCTGAGCGGGCGGATCCGGATGATCGGGCTCCCGCGCTACGCTGTCCGGCATTTCGTCCACCACGCTGAACTCGGCGGAAGGGCGCTGGAACTCGTCTTTTTCCTTGATTAGCAGCCAGGGATCCTGCTTTTCAGACTTCCCTTTCATGCGCACCAGAGCCCACCGGCCCTTCAGCTTGTGTCCGTGCAGCTCGAATTCCAGCTTGCCGCGGCGATAGCCCTGGCGCGCGTCGCCCAGCGGCTTCCAGATGCCCTTGTCCCAGATGATGACTTTGCCCGCGCCGTATTGCCCTTCCGGAATCTCGCCTTCGAACTCTCTATAAGAAATGGGGTGGTCTTCCACATGGACGGCCATGCGCTTGTCGGTGGGGTCGAAGCTGGGTCCCTTGGGGACCGCCCAACTTTTCATGGTGCCATCCAGCTCCAGCCGAAAATCGTAATGCAGGCGGGACGCCCAGTGCTTCTGGATGACGAAGGAGGGCGCGCTGGCGACGGCGGCGCCGCCTTCGGACGGTTCGGCCGTGCGCGTGAAATCGCGTTTGGCCTTGTAGGATGCCAGTGGGTCTGATTTGGCCATGCTAGGCGGCCTTGCGGCCGGATTTGGCTGCCGTCTTGCGGCTGCCCTTCTTTGCGGGCGCGGCCTTCTTCGCGGCGCCCGCTTTGGCGGTGGCCTTCTTCGCAGCGGTTTTCCCGGCAGCCGTTGATTTTTTGGCGGGCGCTTTTGGCGCTTTGCCGGTCTCCAGGGATCCATTCTTGCCCAAACTGCGCCGCAGCATGTCGGTCAGGTCCAGTATCTTGGCGCCGCCGCCCGTTTCTTCGGTTTCAGGCTCCATGACGGACTCGATTTCGCCCGCATCCGCCTTTTCCTTGACCAGCCGCAGTATCTGTTCCTTGAAGGAATCGGTGAAGTCCTCGGGCTTCCATTTGCTGCTCATGTCCTGTACCAGCTGTTCCCCCATGGCCATCTCCTTGTCCGTCAGTCCGGTGGACTTGGTGCCCTGCGCGGGCAGGTTCAAGTCGTCCCAGGAACGGATTTCGTCTCCCCAGCGCAGCAGGTTGAGAATGAGCGCGGGACCGCAAGGCATGAGGATGGCCAGGTGCTGCTTGGTCTGGATGACGACCTTGGCGATGCCCGCCTTTTTGGTCTTGAGCAGGACTTCGCGCAGCAGGGCGTACACCTTGGCGCCCTTGTTGATGGGGGAAATATAGTAGGGCCGCTCCAGATAGACGAAGGGGATGTCGCTGATGGAGACGAAGGCTTCTATTTCAACCGTCTGCGTCGTCTTGGGATAGGCCGCCGAGATTTCCTCGGCCGACAGGATGACATAGCGGCCATCTTCGTACTCAATGCCCTTGACGATATTTTCCTTGCTGATTTCCTTGCCCGTTGCCTTGTTGATGCGCTTGTAGCCGACGGGATCCATGCTGCGCTTGTCCAGCCAGTCGAAATCCAGGCCCTGGTCCTGGGTGGCCGAATGCAGGGCAATGGGGATATGAACCAGCCCGAAGGAAATGGCCCCTTTCCATAGGGCGCGCTTGCTCGATGTAGCCATGCTTTTCTCCACGTACCGGAGACGCCCAGCAAGCAATGTGCCCGAATAAAGAAAGCCCCGGCGCCGAAGGCGGGCCGAGGCCGGGGAGGGCGGCCGCGCATACCTGCGCACGGCCGCGTGTTTCGAATCCGCTTCTTATTGCGGACCGAGCTTTTCGATCAGTTCGCCCAGCGCCTGGACTTCGGCGGGCTTCAGTTCGGACAGCGGCGCCCTGACGGGACCGGCGCTATGTCCGACCAGGGTGGCGCCGGCCTTGACGATGCTGACCGCATAGCCGGGCTCGCGATTGCGCAGTTCCAGATAGGGCATGAAGAAGTCCTTCAGCATGCGATGCTGAAGAGCGGTGTCGTCCTTCGCCACCGCCTCGTAGAAGGCCATGGCCGTCTTGGGGATGAAGTTGAATACCGCCGACGAATACACCGGCGTGCCCAACGCCTTGTAGGCGGCCGCATAGACTTCGGCCGTCGGCAGGCCGCCCAGGTAGGAAAAGCGCTCGCCCATGCGCAGGTGGATGGCCGACATCAATTCGATATCGCCCACACCGTCCTTGAATCCGATCAGGTTGGGGCAGCGCTCGGCCAGTTTCTCCAGGGTGTCCGGCGTCAGGCGGCTGTTGGCGCGGTTGTAGACGATGACGCCGAACTTGACGCTTTTGCATACCTGCTCCACGTGGGCCGCCAGCCCTTCCTGGCCGGCTTCGGTCAGGTAGTGCGGCAGGAGCAGCACGCCGTCGGCCCCGGCCTTTTCAGCGGCCTGGGCGCATTCGATGGCAAAGCGGGTCGGGCCGCCGGCGCCCGCAATGATGGGCACTTTCCCTTTGCAGGTATCAACGGCCGCCTTGATGATCTGCGGGTATTCATGCCCCGTCAACGAAAAGAACTCGCCGGTGCCGCCGGCCGCGAACAAGGCGCTGGGGCCGTATGGCATCAGCCATTCCAGGCGCTGCCGGTAGCCGGCTTCGTGAAAATCGCCGTTGGCGTCGAAATCCGTTAAAGGAAAGGACAACAGGCCCGAGCCCATGACGGCTTTCAGTTGTTGAGGATCCATCTGGTTTTTCTCCATGTGCCCGTATGCGGGCACGCAAGTTTCTGGGTTGAGGAAGAGGGGGATACGGGTAAAGTGGACTGCGCTTGCGGCAATGCCTGGGCTTACTTGTCAGTTATCATACAAGTAAATGAAGATAATTGCCATGCCCCTGGCAGTTGTTGCTGATTTCCGTGGCGGATTTTTCCGGGGCTACTCCGTGCCGGGCGTCATAAGCCGGTCCCGACGAAATCCTGCAACTCCCTGGTTTGCGGATGCGTCAGGATCTCAGGGCCGCCGGTTTCCCATACCAGGCCCTGGTGCATATAGATGATCTTGTCGGCGACCCGCCGCGCGAAGCTCATTTCATGGGTGACCAGGATCATGGTCATGCCGCCGGCGGCGAGATCCTCGATGACTTTCAGCACTTCGCTGGTCAACTGCGGGTCCAATGCCGACGTGACTTCGTCGAACAGCATGACCTGCGGCTCCATGGCCAGCGACCGCGCGATGGCCACGCGCTGCTGCTGGCCGCCGGAAAGCTGTTCGGGGTAGCTGTCGGCCTTCTCGCTCAAGCCCACTTTTTGCAGGACCTGGTCGGCTTTGTCGGCGCATGCTTTCTTGGACAGCTTCTTTACATGCTTCAAGGCCAGGGTGATGTTCTGCTTTACGGTCAGGTGCGGGAACAGGTTGTAGCTTTGGAACACGATGCCCACGTCCTGGCGCAACTGGCGCAGGTCGATCGACGCCGAGCCCAGTTCGTGCCCGCATACGCTTATGGTGCCGCTATTGATGGTTTCCAGATGATCGATGCAGCGCAATGCGGTGCTTTTTCCTGATCCGCTCTGGCCGATGATGGCGACCACCTCGCCTTTGCTGATCTCGAAGGACACGCCTTTCAAGACTTCGTTGTCGCCGAATTGCTTATGGATATTCTGTACTTTTACGATTGCCGACATTCAAGCTTCCTTTCAATGGTGCGCCCTGTGACCGCAACGGCCCTGTCTGCCCGCTGCGGCCATGGACGCCTCATTGTTATCGGTGATGGTGGAAGTCAGTATCCTCGAAAACCCCTAAAGCGGTTCATGGCCCGGGCTTCGACGGTGGATGGCACAGCCGGCGCCATCGGACTGCATGCATTCCTGCGTGCTTCCATGGTTCGTAATGAAAATCGTTTACACTTACATTTTGCTGAAAACAATATCGCGGCGCCGTGGGGGCGTCGCGGGTAAGGGAGTGATGAAAGCCATGCGCAATTTGCTTTTGGGGGCGGTTCTGGCCGCAACAATGATGACGGGAGCCCAGGCCGCGGTCGAGCCCAAGTCTGTCGTAAAAACCTATGCCGACGTGGCCTTGGCCGGTTATGAAGATGCCTTGTCCACGGCCAGGGACTTGCGGAAATCGGTGAATGCCCTGCTGGCCGGGCCCAGCGCCAAGACCTTGGCCGCCGCGCGCGATGCCTGGCTGGCGGCTCGAGTGCCCTATCAGCAGACCGAGGCTTTCCGTTTCGGCAATCCCATTGTCGACGACTGGGAGGGCAGGGTGAACGCCTGGCCGCTGGACGAAGGCATGATCGATTATGTCGACGCATCCTACGGCACCGAATCCGACGCCAACGCCTACTATGTCGTCAACGTCATCGCCAACAATAAGCTCAGCGTGGGCGGCAAGGCCGTCGACGCATCCACGATAACGCCGGAGCTGCTGCGCGACGTGCTGCACGAAGCCGACGGCAACGAGGCCAACGTGTCCACCGGCTACCACGCCATCGAATTCCTGCTGTGGGGCCAGGACCTGAACGGCACCGGGCCCGCCCCGGCCGGCCGGACCGGCACTCCCATGGAACGCCACGCCGGCAACCGCCCGCATACCGATTTCGACCCGGCCAACTGCACCGGCGGCCATTGCGAGCGCCGCGGCCAGTACCTGCAGGTGGTCACCGACCTGCTGGTGTCCGACCTGGAGGAAATGGTCGGCAACTGGAAGGCCGACGGCGAGGCGCGTCAGGCCGTGCAGGAGGATCCCAAGGCGGGGCTGATCGCCATGCTGACCGGACTGGGCAGCCTTTCCTACGGCGAACTGGCCGGCGAGCGCATCAAGCTGGGGCTGATGCTGCACGATCCCGAGGAAGAGCACGACTGCTTTTCCGACAATACGCATAATTCGCACTTCTACAATCAGGTCGGCATGATGAATGTCTACCTGGGCCGGTATGTGCGCGTGGATGGCTCGACGGTCAAGGGCGCCGCCTTGTCGGATCTGGTCAAGGGCGTCGATGCGGGGCTGGATGCCGAGATGCGCGCCAAGCTGGATGACACCCTGAAAGCCATGCAGGCCATGAAGGACCGCGCCGAAAAAACGGAAACCTACGATCAGATGATCGCGCAAGGCAATACGGCGGGCAATGCCGTGGTGCAGGCGGTCATCGACGGCCTGGTGGCTCAGACCCGCAGCATAGAGCGCGTGATCGCAGCCCTGGAGCTGGGCGGCATCGAGCTCGAGGGGTCCGACAGCCTGGACAATCCCAACGCCGTATTCAAATAGTGGATCCGGGGCATCCCCGGCGCACAAGCAAAAGTCTTATCTAGCGTGAAATACATAGCTGTATCCATACTGTTGGCGGGCATGCTGGTCATGCCCGCCAGCGCCTCGCCGTCGAGGTCCGACCTCGATCCCAAGGATCGCAAGCGGGTCCAGGCCATTACGCAGCCCGCCACCGACTTCAGCAAGCCCGAACAGTTCGAGGTCATGCAGGGGGGCGCCGGCACCGTTCAAAAACTGATCAATCCCGATATCTTCTCGCATCCGGCGGCCAATTTGGACTTCGAAGGGCGTCAGGAATTCATGGTGGGCAACGGCCTGTTCCGCAAGGATTGGGTTTCATCCCCATCGTCCACCCAGGCCTCCGACGGACTGGGCCCCTTGTTCAACGCGCGGTCCTGTCAGGGCTGCCACGTCAAGGACGGCCGGGGCACGGTGCCGGGCTTCGATCCGCTGGAACGCAGCGATGCCGTGGCCTTGCTCCTGCGCCTTTCCTTGCCGGACAACAGCGAAGATGCGCGCCGGCGCCTGGACCAGGGCGAGGTGGCCTCATTGCCGGATCCGGTCTATGGGCATCAATTGCAGCCTTTCGCGGTGCCGGGCCTGGCCGCCGAGGGGCGGATCAAGATCGATTATCGCGAAATTCCCGTGCAACTGAACGGCGGCGAGACAGCCGTCCTGATGGATCCCGCCTACAGTGTGGAAGACCTGGCCTATGGGCCTCTGCATCCCGATGTCCGGCTTTCGCCCCGGCTGGCGCCGCCCATGCTGGGTCTGGGCCTGCTTGAGGCCATCCACCAGGACGATATCCTGGCCCACGCCGAGCGCGACCACGGCGACGGGATTTCAGGCCGGCCCAACTGGATACACGATCCCCGCAGCGGAGAAAAGGTGCTGGGGCGTTTCAACTGGAAGGCCGGCCAGCCCACGGTCGAGCATCAGTCGGCCAACGCTTTTTCGGGCGACATGGGCTTGTCCACGCCCATGTTTCCCAGCCATTACGGTGACTGCACGCCGTTCCAGAAAGACTGCCACGCCATGCCGCATGGCGCGCAGCCGCATCTGGGCGATCACGAGGTCCCCGCACGCTTGATGGATTTCGTGACCGTCTATTCCCAGAACTTGGCGCTGCCGCAACGCCGCGACGTGGGCGATGAACGCGTGCTGGCCGGCAAGAAGCTGTTCTACGAATCGAACTGCATAGGCTGCCATGTGCCCAAGTACGTGACCCGGCGCGATGCCGAACGGCCCGAGCACCGCTTCCAACTGATCTGGCCCTATACCGACCTGCTGTTGCACGACATGGGATCCGGCCTGGCCGATGGGCAGGACGAGGGCGGAGCGGGCGGCCGCGAATGGCGCACGCCGCCCTTATGGGGCATAGGCCTGACCAAGACCGTCAATCCCAATGCGACCTGGCTGCACGACGGGCGGGCCCGGACCCTGCTGGAAGCCATACTGTGGCATGGCGGCGAAGCGCAGGCGGCGCGGGACCGGGTGGTGGACATGACGCCCGAGCAGCGCGCCGATCTGATACGTTTTCTGGAATCTTTATAAGGAGGGCCGGCGATGCCATCGATAAGCGCCTATATCCCTACATGGGCCGAAAGCCGGGGCGTTCTCCGCACTTTGAGCACGGGGCTGGCGGCAATCGGCCTGCTATGCGGCGCAGGCGTGGCGGGCGCGGGGCAACTGCCGGCCGATCTGGGCGGTAAGCTGGTGCAGGGCTATATAGCGCCCGCAATGCAGCGATTCCAGCATTCGGCGGAACAGATGCAGGCAGGCCTGAGCGCCTGGTGCGCCGCCCCGGCGGCGTCCGGGACGGACAAGCTCAAGCTGGATTTCTCGGAACTGGTCGAGGCCTGGTCGGGCATCGAGTTCCTGCGCTTCGGCCCGCTGGTGGCCGCCAACCGCTACGAGCGCATTTATTTCTGGCCCGATCCGCGCGGCATCACCCTGCGCCAAGTGCAGGGCCTGCTGGGCCAGGCAGATCAGCCCATTCCCAATGCGGCCGATCTGGCTGCCCAAAGCGTGGCCTTGCAGGGCCTGCCCGCATTGGAATATGTACTGTACCGAACAGGCGGCCTGCTGGCGCCCACCGAAGCGCAAGCTGCCGGGGGCGGCAGCGCCAATGACGGGAAAAACCAGGCGCGCGCATGCGCTTACGCCACCGCCGTCGCCGGCAACCTGGCGGCGGTGGGGGCCGAGCTTGGCCGGGCCTGGGCGACAAAGGGCGATTACGCCCGCCAGTTTGCGGCGCCCTCGTCCACGAACGCCTTGTACCGCAGCCAGCAGGAAGTGGCCGCCGAAGCCATCAAGGCCTTGTCCACCGGACTGCAATTCGCCCGGGACGTGAAGCTGCTGCCCATGCTGGGTGCCGACATCAAGGCGGCCAGGCACAACAAGGCGCCATTCTGGCGCAGCGGTTTGTCGGCGCAAGCCATGGCGGCTTCGATCGAGGGCATGCTGCAGTTCTATAAGGCGGGCGCCTATATATATGCCGAGGACGAGGACTGGGTGGACGGCAGCGTCCGGCACGAACTGGAACAGGCGCGCGACGGCCTGCGGGCCATGCGGGGCGACCTCAATGATCTGCTGAAAACAGAGGAGGGCTATCGTGGCCTGACTCTTGTATCGCTCGTCCTGAAGAACGCCAAAAGCGTGGTAGACGAACACATGGCGCCGGCCTTCGGCGCAAGGATAGGCTTCAATGCGCTCGATGGAGATTGACCGGCGCCGCTTCCTGGCCTGGATGGCCGTTGCGGGCGGCAGCCTGGCCGGCACGCCGGCCTTGAGTGCGGCATCCGGCACGACGACAGCTACGGGATTGAAGGGCGATGCGGCTCAACGGGCGGCTTCAGGCGGCCATCGCATGCCGGATGAAGAACATCGTCTATATGTGGCCGCGCGCAAGAACGCCGGCCGTTACGAAGCGGCCCTGTTCGATGCGCAAGGGCGCGATCAAAGAGTGCTGCCCTTGCCGGGGCGCGGGCATAGCTTTGCCATCGATGCCGCGCGCGGACGCGTGGTGGCGTTCGGCAGGCAACCGGGTTTCTTTGCCATTGCGTTCGATGCGGCGGGCAAGCGTGCGCCGCAGACACTGGACGTTGCGCCGGGCCGGCACTTTTTCGGCCATGGCGTGTTCTCGCCCGACGGGCGTTTGATGGCGGCCACGGAAAACGACTATGAAGCGGGCCGTGGCGTGTTGGGACTGTACGACGCCAGCCAAGGCGGCGGCTATCGGCGTGTGGGCGAGGTGCCCACCCATGGCGTGGGCCCGCATGAAGTGGTGCTGATGCCCGATGGCCGTACGCTGTGCGTGGCCAACGGCGGCATACTGACGCATCCCGACTATGGCAAGCTGCAGCTGAATGCGGACGACATGCGGCCGTCGCTCGCCTATATAGACATGCATGGCGGCCAGTTGCTGGAACAGGTCTTTCTCGATGCCGGGCTTAACCGTCTGTCCATACGCCATCTTGTGGTGGATGGCGCGGGCTCGGTCTGGTTCGGCTGCCAGCACACCGGCCCGGCGGGCGAGCGTCCTCCTTTGGTGGGGCGCCATCGCCGCGGCGGTTCGCCGGAGCTGTTCACCGGCCCCGACGACGCCCTGCGCGGCATGAAGAACTACGTGGGCTCGTTGGCGCGCAATGCATCGGGAACGCGCATCGCCACATCCAGCCCGGTGGGCGGGCAAATCATGTATTGGGATGCGGCCAGCGGCCGCTGCCTGGGCGTGACGCGCATGTTCGACGGCTGCGGCGTGGCGCCGCTTGCGGATAAGGGCTTTCTGGCCAGCAGCGGCCAGGGTGAACTGGCGCGATTGACGCCCGGAAAACCGGAACCCGCAAGGGTGGCGGCCGCGGCGGATCTGGCCTGGGACAACCACCTTAGACAGCTATGAGCGGCCCTGCTTTTTGAACTGCCTTTGATAGTAAAGCTTTGAAAATAAAACAAAAAATTTCAGTCGAATAGCGCCGTAAAACTACCAATAAAAACAAGCGCCTGCGGTCTTTAGCTAGAATCGGTATCAATAAAAAAACACCTCAAAAAGTGTGGCCCGAAGGCAACGAAAAAGTATCGGGTAATCCCCTATTCGAAGGCGTAAAACAGGGTGTTTTGTTGTTTTATGTCTACAGCCTGTGTGAAAAACCCCACTTTTGCCAACACGGTCATAGCCATGAGCCGTGAATTTTGATGCAATAGCAGCAACTTCCCATCGCGGAGTTAGAAAGAGCAGCAGCACAGTTTGGTCGTCGCTGCTCTAGTTACTCAAATCTACGGAGATTTCTTACATGAAAAAGACTCTGCTCGCTGCTGCTCTCACCGTCGGCTTCTTCGGTGTTGCTCAAGCAGAAACGTCGGTTACCCTGTACGGTATCCTGGACGGTGGTATCGGTTACCAGCAAATCAAAGGCAACACCAGCCGTGCTGAAAATCGCACCGGTGCTACCGATGCCAAGTACACCAAGACTGGCCTGATCAATGGCGTTCAGTCCGGCAACCGCTGGGGCCTGAAAGGCGCTGAAGATCTGGGCGACGGCCTGCGCGCTGTGTTCCAACTGGAAAGCGGCTTCGATCTGGGTACCGGTAAGCATGCTCAAGGCGATCGCCTGTTCGGTCGTCAGGCCACTCTGGGTCTGGCCAGCGACGCATGGGGTCAACTGGACTTCGGTCGTCAAACCAACATCGGCTCCAAGTACTTCGGCGCCATCGATCCGTTCGGCCTGGGCTTCGGTCAAGCCAACATGGGCGCAGCCTTCACCGCTGTGAACACGGTTCGCTACGACAACATGGTCATGTACCAAACCCCGAACTTCTCGGGCTTCCAATTCGGCGTTGGCTACTCGTTCAACGTTGACGGCGGCCAAGAATGGAAAGAGTCGGGTACCGACGACACCAACAAGCGTGCCATCACGACCGGTCTGCGTTACGCTAACGGCCCCCTGGCTGTTGCTTTGACTTATGACACGTTCAAGGTCAAGGGTACCGCTGCTGAAACCGGCACCAGCCAAACTGGCGTGACCTCGACTGGCCTGCCTGTCTACGAGTACACCAAGGCTGTTAACGGTGGTCAAGATTCGACCGTCAAGTCCTGGAACCTGGGTGCTGCTTACGACTTCGAAGTCGTCAAGGCTCACCTGGCTTTCGGCCAAACCCGTAACGGTTACTTCGCTGGTAACGACTACGGTGGCGACTCCGCATTCAAGACCTCTTCGTTCGGCGCCGCTGAAGGCCTGAAGATCAACTCCTACCTGGTCGGTGTGTCTGCTCCTATCGGCAATGGCAAGGTCATGGCTTCCTGGACCATGGCTGATCCTACCAGCCAGCCTGACAACACGGTTGGTCAAGAGTGGAAGAAGCAACAAACGTACAGCCTGGGCTACACCTACAACCTGTCCAAGCGCACCAACGTGTACGCTATCGGTTCGTACGCCAAGAACGCTTACTTCCTGCCTGATGCCAAGTCGACCCTTCTGGGCGTCGGCCTGCGTCACCAGTTCTAATCGGACTGCATAGCTCGTCTATGCGCCGAGGCGGCCCGGCTTGCCGGGTTGCCAGCAGAACTAAGGCAAGCAGTACTGCCAGCAAAAAACCACCCCTCGGGGTGGTTTTTTGCGTGAGGCGAACGGCATTGATCGTGCCTGTCGAATGGTCTGTCCAGAATATGTGCTCCGATCTGAACGTAAGTGATTTTTCCCCGTATCTCGACGATGCCAGTCTCGAAGTTGACTGGTTTGCGCGCCCGTGTCGTGTTAACTCAAGCGCTTCGTAGCGGCTTGCGCCAGCCGTTGCGCCAACATGTTTCAGCATAGGGTCATTCAGCGGAATGACGCTCTCAAAATGCTACAATCCGAGAGTTTACTTATTGTGATTGGATGCGCCGCATGAATCTGCAACAGTACTTTCCCGTTCTGCTGTTTATAGTCGTTGCAACACTGATCGGTTTTGCGCTGCTGTCGGCGGGCCGCCTGCTTGGCCCCCATCGTCCCTACGACGAAAAACTGTCGCAATACGAGTGCGGCTTCGAGGCCTTCAGCGACTCGCGCATGAAGTTCGACGTGCGCTACTACCTGGTTGCCATACTGTTCATTATGTTCGACCTGGAAATCGCCTTCCTTTTCCCCTGGGCCATGGCCAATGGCACGATAGGCATGGTCGGTTTCTGGACGGTTCTTGTGTTTCTGGCCATTCTTACCGTGGGCTTTATCTACGAGTGGAAGAAGGGCGCGCTCGATTGGGAATGATCGGCGCTTATTGCGGGTTGTCCGGCGTTGCGGCAAGCCGTTGTTCAAAAATTTAAGTAGATGCGAATTCAAATGGAACGAAGCAGGCGGGCTTGCGGCCGCAAGCTTATGTGCGAAATGCAAACCTCCTGTCCGTTCCAGGGCTAAAGGCAAATTATGGCTATCGACGGCATTATGAAAGAAGGTTTTATAACCACCAGCGCGGACAAGTTCCTGAACTGGGCCAAGACGGGCTCCTTGTGGCCCATGACCTTCGGTCTGGCCTGTTGCGCGGTGGAAATGATGCATGCCGGGGCGGCGCGTTACGACCTGGACCAGTTCGGCATCATCTTCCGCCCCAGCCCGCGTCAGTCCGACCTGATGATCGTGGCCGGCACGCTGTGCAACAAGATGGCGCCCGCGCTGCGCAAGGTTTACGACCAGATGCCCGAACCGCGCTGGGTCCTGTCCATGGGTTCCTGTGCGAACGGCGGCGGCTATTACCACTATTCGTATTCGGTGGTGCGCGGCTGCGACCGCATCGTGCCGGTCGACGTCTATGTGCCGGGTTGCCCGCCCACGGCGGAAGCCCTGGTCTACGGCCTGCTGCAAATGCAGAACAAGATCCGCCTGACCAACACCATCGCGCGCTAGGCCCCTGCGGCTTTCACCCTTAACACGTTGAACTGCTTGAACTATGACTCGGCTCGAAACGCTACACACTAACCTGCTGGCCGCATTGGGCGAATCCGCCTCGCTGAAGCTGGCCCTGAACGAGCTTACGCTCGAGGTTCAGGCCAAACACTGGATCGACACCTGTACCGCGCTGCGCGACAACGAGACGCTGGGTTTCGACACCTGCATCGATGTTTGCGGAATCGATTATTCCGGATGGGGAGCCCCCACCTACGTGGCCGAGCCCGGCCTGCATCCGCAGCGCTTTGCGGTGGTGGTCCACCTGCTGTCGGTCAAGCACAACTGGCGCCTGCGTGTACGCGCCTACGTTCCCAACGACGACTTCCCCGTGCTGCCCACCCTGGTCGATGTCTGGCCCGCGGTCAATTGGTTCGAGCGCGAGGCATTCGATCTGTACGGCATCGTATTCGAAGGGCACCCCGATCTGCGCCGCATTCTCACCGACTACGGTTTCATCGGGCATCCCTTCCGCAAAGATTTCCCCCTGTCGGGCAACGTTGAAATGCGCTACGACACGGAACAGAAGCGGGTTGTCTACCAGCCCGTCACCATAGAGCCGCGTGAAATCACTCCGCGTGTTGTGCGTGAAGAAGGCTACGGAGCAGGGCGCTAGAACATGGCTGAAATCAAAAACTACACACTTAACTTCGGGCCCCAGCATCCGGCCGCGCACGGCGTGCTGCGCCTGGTGCTGGAGCTGGACGGCGAGGTCATCCAGCGCGCCGACCCCCATATCGGCCTGCTGCACCGCGCCACTGAAAAGCTGGCCGAGCACAAGACCTTTCTTCAGGCCCTGCCTTACATGGATCGCCTGGATTACGTGTCCATGATGTGCAACGAGCACGCCTATGTGATGGCGGTCGAGAATCTGCTGGGCATCAAGGTGCCGCTGCGCGCGCAGTACATCCGCGTCATGTTCGACGAGATCACGCGCCTGCTCAATCACCTGATGTCGCTGGGCTCGCACGCGCTCGACGTGGGCGCCATGGCGGTTTTCCTGTACGCCTTCCGCGAGCGCGAAGACCTTATGGACTGCTATGAAGCGGTGTCGGGCGCGCGCATGCACGCGGCCTACTATCGCCCGGGCGGCGTCTACCGCGACCTGCCCGACGCCATGCCGCAGTACGGGCAGTCCAGCAAGTATCGCGGCGAGAAAGAAGTGCGCGCCATGAATGAAGCGCGTTCGGGCTCGCTGCTGGATTTCATCGAGGACTTCACCAACCGCTTCCCCACTTGCGTCGACGAGTACGAAACCCTGCTGACCGACAACCGCATCTGGAAGCAGCGCCTGGTGGACGTGGGCGTGGTCAGCCCCGAGCGCGCCAAGGCCCTGGGCTTTACCGGCCCCATGCTGCGCGGCTCCGGCGTCGAATGGGACTTGCGCCGCATGCAGCCCTACGAAGTCTACGATCGCCTTGAATTCGACATTCCCGTGGGCATCAATGGCGACTGCTACGACCGCTACCTGGTGCGTATCGCCGAAATGCGCGAAAGCAACCGCATCATCCGCCAGTGCGTGGAATGGCTGCGCAACAATCCCGGTCCGGTCATCGTCGACAACCACAAGGTTGCGCCGCCCAAGCGCGAGCGCATGAAGACCGGCATGGAAGACCTCATCCACCACTTCAAGCTCTTTACCGAAGGCATGCACGTGCCTGCCGGCGAAACCTACGCCGCGGTCGAGCATCCCAAGGGCGAGTTCGGCATCTACATGGTGTCCGACGGCGCCAACAAGCCCTATCGCATGAAGATACGCGCGCCGGGCTTCGCCCACCTGCAATCCCTCGATGAAATGTCGCGCGGGCACATGATTGCCGACGCCGTCACCATCATTGGGACGCAAGACATTGTGTTTGGCGAAATCGACCGTTAACCGGCGCTAGCCAAGGTAAAAACCGGATTCAAACTATGCTGCTTTCCGAACAAGCCTATCAGAAAATCGACCGGGAACTGACCAAGTTCCCCGGCGATCAGCAACAGTCCGCCATCATGGCGGCGCTGACCATCGCCCAGGAAGAAAAGGGGTGGGTGTCCACCGAGGTCATCGATGATGTGGCCGCCTACCTGCACGTACCGCCCATTGCGGTGCAGGAAGTCGCCACCTTCTACAACATGTTCAATACGCACCCGGTGGGCCGCTTCAAGATCACGGTCTGCACCAATCTGCCCTGTGCCTTGCGCGACGGGGTCAAGGCGGCCGACTACCTGAAGCAGAAGCTGGGCATCGACTTCCACGAAACCACGCCCGACGGCCTGTTCACCCTGATGGAAGGCGAGTGCATGGGCGCTTGCGGCGATTCGCCCGTGATGCTCATGAACAACAGGCATATGTGTGTACGCATGTCGTCGGAAAAGATCGACGCCATGATCCAGGAACTCAAACAGCACGGGGAATCGGCATGAACGCTCCGGGTCTATTGCAGCAGTTCTCGCAAGGTCTTACGCCCAATCCCGGCCCCGATCTTGCCACCAGCATGGTTTTCCACGACCGCCACATCAACCCGCAGATCGTGGCGGGCCTGGACGGCACGAACTGGGGGCTGGAAGACTACGTCAAGCGCGGCGGCTACGAAGCCCTGCGCAAGATCCTGACCACCGGCATGAAGCCGGAAGACGTCATCGCCGAAGTCAAGGCCTCCAGCCTGCGCGGGCGGGGCGGCGCGGGCTTTCCCACGGGCCTGAAATGGAGCTTCATGCCGCGCACCCTGCCGGGACAGAAGTACCTGGTGTGCAACTCCGACGAGGGCGAGCCGGGCACCTTCAAAGACCGCGACATCCTGCGCTTCAACCCGCACATCGTGATCGAAGGCATGGCCATCGCGGCCTATGCCATGGGCATCACCGTGGGCTACAACTACATCCACGGCGAAATCTTCGAAATCTACGAGCGTTTCGAAGAGGCGCTGGACCAGGCCCGCGCGGCCGGCTTCCTGGGCGACAAGATCCTGGGTTCCGACTTCAGCTTCCAGCTGCATGCCTTCCATGGCTATGGCGCCTACATCTGCGGCGAGGAAACCGCCTTGCTGGAATCGCTGGAAGGCAAGAAGGGACAACCGCGCTTCAAGCCGCCGTTCCCGGCCAGCTTCGGCCTATACGGCAAGCCCACCACCATCAACAACACTGAAACGTTTGCAGCGGTGCCCTGGATCTTCCGCCACAGCGCGCAGGAGTACCTGGACATCGGCGTGCCCAATGCCGGCGGCACCAAGTTGTTTTCCATTTCCGGCGACGTCGAGCTTCCCGGCAACTATGAAATCCCGCTGGGCACGCCCTTCAGCAAGCTGCTGGAGCTGGCCGGCGGCATGCGCGGCGGCCGCAAGCTCAAGGCCGTGATTCCCGGCGGTTCCAGCGCGCCCGTGCTGCCCGCCGACATCATGATGCAGACCAATATGGACTACGACTCCATCGCCAAGGCCGGCTCCATGCTGGGCTCGGGCGCGGTGATCGTCATGGACGAAACCCGCTGCATGGTCAAGTCGCTGCTGCGCCTGTCCTATTTCTACTTCGAGGAAAGCTGCGGCCAGTGCACGCCGTGCCGGGAAGGCACGGGCTGGCTTTACCGCATGCTGGCACGCATCGAGAACGGCCAGGGCCTTCCGGAAGACCTGGACGTCCTGGATTCGGTCGCGCACAACATCATGGGCCGCACCATCTGCGCCCTGGGCGACGCCGCCGCCATGCCGGTACGCAGCTTCATCAAGCACTTCCGCGACGAATTCGCACACCACATCGAGCATAAAAGCTGTGTGGTGCCCAAATATCTGTAGGGTCAGGACACGCTAATGGTTGAAATCACCATCGACGGTATCAAAGTAGAGGCTCCCGAAGGCAGCATGGTCATCCAGGCCGCCCACAAGCTGGGAGTCTACGTACCGCATTTCTGCTATCACAAGAAACTATCCGTGGCGGCCAATTGCCGCATGTGCCTGGTCGACGTCGAAAAAGCGCCCAAGGCGCTGCCGGCCTGCGCCACGCCGGTCACCAACGGCATGGTCGTACACACCCGTTCGGAAAAGGCCATCGCGGCCCAGAAGAGCGTGATGGAATTCCTGCTGATCAATCACCCCCTGGATTGCCCCGTGTGCGACCAGGGCGGCGAGTGCCAGCTGCAGGATCTGGCCGTCGGCTACGGCGCCTCGGCCTCGCGCTACCTCGAAGAGAAACGCGTGGTGTCCGCCAAGGAAATGGGGCCTCTGATTTCCACCGAAGGCATGCAGCGCTGCATCCACTGTACGCGCTGTGTCCGTTTCGGCCAGGAAATCGGCGGCATCATGGAAATCGGCATGATCAACCGCGGCGAGCATTCCGAGATCACCACCTTCGTGGGCCAGGCGGTCGAGTCCGAGCTGTCCGGCAACATGATCGACATCTGCCCCGTGGGCGCATTGCTGTCCAAGCCCTTCAAGTTCACGGCCCGTACCTGGGAAATGGCGCGCCGCCGTTCGGTCAGCCCCCACGACAGCCTGGGCGCCAACCTGGTCGTGCAGGCCAAGCTGGACCGCGTGCTGCGCGTGGTGCCCTTCGAGAACGACGACATCAACGAATGCTGGATCAGCGATCGCGATCGTTTCTCCTACGAAGGCCTGTACACCGAAGACCGGCTGGCGCACCCTATGATCAAGGGCGAGGACGGCCAATGGCGCGAAGCCTCCTGGACCGACGCCCTGCAAGTGGTGGTGCATGGTTTCAATACGGTGCGCGAACAGTTCGGCGCCGAACAGATCGGCGGCATCGGCAGCCCTACCGCCACCACTGAAGAGCTGGCTCTCATGGCCAAGCTGATGCGGGCGCTGGGTTCCGAGAACGTCGACTTCCGCCTGCGCCACATCGATGCGGCCCTGGACGAGGCCCTGCCGGGCGTGCCCTGGCTGGGCATGCCGATCACCGAGTTCGCCCAGCTTGATCGCGTGCTGGTGGTGGGTTCCTTCCTGCGCAAGGATCACCCGCTGATGGCGCAGCGCCTGCGCCAGGCGGCCAAGCACGGCACGCAGATTTCCTTCATCGATTCGGCCGCCGACGATCCCCTGTTCCCCGTGACCGGCCGCATGACGGTGGCGCCCAGCGCCTTGCCCAATGCCCTGGCCGAGGTGCTGGCGGCGGTGGCGAAAAGCACCGAGCAATCCCTGCCCGAGGCCCTGGCGGGCGTCGCGCCTTCCGTGGCGGCCGAGCAGATCGCCGCCAGCCTGCTGTCCGGCGAACGCGTTGCCGTACTGCTGGGCAATATGGCGGTGGCATCGGACCAGGCATCGTTGATCGCCGCCAATGCATCCGCGCTGGCCCAGGCGGCCAGGGCGCAATTCGGCTTCCTGACCCCGGGCGCCAACACGGTGGGCGGCTACCTGGCCGGCGCCACGCCCGGACGCGGCGGGCTGACCGCCGAGCAGATGCTGGAGAAATCCCTTAAAGCCTACCTGGTGCTGCATGCCGAACCCACGCTGGACAGCGACAACGGCGCCCGCGCGCTCCAGGCCCTTAAATCGGCCGGCTTCGCGGTGGCGCTTACATCGTTCCGGTCGGCGGCGCAGGACTGGGCGGATGTCATGCTGCCCATTTCGCCCTTCACCGAAACGTCGGGCACTTTCGTCAATGCCGAAGGCCGTGCCCAGAGCTTCAAGGGCGTGGCCGCGCCGTTCGCCGATACGCGGCCGGCCTGGAAAGTCCTGCGCGTGCTGGGCAATCTGTTCGAACTGCAGGGCTTCGACTACGAAACCTCGGAAGCGGTGCGCGACACCGTCATGGTCGGCGGACTCGATGGACGCCTGTCCAACGAAATCAAGGCCCAGCCCGGCCTGGCGGCCCGGCCCGGCGGCCTCGAGCGCGTGACCGACGTGCCCATCTATCGCAGCGATGCCCTGGTGCGCCGTTCGGCGCCCTTGCAGGAAACGGCCGACTCGCGGCCGCCCAAGGCGCGCATGGCGGCCGGCACACTGGCCGGCCTGGGCATACAGTCGGGCGATGCGGTGCGCATTGCCAGCCAGCAGGGCCAGATCGTGCTGCCCGCGCTGGAAGACAATACCGTCGCGCCCGATTGCGTACGGATCGCCGCCGCCTTCGACGAAACGGCGGCGCTGGGTAGCGGCTTTGGCCAAATCACGGTGGAGCGTGCCTAATGGAGTGGCTTACAGTTCTTGAAAACTACGGTACCGAACTCATCGGCCCGACTGCCTGGCTGGTGGTGTGGTCGCTGGTGAAGATCGTCGTCATCGCCGTGCCCATCATCCTTTGCGTGGCCTACCTTACCTACTGGGAGCGCAAGATGATAGGCGCGATGCACGTGCGCATGGGGCCGAACCGCGTGGGCTATCGCGGGCTGCTGCAGCCTTTTGCCGACGTGTTCAAGCTTCTGACCAAGGAAGTCATCGTTCCCAGCAAGGCCAACAAGGTGCTGTACATACTGGCGCCCGTGGTCACGCTGATGCCCGCGCTGGCGGCCTGGGCCGTGATTCCCTTCGGGCCCGAAGTCGTGCTGGCCGACGTCAACGCCGGCCTGCTGTTCATCATGGCCATCACGTCCATAGGCGTGTACGGCGTGATCGTCGCGGGCTGGGCATCGAACTCCAAGTACGCCTTCCTGGGCGCCTTGCGCGCCGCCGCGCAGATGGTGTCCTACGAACTGGCTATCGGCTTCGTGCTGGTGACCGTGCTGCTGGTATCCGGTACGCTGAACCTCAGCGGCATCGTCAACGGGCAGGGCGCCGGCTGGTTCGCCGACAAGGGCATCAACTTCATGTCGTGGAACTGGCTGCCGCTGCTGCCGCTCTTCGTCATCTACGTGGTGTCGGCCGTGGCCGAAACCAACCGCCACCCCTTCGACGTGGTCGAGGGCGAATCGGAAATCGTCGCGGGGCACATGGTGGAATATTCCGGCATGGGCTTTGCGCTGTTCTTCCTGGGCGAGTACGCCAACATGATCCTGCTGTCGGCGCTGGCGTCCATCATGTTCCTGGGAGGCTGGATGCCGCCCCTGGAGATCGCGCCGCTGACCTGGATTCCGGGCTGGCTGTGGCTGGGTATCAAGACATTTTTTGTGGTTTCGATGTTTGTGTGGTTCCGTGCGACGTTCCCGCGCTACCGCTACGACCAGATCATGCGCCTGGGCTGGAAGGTATTCATTCCGCTCACCGGCATCTGGTTGCTGGTGGTGGCGATCTGGATGCAAACGCCCTGGAATATTTGGCAATAGGACACAGGGGCTAGATTATGGAAGCTATTAAGGATTTCTTCGGCAGCTTGATGCTGTCCGAGATGTTGAAGGGTATGCGCCTGACCGGCAAGTACTTCTTCAAGCGCAAGGTCACCTTGCGCTACCCCCAAGAGAAAACCCCCGCGTCGCCCCGGTTCCGCGGCCTGCACGCCTTGCGCCGTTATCCCAACGGCGAAGAGCGCTGCATCGCCTGCAAGCTGTGCGAGGCGGTCTGCCCCGCGCTGGCCATCAGCATCGAGTCCGAGGAGCGCGATGACGGCACCCGCCGCACCACGCGCTACGACATCGACCTGGCCAAATGCATTTTTTGCGGCTTCTGTGAAGAAAGCTGTCCGGTGGACTCCATCGTCGAGACGCATATCTCCGAATACCACGGTGAAAAGCGCGGCGACCTGTACTACACCAAGGACATGCTGCTTGCCATTGGCGATCGCTACGAGCCTGAAATCGCACGCCGTCGCGCCGAAGACGCCCCTTATCGTTGATGCCGGACCCGACACCTATGATTTTTTCTACCGTCCTGTTTTATCTGCTGTCGCTGGTGCTGATCGTCGCCGCGTTCCGCGTCATCACCGCCAACAGTCCCGTCACCGGCGTGCTGCATCTCATCCTGGCCTTCTTCACCGCATCCATGATCTGGATGCTGCTGGGCGCCGAATTCCTTTCCCTGCTGCTCGTCCTGGTGTATGTGGGCGCGGTCATGGTGCTGTTCCTGTTCGTGGTCATGATGCTGGACGTGCGCATGGAAACCCTGCGCTCGGGGCTCAAGACCTACCTGCCCCTGGGCCTGGTCATCGGTCTGGTCATGGTGCTGGAGATGGCCTTCGTGCTGGCCAGGACCTGGATGGGCGCCGGCCCGGCAGCCCCGGTCGCCGACGACTACGACAACACCCATGCCCTGGGCGTGGCGATGTACACCGACTACGTGTTCGCCGTGCAGGTGGGCGGCGTGATCCTGCTGGTGGGCATGATCGCCGCCATCGCGCTGACCTTGCGCAAGCGTAGCGACGTCAAGCGCAACCGTCCGTCCGACCAGGTCAAGGCCCAGGCCAAGGACCGCCTGCGCCTGGTCAGCATTCCCTCGCAGACCGAAGCGCCCTCGGCCGCAACCGGCGCCGAACCAGCCCAAGGGGACTCCAAATGACATTGACTCTGGCTCATTACCTGATACTGGGCGCCATCCTGTTCGCCATCGGTATCTTCGGCTTCTTCCTGAACCGCCGCAACCTGATCATTCTGCTGATGTCCATCGAGCTCATGCTGCTGGCCGCCAACATGAATTTCGTGGCGTTTTCAACATGGTTCGGCGATACGGCCGGGCAAGTCTTCGTCTTTTTTATCTTGACGGTGGCCGCGGCTGAAGCCGCTATCGGCCTGGCGATTCTGGTTTTGCTGTTCCGCAACCTGAATACGATCAACGTTGAAGAACTTGACCAGCTCAAGGGTTGATGGGATTGCACATACTATGAATTCACCCAGTCTTTACCTATTGATTGCATTGGCGCCGCTGGCCGGGGCCATACTGGCCGGCCTGTTCGGCACCGGCTTCCTGGGCCGCTTCGTCGGCCGCCGCGGCTCCCACCTGATCACCATCGCCTGCGTGCTGGTTTCCTTCATCGGCTCGGTCATGGTGCTGTTCCAGGTGCTGGACGGCCACACCTACGACGGCACTCTGTACACCTGGAGCGTCATCGGCACGACCCCGCTGGAACTCGGCTTCCTGATCGATCCGCTGTCGGCGCTGATGATGGTGGTGGTGACCTCGGTGTCGCTGATGGTGCACATCTACACCATAGGCTACATGGCCGACGATCCCGGCTACCAGCGTTTCTTCGCCTATATTTCGCTGTTCACCTTCTCCATGCTGATGCTGGTCATGTCCAACAACATGGTGCAGCTGTTCTTCGGCTGGGAAGCGGTGGGCCTGGTGTCCTACCTGCTGATCGGCTTCTGGTATACGCGTCCGACCGCCATCTTCGCCAACATGAAGGCCTTCCTGGTCAACCGCGTGGGCGACTTCGGCTTCATCCTGGGCATAGGCCTGCTGTTTGCCTATGCCGGCAGCATGCACTACGGCGACATCTTCGCGCAAAGCGACAAGCTGGCCACCGAGGCCTTCCCGGGCACCGACTGGCAGTTGCTGACGGTGGCGTGTATTTCGCTGTTCGTGGGCGCCATGGGCAAGTCGGCGCAGGTTCCTCTGCATGCCTGGCTGCCCGATTCCATGGAAGGCCCCACGCCCATTTCCGCCCTGATCCACGCGGCAACCATGGTGACCGCGGGCATCTTCATGGTGGCGCGATTCTCGCCGGTGTTCGAGCATTCCGACACGGCGCTGTCGTTCATGATCGTGATCGGCGCCATCGGCGCGCTGTTCCTGGGCATACTGGGCATCGTCCAGAACGACATCAAGCGCGTGATCGCTTATTCCACCTTGTCGCAACTGGGCTACATGACGGTCGCGCTGGGCGCCTCCGCCTATTCGGCGGCCATCTTCCACCTGATGACGCACGCTTTCTTCAAGGCCCTGCTGTTCCTGGGCGCGGGCTCGGTCATCATCGGCATGCATCATGACCAGGACATCCGCAACATGGGCGGCCTGCGCAAGTACATGCCCATCACCTGGATCACCTTCCTGCTGGGCACGCTGGCCCTGGTCGGCACGCCGTTCTTCGCGGGCTTCTATTCCAAGGAACACATCATCGAGGCCGCCGGCGCGGCCGATGTCTGGGGCGCGAGCTTCGGCTACTACGCCACCCTGATCGGCGTATTCGTGACCTCGCTGTATTCCTTCCGGGTATATTTCCTGGTGTTCCACGGCAAAGAGCGTTTCAACACCGACGCGCACGCCAGCCATGGACACGGGCACGACGCGCATGACGATCATGGCCATCACGGCGGCACGCCGCACGAGTCGCCCTGGGTCGTTACCCTGCCGCTGGTCCTGCTGGCCATCCCATCCGTCATCGCCGGCGCCTGGTTCATCGATCCCTTGCTGTTCGACGGCTTCTTCGATGGCGTCATCGCGGTATTGCCGCAGCATCCGGCCATGGCCGAGCTGGCGGAGCACTGGCACGGCTGGGTGGCCTACGCGCTGCACGGCTTCGTCACCGTGCCTTTCTGGCTGATGATCGCCGGCTTCGTGGTCGCCTGGTACTGCTACATGGTCAATCCCAGGCTGCCCGCCGCCATCCATGGCCGGCTGTCGTTCGTCAATCGCGTGCTCGACAACAAGTACTACGCCGACTGGTTCAACGAGCAGGTCATCGCGCGCGGCGCCCGCTGCCTGGGCCACGGTTTCTGGAAGGGCGGCGACCGCGGCCTGATCGACGGCGTGCTGGTCAACGGCAGCGCCCGCCTGGTGGGCTGGGTGGCTGCGGTCAGCCGGCACTTGCAGTCGGGCTACATCTACCACTACGCCTTTGCGATGATCATCGGGATCATGGCTCTACTCTCCTTTTTTGTGCTCACGGTTAACTGATGGCTAGCGATATGGCGTCTTCTACTCTTCCCTGGTTAACGCTTTCGATCTTCGTCCCCATCGTGGCGGGGCTGATCGTGCTGCTGGTGGGCCGCGACGACAGGCCGGGCCTGACCCGCGTGCTCGCGCTGATCGGCTCGGTGGCCGGCTTCCTGGTGACCCTGCCCCTGTACACGGGCTTCAATCCCGATACCGCCGACATGCAGTTCGTCGAAAAGGCCAGCTGGATCGAAACCTTTGCCGTCAACTACCACCTGGGCATCGACGGCATCTCGATCTGGTTCGTGCTGCTGACCGCCTTCATCACCGTCATCGTGGTGCTGGCCGGCTGGGAAGTGATCACCAGCCGCGTGTCCCAGTACATGGCCGCCTTCCTCATCCTGTCGGGACTGATGGTGGGTGTGTTCGCCTCGCTGGACGGCATGCTGTTCTATGTCTTCTTCGAAGCCACGCTCATCCCCATGTACCTGATCATCGGGGTATGGGGCGGGCCGAACCGCGTCTATGCTGCGTTCAAGTTCTTCCTGTACACGCTGATGGGTTCGCTGCTGACCCTGGTCGCCTTCATCTACCTGTGGCATGCCGCCGACGGTTCCTTCGACATCCTGACCTGGCATCAGCTGAAGCTGGACTACACGCCGCAGATCCTCATCTTCGTGGCCCTGCTGGCGGCGTTCGCCGTCAAGGTGCCGATGTGGCCGGTGCATACATGGTTGCCCGACGCCCACGTCGAAGCGCCCACGGGCGGCTCGGTCGTGCTGGCCGCCATCATGCTGAAGCTGGGCGCCTACGGCTTCCTGCGCTTCTCGCTGCCCATCGTGCCGGACGCCTCGCACAGCCTGGCCGGCATGATGATCGCGCTGTCGCTGATCGCCGTGATCTATATCGGCCTGGTCGCCATCGTCCAGGACGACATGAAGAAGCTGGTGGCCTATTCCTCGGTCGCCCACATGGGTTTCGTCACGCTGGGCTTCTTTCTGTTCAACACGGCGGGCCTGGAAGGGGCCATCGTGCAGATGATCTCGCACGGCTTCGTCTCCGGCGCGATGTTCCTGTGCATCGGCGTCCTGTATGACCGCCTGCATACGCGCCGTATCGCCGACTACGGCGGCGTGGTCAACGTCATGCCGCGTTTCGTCACCCTGTTCCTGCTGTTCTCCATGGCCAACTCGGGCCTGCCGGCGACCAGCGGCTTCGTGGGCGAGTTCACCGTCATCATGGGCGCCGTCGAATACAACTTCTGGGTCGGCCTGCTGACGGCATCGGCGCTGATCTGGGGCGCGGCGTATTCGCTGTGGATGTTCAAGCGCGTGGCCCTTGGCGATGTCGCCAACGAGCAGGTCCGGGGCATGGTCGACCTGAGCCCGCGCGAATTCTTCATTCTGGGAATCATGGCGATTGCCGTGCTGTACATGGGCATTTATCCGAAACCGTTTACAGATGTCATGCATGTGTCGGTGGAAGCCTTGCTGCAGCACGTCTCTATCTCGAAACTGTAGACCTGAAATATTATGCAAAATCCATTTGACTTCGCCTTGGCTACGCCCGAGATACTGCTGCTGATTCTGGCCGCGGTGGTCCTGCTCATCGACGCCTTCAACAAGACCGAGTCCCGCCATGTCACGTTCACGCTCAGCATAGGCGCCTTGCTGGTGCTGACCGCCGTGTCGCTGTGGCAGTGGAACGACGGGGTCCAGGGCAATTCATTCGGCGGCCTGTATGTGGTCGATTCCCTGTCGCATTTCCTGAAAGTGCTGTCCTACGTGGCGGTGATCGCCACACTGATCTACGGCCGGGGGTACGCCGAGCAGCGCGACATGCTCAAGCACGGGGGCGAGTTCTATTCCCTGACGCTGTTCGCCTTGCTGGGCCAGATGGTCATGATTTCCGCCGGCAGCATGCTGACGGTGTATCTGGGCGTCGAACTGATGTCCTTTGCCTTGTATGCGCTGGTGGCCCTGCGCCGCGACGACGTCAACTCGACCGAAGCCGCCATGAAGTATTTCGTGCTGGGCGCCCTGGCCTCGGGCGTGCTGCTGTACGGCATGTCCATGATCTACGGCGCCACCGGCCAGCTCGATCTGCGCCTGATCGCCCAGGTCATAGGCAGCGGCAATGCCGAACGCCTGCCGCTGGTGTTCGGCGTGGTGTTCATCGTGGCCGGCCTGGCCTTCAAGCTGGCCGCCGCGCCATTCCACATGTGGACCCCGGACGTCTATCAGGGCTCGCCCACGTCGGTCACCCTGATCCTGGGCGCGGCGCCCAAGCTGGCCGCCTTCGCCATCACGCTGCGGCTGCTGGTGGAAGGCTTGCACGGCATTGCCATCGACTGGCAGCCCATGCTGCTGATCCTGGCCGTGCTGTCGCTGGCCATCGGCAACATCGCCGCCATTGCGCAGACCAATTTCAAGCGCATGCTGGCCTATTCGACGATTTCCCACATGGGCTTCGTGTTCCTGGGGCTGCTCTCGGGCGTCGTCCAGGACCAAGTCCTGGCCGGGCAGGCTTATGGCTCGGCGCTGTTCTACGTCATCATCTACGTGTTGACCACGCTGATCACCTTCGGGCTGATCCTTCTGCTTAGCCGCAAGGGCTTCGAGTGCGAGGAGATCGCCGACCTGAAGGGCCTGAACCGCCGCAATCCCATCCTGGCCGCCATGCTGCTGCTGTCCATGTTCTCGCTGACCGGCATTCCGCCGATGGCGGGCTTCTATGCCAAGCTGGCGGTGCTGCAGGCATTGATCGGAGCAGGCCATGTCGCGATCGCCGTGGTCGCCGTCATCCTGTCGCTGATCGGCGCCTTCTACTATCTGCGCGTCGTCAAGATGGCCTATTTCGACGAGCCCGAGGGCGAGCCGGCCAGCATCGACAATGGCGTCATCACCAACGGCCTGATGTCCGTGAACGGCCTGCTCATCATCGTCCTGGGGGTGTTGCCGGGCGGCCTGATGGCGCTTTGCGTGCGGGTCATCGAAGGCTCGCTGAAGTTCTGACGAATGAATCAAACGTTTGCGGTCTGGATCGTTATCGCTTTGTCTCTGGCCGGCGCCAACCTTCCTTTCCTGGTCCAGCGGCCCTTCCTGATGCTGCCCTGGATCCAGCCCGGCGAGGCGGCGCGTCCGGTCTGGCTCCGGTGGCTGGAAGCGCTGGTGTTTTTCGCCTTGTTGTGGGGCGTGGGTTACCTGACCCTCGCGCTGATCGGCCAGGCCTTCTTCGTGGCGTCCGATCCCGCCTCGGCGGCATTGTTCATGGGCAAGCTGTTGGTGGCGGCCGCCCTGGCGGCGCTGCTGCTGGCGTATCCGGGCTGGCGCAATCGCGGCCGCGCGGTACACAAGCCGTTCTTCGTGCGCTTGCTGGAAATGCTGGTGCTCTACGGCCTGGTGGGCGCGCTGGGATTTGCATTTGAAGCCAACATGGGCAATGTGTTTCCCCAGACCTGGGAGTTCTACGCCGTTACGCTAAGCCTGTTCCTGGTGCTGGGCTACCCGGGCTTTGTGTATCGCTACTTGCTGCGGCACCGGAAACCGCCGCAGAAGCCGCGGACTCCTTCAGCACCATCGCCGGCGGATTGATCAGGGGAATATCCTCGTTCCTGAGCCGCCGCACGATCTCGAACAGCAGGGCGCTGCGTACCCGGTAGGCGGCGCGCGGCGAACTTACATGCCCCGTCGCATTGAACACCAGGCCGTTCGCATCGACGCCGTCCAGCATGACATCGGGAGCGGGTTCGTCCAGGATGTCGGCGTTTTCCCTGAAGGCGGCCAGCATCAGCTCATGGACCTGCCCGGCATCCGTATTCAGGGGAAGGGCCAGCTTGATCTGCACCCGGCCCAGCGGGCTGGCGTGGGTGACATTGCGCACGACCTTGGTGATGAATTCCGAATTTGGAACGATGACGGTGGAGTGGTCCCCCATCTGGATTTCGGTGGCGCGCACATTGATGCGTCGGATGTCGCCCTCGATTCCGCCCAGCGATACCCAGTCGCCCACCTTCACGGGCCTTTCCGCCAGCAGAATGAGGCCGGACACGAAGTTCTGCACGACGGCCTGCAGCCCGAAGCCGATGCCGACGGACAACGCGCTGGCTATCCACGCCACCCGCTCCAGGCCGATGCCGACGGCGGACAGGGATAGCGAAAAGGCCAGCACGTAGCCCGCATAGCCGAACAGGGTGGCGGCCGAGAGGCGCATGCCGGGATCCAGGCTGGTGGTGGGCAGGTATTGGCGGGTCAGCCAGGCCTGGACCACCTTGACGATTCCAAAGCCCAGCAGCAGCACCAGGAGTGCAAACATGACCGAGGCGGGGCGTATCTGGACTTCGCCGATGGCAATGCCGTTGTGCAGGTAGTCCAGGCGCTGCAGCCAGGCCGTGGGTCCGTCGCCGAAAGGCGCGGCCAGCAGGACCAGGGCAAACAGCACGACGGCCAGGCGCACCAGGCCGGCCAGCAGCACGGTGGCCTGGCTGCGTACCCGTGTCATGGGGCGGCTGTAATTTTCGTCATCGGCATTGCGCTTGATGGCCGCCAGGACGCTTTGGCAGGCATCATCGACGAGCCCGTTGAGCAGGTAGGCGGAGCCCAGGACAATGGCCAGCCAGGCCGCCTGCCGGACGATGAAACTGCCCAGGGCGATATAGCCCAGCAGCAGGCTGGCCATGCTTGCCGTCACGGCAATCCAGATCACGCCCCGGGCGATGGCATAGCCGGCCGGCGGCGCAGGGGCCTTTTGTTGTCCGGAATGCGTATGCCGGCTAAGCCGCGTGGCCTGGCGCATGGCCAGCGCCATGAGCAGCCCCAGAACCAGTGACATCATGCAATTCTGGGCGACCGTGGCGGCCAGGCTGGCATTGACCAGCGTCGCCAGCCTTTGCCCTATCCAGCCAGCGACCAGGACAAGGGCCAGGATGGCGGGAAACCACCGCAAGCCTGTCGCCACTTCGTCGGACAGGGAAGCAAGCCGCCAGGTGGGCCGGTCCGCCGACAGCAGCGCACGACCCAGGCCGGTGACGAAGCCGCCAAAATATACGGCGCCCACCCCCAGGCTGAGCAGCGTATCCAGTTCATCGGACAGGGCCGTGTTCCATTCCACGCCCAGGCGCAGGACGGCGGCCATCATCCCGGGCGCAATGGTGGCCAGCATGACCTGGGCAGCCGCATACAGAGAACGCCGCAAGCGGCCCGGCGCGACGCGGGTGGTGGTCAGTTGCCAGAGCAGGCGGCCGGCCAGCACACGCAGGATGAGGATGGCCACGACGCCCAGCAGGGCGGCTCCCCATACCGCGGCACCGGCTTCTCGAGCGGATTTCCGCAGTTCATCCCATAGGGGCTGGAGCCGGCGCACATCCTGGGGCAGTTGATTGCGCAATTCGGTCCAGAAGGGGCGGGCCAGGATCGAATCCGTGCGCACGCCCAGTTCGGCCTGGAACTGTGTGCGCCGCAGCTTCAGTATCTGGTCGCCCGCTTGCTGGGCTTCGACGGCAATCAGGCGCGCCAGCTTGATCTGAGCGTCCAGCATGCTGCTGTTCCGGGTCAGTTCCGCACGCTGCGCGGCGACGTCGGGTGTCTCCTTGATGCCTTCGGCGGGTGGCCCCAGTTCGGCTACCCGGGCCTGGACACTGGCCAACTGGGGCTCCAGAGCGGCAGCGGCCGTTTGCGCGCGCTCCTGTGCTTCCTGTGCGGCGTTGCGCAGGTCGACCAGGTCGCTATCCTGCAGCGGCTTGTCGGGGGCCGCGTCCAGCTTCTTCTGCACCCGGTCGATCTGCGTGCGCGCGCTGTCCAGGGTCTTGTCGATTTCGGCGGTGGCGCTTTTATTCTGGGCATGGGCCGGCATGGCCGCCATGGTCAGGGCAAGGCAGGCCGCGAGCAGGCAACGGGCCATCAGCGTACGCGCGGCGTAGGCCGGATATTCTGGCAGTGGCATCGGTTTCAATTTGGAAAGAAGGCAGATTACCACCAAGGAAACGGCGAGGAGGATTCCAAGAGTAACGGCGGCGGGGAATCTTCCTTGTAAAATGGCCGCCGTATCGGTATCCATATTCGCCGGCTTTCCCGCCGGTGCACCTTCTTCTTCAATAGGCTTATGACCCACCTAATTCTTCAGGCTCCCAATCTTGTGACGGCCAATATCGAAAAAATCGCCGCCATGGCCAGCGCTGGCGGCGTGCAGGAACTGGGCAACACCGCCGTGCGCTTGCTGGACGTGGATGCCGATGCCCGCGCCGAGGTCATGGCGTGCTGCGAGGAGTTCGGCATGGATTACGCCTTTTTCGAGCAGATCTCGCGCTTGCGCGATTGCCGGATACTGGCCATGGATATGGATTCCACCCTGGTCAACATCGAATGCATCGACGAGATTGCCGACATGGCGGGCCGCAAGGCGGAAGTGGCGGCCATCACCGAGGCCGCCATGCGCGGCGAAATCAAGGATTTCTCCGAAAGTCTGATGCGCCGCGTGGCCTTGCTGGAAGGCGTGCCGGCCACGGCGCTGGAGCAAGTCTATGAAGAGCGCCTGCGTTTGAATCCCGGGGCCGAAAAGCTGATTTCAACGGCCAGGAAGAACGGCCTGAAAACCCTGCTGGTGTCGGGCGGGTTCACCTTCTTTACCGAAAGGCTGAAGGAGAGACTGGGGCTGGACGCCTGCCACGCCAATCTCCTGGACGTGGCCGGCGGCAAGCTGACCGGCAAGGTGCTGGGCAAGATCGTCGATGCCCAGGGCAAGGCGGATCACCTCAAGGCGCTGGCGGACCAGCTGGGCGCGGCCCCGGAGCAGATCATCGCGGTCGGCGACGGCGCGAACGATTTGAAGATGATGAGTCTGGCGCATTTTTCAGTGGCCTACCGCGCCAAGCCGGTGGTGCGCCAACAAGCCAACTACGCCTTGAACGTCAGTCCGCTGGACGGCATTCTCAACTGGTTCCGCCTGAGCCACTAGGCCAGAGCCGCCGGCTTCCCTTCAGCCGGCCCGCCCATTGCAGGCAGGCACCGGGCCGTCACACCAGCGCCCTCAGCACGCCGCGCACCGCGTCGATGCGGGCGGGAACCTGCGCCTGCTTGATCTCGATTCTCAGCTTGTCCTGGCCGGCCAGCCTGACGTCCCGGCGCTTTTGCACCAGTTCGATGATGCGCAGCGGATCGATGTTCGGCTTGGCTGAAAACTGGATCAGCGCCTGCGCCTCGCTGGCGTCGATCTTGACGATGCCCAGCGGCTCGGCGGCCAGGCGCAGCCGGTGCGTGGCCAGCAATGTCTGCGCGGCCTCGGGCAGTTTTCCGTATCGGTCGATCAGCTCTTCCTGGATGTGGATCAGGTCGTCTTCGTGGCGGGCGTGGGACAGTTTCTTGTACAGCCCCAGGCGGGCATGGACGTCGGGACAGTAATCCGACGGCAGCAGGGCAGAGGCGTGCAGATTGACTTCGCACAGCGCGGAGAAGGGCGAATCCAGGTCAGGCTCCTCGCCCGACTTCAGGGCGCGCACGGCGGCGTTCAGCATGTCCGAATACATGGAGAAGCCGATCTCCTGGATGTTGCCGGACTGCGATTCGCCCAGGACTTCGCCCGTGCCCCGGATTTCCAGGTCATGCATGGCCAGGAAGAAGCCCGCGCCCAGTTCTTCCATGGCCTGTATGGCTTCCAGCCGCTTCTTGGCATTGGAGGTCATGGCGTCTTCGCCGGGCGTCAGCAGGTAGGCGTAGGCCTGGTGGTGGGAGCGTCCGACGCGGCCGCGCAACTGGTGCAGCTGCGCCAGGCCCAGGCGGTCGGCGCGATGGATCACGATGGTGTTCGCGGTGGGAACGTCGATGCCGGTTTCGATGATGGTGGTGCAGAGCAGGACGTTGTAGCGCTGCTGGTAGAAGCCCTTCATGACTTCCTCCAACTCGCGCTCGGGCATCTGCCCATGGGCGACGGCGATGCGCGCTTCGGGCACCAGCTCTTCCAGGCGCGCGCGCCGGTTGTGGATGGTATCCACTTCGTTATGCAGGAAATACACCTGGCCGCCGCGCTTGAGCTCGCGCAGCAATGCCTCGCGTATGGTGCTGCCGTCTTCGCGGCGCACGAAGGTCTTGATCGCAAGACGCCGTTGCGGCGCCGTGGCGATCACCGAGAAATCGCGTATGCCTTCCAGCGACATGCCCAGGGTACGCGGTATGGGCGTGGCGGTCAGCGTCAGCACGTCGACTTCGGCGCGCAAGGATTTGAGGGCTTCCTTCTGGCGCACGCCGAAACGGTGCTCCTCGTCGATGATGACCAGACCCAGATTCTTGAACTTCACTTCCTTGGACAGGATTTTGTGCGTGCCGATCACGATGTCCACCCGGCCCTCGTTCAGGCCCTCGATCGCGGCGGCGACCTCCTTGCCCGAACGGAAGCGCGACAGCTCGGCCACCTTGACGGGCCAGTCGGCGAAGCGGTCGGAAAAAGTCTGGGCGTGCTGTTCGGCCAGCAGGGTGGTGGGGCACAGCAGGGCGACCTGCTTGCCGTTCATGACGGCCAGGAAGGCGGCGCGCAAGGCGACCTCGGTCTTGCCGAAGCCCACGTCGCCGCAGACCAGCCTGTCCATGGGCCGGCCAGAGGTCATGTCGCCGATGACGGCCTCGATGGCGGCGGCCTGGTCGGCGGTCTCCTCGAAGCCGAAGCCTTCGGCGAAAGCCTGGTAGTCGGAGGCAGACAGCTTGAAGCGATAGCCCTCACGCGCCGCGCGCTGCGCATACAGGGCCAGCAGTTCGGCGGCGGCGTCGCGCACCTGCCTGGCCGCCTTACGGCGCGCCTTGTCCCACTGGCCGGAGCCCAGCTGGTGCAGGGGCGCATGTTCGGGGTCGGCGCCGCTGTAGCGGGCGATGACGTGCAGCTGGGCCACCGGCACGTACAGGGTGCTGCCGTTGGCGTACTCCAGATGCAGGAATTCCATCAAGCCTTCGCCCAGGTCCATTTCGACCAGGCCGCAGTAGCGTCCGATGCCGTGCTGGGCATGCACCACCGGATCGCCTTCGCGCAGCTCCGACAGGTCGCGCACCATGGCCTCGACGTCGCTGCCCGCCTCCTGCGCGCGCCGGCCGCGCCGGGTGGGGCGCGCCTGGCTGGGGTACAGGTCGTTCTCGGTCAAGAGGGTCAAGTCTTGGTCGACGACGGTGAAACCGTTGGACAGCGGCGCAACGACAAGGGCGAAGCGGCTTTGGGAGTCCAGGAAATCCTGCAGTGTCTCGGTGCCGGAGTCGGGCGCGATGCCGAATTCGGCCAGCATCTGCAACAGGGTTTCCCGGCGGCCCGCCGAGTCGGCGCACAGCACGACGCGGCCATGAGAACGGCCCAGCAGCCCGCGCAGGTTGGCCACCGGGTCCTGGGCGCGCCGCGCCACCGCCACGTTGGGTGCGGCGCGCAAGCCGGGATGAGGCTGCTCGCCGTCCAGCACCAGGCGCGCGAAAGCTTTCAGGTGAACGAACAGCGCCTCCTCGTCCAGGAACAACTGGTCGGGCGGCAGGACCGGACGTTCGCGGTCGCTTTTCAGAAACTGGTAGCGGCTTTGCGTATCGTGGGCGAAGCGCTGCACCGCCTGATTGACGTCGCCCAGCGTGACGGTGAACGACTGCTCGGGCAGGTAGTCGAAGAGCGTGGCCGTTTGGGTAAAGAACAGCGGCAGGTAATATTCGACCCCCGCGAAAGCGATGCCGTTGCCGATGTCCTTGTAGGGCAGCGCTCGGGTGGGATCGCCCTCGAACACTTCGCGAAAGCGCGCGCGGAAGCGATTGCGCGCGGCTTCGTCCATGGGAAATTCCCGGCCGGGCAGCAACTGCACGTCCTTGACCGGATACAGGCTGCGCTGGGTATCGATGTCGAAGCTGCGTATGGACTCGATCTCATCGTCGAACAGATCCAGCCGGTAGGGCAGGACGGAGCCCATGGGGAAGAGGTCGATCAGGCCGCCGCGGATGCTGAATTCGCCCGGCGCGGTGACCTGGGTGACGTGGGTGTAGTTGGCCAGCGTCAACTGGCGGCGCAGGCCCTCCTCGTCCAGCTTCTCGCCCTGTCGGAACGAAAACGTATAGGCGGCCAGGAACTCCGGTGGAGCAAGCCGGTACAGCGCCGTGGTCACCGGCACGGTCAGGATGTCGACGCTTTCCTGCATCAGGGCGTGCAGGGTGCGCAGGCGCTCGGAAATCAGATCCTGATGCGGCGAGAAGCTGTCATAGGGCAGGGTTTCCCAATCGGGCAATTGCCGCAGGCGCAGGTCGGGCGCGAACAGCAGCACTTCCTCGGCCAGGCGCTGCGCGGACAGCGGGTCGGCGCACAGGACGACGATGGTCTGCCGCGAGGCGCGCGCCAGGTCCGCCAGCAGCCATGCGTCGCCGGAGCCCGCGGGCAGGGGCTGGACGTGCCGCTGCCCCGGCTTGAGCGCGGCCAGCACGGCTTGGATGGAGGGAATGGGGACGGGAGGGGTTGTTTCTGTAGCCATGTAGCGCATCATTATAAAATGCCTTTCTTATGCATACGAAACTGATTGCAATCATTCCCGCCGCCGGCATCGGGGCGCGCGCTCAAGAGCCGGGATTGTCCGCCCTGGGACGGGACGCCATGCCGAAGCAGTATCGTCTGCTCAAGGGCGAGCCCATGCTGCGCTGGGCGGTCCGCGCCATGCTGGCCGATGAGCGCATTGCGCAGGTGCGGGTGGCGGTGGCGGCGGGCGATGCATGGGTCGAGTCCGCGCTGGCTGGCCTGCCGCGAACGGTGTGGCGGCCTTGCGGCGGCCCTTCCCGGGCGGAAACCGTGCTGGCGGCCTTGCAGGACGCCGGGCTGGATCCGGGCGACTGGGTGCTGGTGCACGACGCCGCCCGGCCGGGGCTGCCCGCCCAGGCGTTGAAGCGGCTGGTCGATTCCTGCTTGCGGACCCAGGCCGGAGGGCTCCTGGCCCAGCCGGTTGCCGATACGGTGAAGCTGGCCGCCGGTGCCGCGCCGGGCGGCGAGGCGGATGCCGCCAATATGGCCGACCGGGTGAGCCGGTCGGTGGCCCGTGATGGCTTGTGGCTGGCGCAGACGCCGCAAATGTTTCAGGCGGGCCGCTTGTTGCAGGCCCTGCAAAGTGCGGATGCGTCCAGCGCGTCCTTGACGGACGAGGCTTCCGCCATGGAGCTGGCCGGCTATGCGCCCAGCCTGGTGCACGGTTCGGCGCGTAATTTCAAAGTGACCTGGCCCGAGGATTTCGAGCTGATGGAAAAATGGCTATAGGTCGCCGGTGGCCGACCGGGCGGCTTGTGTGATTTCAAGGAGTTGCAATGAGTTTTCCGTTTCGAGTGGGGCAGGGCTTCGACGTGCATGCGCTGGTGGAGGGCCGGCCGCTGATCATCGGCGGCGTGGACATACCGCATACGCACGGCCTGCTGGGTCACTCCGACGCCGACGTGCTGCTGCATGCGGTGACCGATGCCATACTGGGGGCGGCCGGCCTGGGCGACATCGGCCGGCATTTCCCCGATACGGACCCGGCCTACAAAGGGGCGGACAGCCGCGTGCTGTTGCGCGCCGCCGTGCGGAAGGTGGCGCAGGCCGGCTGGAAGGTGGTGAACGTGGATGCGACCGTGCATGCGCAGGCGCCCAAGATCGGCCCGCACGCGGCCGCGATGGCCGCCAACATAGCGGCCGACCTGGAGGTTTCCGTGGCCGACATCAACATCAAGGCCAAAACCAACGAGAGCCTGGGTTACCTGGGCCGCAAGGAAGGCATTGCCGCGACCGTGGTCGCCATGCTGGCGAAATAGCGGTCCCTTATTTGCCTTCGGCCGTCAGGACCTGTGCGGCCGCATTGACCACCGCCGCGATGCGGCCCACATCGCGCAACTGCTCCGACGTATAGCCCGCTTTCTTCAGGTTCTGGTAGTGCGAGCCGACGCAAAAATGGCATTTGCCCACAATGGACGCGGCCAGCGCGAAGAGCTCGAAACGGTTCTGGTCGATGCCGCCGTGGCTGGCATAGGCGTTCATGCGCAGCTGGGCGGGCAGGGTTTTCAATTGCTCGTCGCCCGCCATCTCGAGATAGGGATAATAAGTATTGTTCATGCCCATGAGGGCTGCGGCGGTCAGCACGCCGTTTGCGTCTTCCGGTGACAGGCCGCTTTTGAACGCGGCCATCAGCACCGGGCTGCGCGCCGCATAGGCGGCCGCGAGCGCCGCCCCGACCGCGTCCTGGGGGTTGAGCGAGGAGCGCGCAATGGTGCCGTCCAGGTTCAGGCGTATGTCCTTGGCCCAATCAGGGATCATTGCCTTGATGGATGCAAGAAACTCCATGGTTCCTACCTATCGATCAGTGCCGCTAAAGCCCGGCGCGCCGGGCTGGAAGAGAGGGCGGCGGGCGTTCTACAGCGTATCGCCGCCCAGCGAACGGTTGCACGGGCAGAGTTCGTCGGTTTGCAGGCCGTCGAGTATGCGCAGGATTTCCTCGGGGTTGCGGCCGACATTCAGGTTGTTCACCGAGGCATGCTGGATGACGTTGTCCGGATCGACGATGAAGGTGGCGCGCAGGGCGACCCCCTCGCTTTTTTCGCGTATGCCCAGCTGGTCGACCAGCGCGCCGGTGGTGTCGCCGAACTGGTAGTGCCCCAGCTTGTTCAGGTCGGGATGTTCGCGCCGCCAGGCCAGCTTGACGAATTCATTGTCGACCGAGCCGCCCATGAGCACCGCGTCGCGGTCCTCGAAGTCCTGGGCCAGATTGTTGAAACCGACGATTTCGGTCGGACATACGAAAGTGAAGTCCTTGGGATAGAAATAAATGACTTTCCACTTTCCGGGAAACGAGCTTTCGGTGATGTCCTCGAAGGCCGAGACACCGTTTTCTTCATGCTGATTGAAGCCGGGCTTGACGCCCGCGACCTTGAAGGGTTCGAGTTTATCGCCTACTGTTTTCATCTGAGCTCCTGAAGTCTGGTGTAAACACATGCCGGGCGCATGCGCCCCTTGTCGTTGATTCTACGCCATCAAGCCTGGGTGTCGGCCTGAAAATTACGGATGCGGACTTTGGGTATTTCGATGCGCGCGACCAAGCCCGACTGCGGGTGGGAAATCAGCTCGAGCTGCCCGCCCACCTGGCCCAGCAGGCGCTCGACGATGGCCAGCCCCAAGCCCGCTCCACTGACGCCGGTGCGCGCGGACTCCCCACGCGAAAAAGGCCGCAGCAGCCTTTGCACGTCGGTGGGGGCAATTCCCGTGCCGCGATCCCGCACTTCGATGGCCAGGATGTTGCCTTGCTGCTTGCCCGACAGTTCGATGTAGGCGCGTCCATCGGAAGGAGTGCGGCCATAGCGGCGCGCGTTTTCGATGAGATTGCCCACGATGCGCTTGAGATCGTGGGCGCTGATCTTGGCATACAGATTGGGCTCGATGTCGGCGGTCAGCTCGCCGCCCAGGGACTCGGTATGCGAGCGTTCGCGCTCGAACAGGTCATGCAGCACCGAGGAGACGTCTACTCCTTGCTCGGGCACGATGCCGGCGGGCCGGGCATACTCCATGAGCTGGCCGATGCTGTGATCGATCTGGCCCAGGTCTTCGTCGATGGCCTGGCGCGCCTCGTCGGTGACGTTGCTCATCTCGATTTCCAGGCGCATGCGGGCCAGCGGCGTGCGCAGATCGTGCGAGATGCCCGCCAGCATGATCTCGCGGTCGGCCTCGGTCTGGCGGATGTCGCGCGCCATCCGGTTGAAGGCGATGTTCATGTCGCGGATCTCGGCCGGCCCTTTTTCGGGCAGCGGCGAGGGCGTCTCGCCGCGCGCCAGCTGCTGAGCCACCTTGGCCAGCTGGGCCAGGGGGCGGTTGACGAAGCGCACGCTAATCGCCGCGCCCACCAGCGCCAGAAGCAGGGCGGTGGCGCCCCAGCCGAACCACTCGACGCCGGCGGTCAGCCCCAGCTGCTCGCGGTCGAAGACCAGCCAGTACTGATCGTTGTTGATCTCGAAGCTGACCCAGATGCCGGGCGCCTGGTTGACCGTCCACATGACGTGGGTGTCAGGCCCCAGCCGGTCCTTGATTTCGGCGGCGACGTGATTCCAGTAGTTGGAATTGGGCAGCGGCTGGAGGACGTCGGCCGCTTCGCGGGGCTGCACCCGCAGGCTTTCCTTGGTGGCCAGGTCCAGCAGCAATGCGGGGCGCACGCTGGTGGGGGCATAGACCAGCGCGGAGCGCGTGATACTGACGGCTGTGGTCACGCGCTGGGCCATCTGGGTGGCGCGCGGGCCTTCTTCCATGCTGAAGAACACCTGGAGCCAGGCGCCCAGGCTGACCAGCATCAATCCGGCCAGAAGCAGGAATGAGCGGCTGAACAGGCCCAGGCGGAAACGCGACTTGGTTTTGGCTCGTGGTTTTTGCGGGGGCGACATGGCCATGGCGCTGCATCACGCCCGCAAGGCTTCAATGGCCGCCATCGGGTACGAAAACATAGCCCAGGCCCCAGACGGTCTGGATGAACACGGGTTTCGAGGGATTGGGTTCGACCAGCTTGCGCAACCGGGAAATCTGGACGTCCAGGCTGCGGTCGAAGGCTTCGTACTCGCGGCCGCGGGCCAGTTCCATCAGCTTGTCGCGCGACAGGGGAATCTTGGGATGGCGCGCGAATACCTTCAGCACCGAGAACTCGCCCGTGGTGATGGGAACCTGTTCATTGTTGCGCGTAAGGGTGCGGGTGGACAGGTTCAGCACGTAAGGGCCGAATTCGATGGATTCGTTTTCCTGGCTGGGGGCGCCCGGATGCTCTTCGGTGCCGCGGCGGCGCAGGATGGCGTTGACGCGGGCGAGCAGTTCACGCGGGTTGAACGGCTTGGACAGGTAGTCGTCCGCGCCCATTTCCAGGCCAACGATGCGGTCGATTTCTTCCGCCTTGGCGGTCAGAATGATGATGGGAGTGTTATCGTGCCCGCCGCGCAGCCGACGGCAAATGGACAGCCCGTCTTCGCCGGGAAGCATGAGATCGAGAACCAGCAGGTCGAAGTGCTCGCGCTGCCACAATTTGCCCATTTCTTTGGCGTCTTCGGCGACAAATACATTAAAACCTTGTTCCGATAGGTAGCGGCGGAGTAAATCGCGTAACCGTGGATCGTCGTCGACGATAAGAATTTTGCGAGATAGGGATTGGTTTTGTGTGTTCATGGGGAAAATGTAACAGGGTAGAGTTAACCCGTATAGGGGCCGTAGCAAGATATTACATATTAAGCGTCTGGTAGAACATGTCACATCGGTACCGTATCCAGGCTCCTGGCGGTATATCGCGCCCGCGCGTTCTCTTGACTTGATTATTTAGGGCTGGGTGGGCGAGCCGCGCCGATCTGCTGCGTAGTGTATGTAGCCGTCTCCTTTTTGTTATTGGAATCGTGAGCTAAGACAAGGTATTTTAGCCGTTACGCCTGCGGAGCGGTACTAATTTTATACAGCGCGGGGCCGGCGGTCTGCCCGCCGAATGCCTTATGCCCGTAGAGGACGGAAATTCCGGCGGGCTACGTTTAAAATGAGCCCATGACGGTATCTATTCTCGCTTTGGAAACTTCATCCAGCCTGTGCGGCGTGGCGCTGCTGACGCAATCCGACCAAGAGCTGCGCGTCCACGCCCTGGAGCACGACGCCACCGCGGAGCATGCCGAGCGCCTGTTGCCCATGGTGGACCAGCTGCTGGCACGGCAGGGCATGGGTCGGAGCCAGCTTACGGCCGTGGCCTTTGGCCAGGGTCCGGGCGGCTTCACGGGCTTGCGCGTGGCTTGCGGTGTCGCCCAGGGCATGGCTTTCGCCCTGGATATTCCCGTGATTCCGGTGCCTTCGCTTCTGGCGGTGGCGGCACGGGATTCGGCGCCTGTCGTCCCCGGCTTGTTACATGTAATTGTGCAGGACGCGCGCATGGACGAGGTTTATCTGGCGGCTTATCGGGTCGTTGCGGGCCGCCAAGAGGCCGGTTTTGAGTGGGAGCCGGTACAGGCGCCCATTCTTTTGGGTTCGAGCCAGGTAGGCCGCTGGCTGGAACACGCCGCCGCTGGCCTGCCCCCGTCCGACGGGCGCGATCCGGCCATACGGGTGCTGGGCGATGCCTTGTTGGCCTATCCCGGATTGCGCCGGGAACTCGAGGGCAAGGCGGGCCTGGCCATCGGCGAGCCGCTGCGTCCCGATGCTTCCGCCGTCGCACGGATGGCCTTGCGCGCATGGCATGCGGGGCAGGCCGTCGCGCCGGAACTGGCGGCGCCTTTGTATGTGCGCGACAAGGTCGCCTATACCACTCTGGAGCGCCAGCAGGGCGCGGGCGGCAATCCCCGTGCCCCCGAGTTTCAGGTTTCCCTGGAGGCGATGCGGACCGAACATCTGGACGATGTGGCGGATATCGAGCAGCGGGTGCAGTCCTTTCCCTGGTCCAGGGGCAATTTCGCGGACGGCCTGCACGCCGGCTATGGCGCCTGGGTTGCCAGGCTGGCGGGCCGCACCATGGGATTCTGCATGACGATGTTTGCGCCCGACGTGGCGCACGTGCTGGTCATCGCCGTGGCGCCCGAGGGCCAGAGGCGGGGCATAGGAGGCCTGCTGCTGGCTCACTGCGAGAACGAAGCCCGCGCGCGGGGCTTGCCGGCCATGGTCCTGGAGGTTCGGCCCTCGAACCTGAATGCGCTGGAATTCTATAAGCACAAGGGCTATGAACTGCTGGCCATGCGCAAGGACTACTACCCCGCCGCCCAGGGCAGGCGCGAGGACGCGTGCGTAATGCAGAAGGCATTGGCTGATATTCAGGGAGAGTCCGCTTGAATACGGCGCCGTCCCTCAGCCCACTGCAATTGGCCTGGCTGCAGGAAATCGGCCTGGACAGGCATATGCTGGCCCGCTATGTGGCGGATCCGGAACCTTTCGCGGCGGACGGCTCCGCCGCCGCAAGCAAGAGCGCATCGGGACAGGGCGAGCCTGCGGTCGGCATGCCCGCCGTTGCGGCATCCGCGCCACCGCGGCAGGGCGCGGATGCCGCGGCGCCGATGGCCAAATCCGCCCCGGCCATGCTCCGGGCCGGCGATGCGCTGGCCGGCCGCGCGCCCAAACAGGCCGGCGAGACCCATCATGCGCCCGATGCGGGCTCGCTGCCCGAAGAGTGGGAGGCATTGCGCGGGCACATCGCCCAGTGCCAGGCCTGCGGACTGCATGCCGGACGCAGCCAGACGGTATTCGGCTCGGGCGAGTCCAACTCACCGGAATGGCTGATCGTCGGCGAGGCGCCGGGCGATTTCGACGACCGTGCCGGCCTGCCATTCCAGGGCAAGGCGGGGGTGCTGCTGGGGGCGATGCTGGCATCCATAGGCCTGCAACCCGATACGCCGGTGTTCTTCACCAACCTGGTCAAGTGCCGGCCCCTGGGCAACCGTACGCCCAGGCCCGACGAGATCGCCGCCTGCAAGCCGTATCTGCAACGGCAGATCGCGCGGCTGGCGCCACGGCGCATACTGACGCTGGGCCGCCTGGCCGCGCAGGCGCTGCTGGAAGAGGATGGCGATCTGGATGCCCTGCGCGGACGGGTGCACCGGGTGCGCAGCGAGACGGGGCAGGACATTCCCCTGGTGGCGACACATCATCCGGCTTCGCTGTTGATGCGCCCGCAGCACAAGGCCGATGCCTGGCGAGACCTGAACCTGGCGCGCTCCATGGCGACCGAGCCGCAGGCATAAGCGCTGATTCAGTGCTGGCGCAGGGCCTGCCCATGGCCATGCTGGCCTATGGTGTTTTCCAGGCCCGGATTGGCGCGGTGATTCAGGCGATTCCAGTATATGAATACCAGCATCAGCCCCGACACGAGCAGGCCGAAGATGACGATAATGACATTGATGGGCAGATTCAGCCACAGCATCAGGCTGTAGACGGCCAGCATCAGCAGGATGTTCAATTGCTCATTGAAATTCTGCACGGCGATGGAGTGGCCGGCCGACAGCAGCACGTGTCCACGGTGCTGCAGCAGGGCATTCATGGGCACCACGAAAAAGCCCGACAAGCCGCCGATCAGCAGCAGCACGCCGTATACGGCCCACTGTTCGCGCACGATGGGCATGAGCATGACGGCAAAGCCCATGATCACCCCCACCGGCAATACCATCAGGGCGCGTTTCAGGGGAACCCGGCCCGCCAGTATGGAGCCCGCCACGGTGCCCAGCGCCGCCACGCCCATCAGCACCGAGGCCTGGTCCAGCCTGTAGCCCAGATGCCGGGCGCCCCATTCGATGACGATGAATTGCAGCGTGGCGCCCGCTCCCCAGAACAGCGTGGTGACCGCCAGCGATATCTGGCCCAGCTTGTCGTGCCACAGTATCCGGACATAGCCGTTGAAGGTGCGCAGCAGCTTGATCGGATTGGTCTGCTGCTTGGGGTAGCGCACATTGGTAAGCGGTATCAGGAGATTGGTTCCGGCGGCCAGCAGATAAACGATGCCGATGATGAGTATGGCGCCTTCCGTGCGGGTCTGCACGAAGGCGGGCAGCCAGGAATGCGACAACACCGCATCGGATACGGTGGGATTGATCAGCACCCCGCCCAGGACCGTGCCCACGATGATGGACAGCACGGTCAGACCTTCTATCCAGCTATTGCCCTTGACCAGCAATTCAGGGGGAAGCATCTCGGTGACGATGCCGTACTTGGCCGGCGAGTAGGCCGCCGCGCCTATCCCTACCAGCGTATAGGCGCAGAACACCAGAATCAACTGGTGGTCGGCTTCGAGCCCGAAACAGCCATAGCTGAACATCAGCAGACAGCCGCTGACCTTGATGGCGTTGGTGATGAACATGACCCGGCCCTTGGGGAAGGAGTCGGCAAAGGCTCCCACGAAGGCGGCCAGCACGACATAGGCCAGCGCGAACCACCATTTCATCATGGGCGCCATCCAGTCGGGCCCATGCAAATCGGCGATCAGGGCGATGGCGGCTATCAGCAATGCGTTGTCTGCCACGGACGAGAGCGCCTGGGCTATCATGACCAGATAAAAGCCTTTTTTCAATGGAAATCTCGTAGGTGGTTAGGGGTTGGCCATGCAAACAAATAGCAAAAAAATGTTAACGAGTATAGCGTCCGCGCGACGGCGCAAACAGAAAATAATAGCGTAGTTTTATTTACGGGCATGGAAGGCGCCGCATGGTGCGTTATCATACGAGCCGGTCGCGCAAGCCATGTGCCGGCCCCGCCAGCCCGTTGTTTTTTTCACCGTCCCGTATGAATTACGGAGTCTGCTGTCTTCTTTTAATTGTTCGCTTATTGTGCGTCTGACTCAGATAAAACTAGCCGGTTTCAAGTCGTTCGTCGAGCCGACGGTTATTCCCACGCCCAGCCAACTGGTGGGCGTGGTGGGCCCCAACGGCTGCGGGAAGTCCAACATCATCGATGCGGTGCGCTGGGTTTTGGGCGAGACCAAGGCGTCGGAACTGCGCGGCGAATCCATGCAGGACGTCATCTTCAATGGTTCGGGCAACCGCAAGCCGGCCGCCCGGGCGTCCGTCGAACTGGTTTTCGACAATTCCGAGGGCAGGGCGGCGGGGCAGTGGAGCACCTATTCGGAAATCGCCGTCAGGCGGGTGCTGACCCGCGATGGCACCAGTAGCTACCTGGTCAACAACCAGCAGGTGCGGCGCCGCGACATCCACGATATCTTTCTGGGCACCGGGCTCGGGTCGCGTGGATACGCCATCATCGGCCAGGGCATGATCAATCGCCTGATCGAGGCCCGGCCCGAGGAATTGCGGGTATTCCTGGAAGAAGCGGCCGGTGTGTCACGCTACAAGGAAAGGCGCCGCGAGACCGAGAACCGACTGAGCGACACGCGCGAGAACCTGACGCGGGTCGAAGACATCCTGCGCGAACTCGCCAGCCAGCTCGAGAAGCTGGAAGGGCAGGCCGAGGTGGCGCAACAATACCGGGCCTTGCAGGAAGACGGGGAGCAGAAGCAGCACGCCTTGTGGCTGCTGAAGGAAAGCAATGCCCGGGAAGAACAGCAGGCCAGGTTTCTATCCATAGAACAGGCCCAGACGGAACTGGAAGCGGCAACGGCCAGTCTGCGTGCGGGCGAATCGGCGCTGGAATCGCGCCGGCAGGCGCATTACGCCGCCGGCGATGCGGTGCATGCCGCGCAAGGCCTGCTTTTCGAGGCGGGTGCGCAGGTCAGCAGGCTGGAAGCCGAAATCCGGCATGTGGTCGATTCACGCAATCGCGTGCAGGCGCGCCGGAACCAGTTGCAGGAACAGCTTCAGGAATGGGCCGATCAGCAAGTCCATTGCACCGAGCAGATCGCCCAGGCCGAGTCCGACCTGGAAGCGGCGGCGGCCCGTACCGAGGAAGCGCGGGCCCAGGCCGACGACGCGCAAGCCAGATTGCCCAGCATCGAAAGCCAGCTCCGGTCCGCCGCGGCATCGCGCGACGAAATGCGCGGCGTGCTGGCGCGTGTCGAACAGGAGCTTGCCCTGGTGGCTCAGGCCCAGCGCGACGCCGATCGGCAACTGCAATCGCTGGAATTGCGCAAAGAACGGTTGGAGCAGGAACTGCGCGACCTGAACGCGCCCGATCCGGACAATATCGAACGCCTGGCGGGCGACAGCGCCGCCATGGAAGAACAACTGCACGAGGCGCAGGCGCAACTGCTGGAACTCGAAGACCGCCTGCCCGAACTGGACGAACAGCGCCGCAGCGCACAGGGCGCGGCGCAGGAAGAGGCGCAGGCCCTGGCCCGGCTCGATGCGCGGCTGGCCGCACTGGGAAAACTGCAGGACGACGTCCAGAAGCAGGGGGCGCTGGAGCCTTGGCTCGCGCATCACGAGCTGACCGGCCTGGCGCGCCTGTGGCAGAAGCTGCATATCGAAAACGGTTGGGAAACGGCGCTTGAAGCCGTGTTGCGCGAACGCATGACCGGCCTGGAACTGCGCAATCTGGATCATGCCGGCGCCTTCGCGGGCGATGCGCCGCCGGCCCGCCTGGCTTTCTATCAATTGCCCGTGGCCGCCGCTGCCGCGCCGCCCATCCCTGGCTTGACCTCGCTGGCCAGCCTCTTGCGCATCAGCGATCCCGACCTGCGCACTTTGCTGAACGACTGGCTGGCGCAGGTGTATGTGTGCGCCGACATGGGCAAGGCCCTGTCCCTGCGCAACGATCTGCCCGAGGGCGGCTTGTACGTGGTCAAGGAAGGCCACCTTGTCGACAGGCACAGCGTGCGTTTCTACGCGCCCGACTCGGAACAGGCCGGCATGCTGGCCAGGCAGCAGGAAATCGAAAACCTGCGGCGCGATCTTAAAGCCCGCCAGCTCATTGCCGACCAGGCCTTGGCCGGTGTCGCCCGAGCCGAAAGCGCCTGGCAGCAGGTGTCGCAATCGCAGGGGCCGGCGCGCCAGCGGGTGGCCGAGCTGACCCGGCGCCTGCACGATGTGCAGCTGGAGTATTCCCGCCTGAAGCAGCAAGCCGAGCAGTCTGGCGAGCGGGCCGCCCGCATCCGCGAAGAGCTGGCCGAGATCGCGCTGCAAAGCGAGACCTTGCTGGCCGGCAAGGAAGAATCCGAAGCCCGGTTCGAAGCGCTGGACATTCAATTGGGCGAACACCAGGAAAACTTCTCGCAGGCCGAGATGTCGGGCGAGGACCTGCACGCGCAGGCCGAGAAGGCGCGCCAGCACCTGAGGGATCTGGAACGCGCGGTGCACGAGTCCGAATACGCGGAACGCGCTTTGCAGACGCGCATCGCCGAGCTCAAGCGCAATCTTCAATTGGCCGTGGACCAGGCGCAGCGCGCCAATGCCGAACTGGAAGGCTTACAGGGCGAACTGTTCGAACTGGATGCGTCGGCCTCGCAGGCCGGCCTGCAGGACGCGCTGGAGCTGCGCGCCGAGCGTGAGGAAGCGCTGAACCTGGCGCGCATCGAACTGGACAACCTGGCCGCCATGCTGCGCAGCGCCGACGAAGAACGCGTCAGCCTCGAGCGTTCGCTGGAACCGCGCCGCGCGCGCATCATGGAATTGCAATTGCAGGAGCAGGCGGCCCGCCTGGCGGTCGAGCAGTTCGCCGAACAGCTGGATACGCAGCAGGTCGACCGCCAGAAGCTGCGCGAATTGCTGGAGCAGCGGCCCGAGGAATGGCGCCGCACGAACTGGCTGCAGTCCGAGGTGCAGCGCATTTCGCGCAGCATAGACAGCCTGGGCTCGGTGAACCTGGCGGCGCTGGACGAGCTGAACGCGGCGCGCGAGCGCAAGGGCTATCTGGATTCCCAGCACGAGGACCTGAGCACCGCCATCGAGACCCTGGAAGACGCCATACGCAAGATCGACCGCGAAACGCGCGAATTGCTGCAAGGCACTTTCGATACGGTCAACGGACATTTCGGCGAACTTTTCCCGCGCCTGTTCGGCGGCGGCGAAGCCAGGCTCGTCATCACCGGTGACGAAATCCTGGATGCCGGCGTGCAGGTCATGGCCCAGCCACCGGGCAAGCGCAACAGCACCATACATCTGTTGTCGGGCGGAGAAAAGGCCTTGACCGCGACCGCCCTGGTATTTGCGCTGTTCAAGCTGAACCCGGCCCCCTTCTGCCTGCTGGACGAAGTCGACGCGCCGCTGGACGACGCCAATACCGAGCGCTATGCCAAGCTGGTCGACAGCATGAGCGAGCAGACGCAATTCCTGTTCATTTCACACAACAAGATCGCCATGCAGATGGCCAGGCAACTGGTGGGCGTTACCATGCAGGAACAAGGCGTGTCGCGCATTGTTGCGGTGGATATCGACTCCGCCCTGCAAATGGCCGAGGTCTGATGGTGCGCACACGCTTAAACCTTTGGCAATACGGCGAGGCTGACAATGAGTGACTTGCAAATCGGTTTGATCCTCCTTGGCGTACTACTGATCCTGATCGTCCTCGTCTTCAACTGGTGGCAGGACAGGCGCATACGGCAGAAAATGCAGGAGCACTTCCCCGAGCGTGAACTCGATCCCCTGATGAGCGGCAATCCCATGGGAGGGGGCCGGCGAGAACCGGCTTTCGGCGCCATCGACACCGCCCAGGAGACGGCCGCCGACGACACCGCCGAAGTCGATCCGTCCACCGAGGTCGTGATAGACATCGGCTTTGCGCAAGCGATTCCCACCGATCAACTGCACCAGGCTATCCAGTCCCTGCACAAGGCGGGCAGCAAGCCCGTGCGCATTTTCGCCGAGCGGGAAGGCGGCGGGCACCGGGCCCGGCTACGGCCCGGCGAAGCCTACGTGTCCATGCAGCTGGCCGTATTGCTGGCCAATCGCAGCGGCCCGCTGACCGAGATCGAGTGGTCGCAGCTATGGGGCATGGCGCAAGACCTGGCCGAGCGTTTCGACGGCGCCATCGAGGCGCCCGAACAGGACGAAGTCATGCAGCGCGCCCGCGAGCTGGACGGCCATTGCGCCGGCCTGGACGCCCAGGTGGCCCTGGTATTGCGCCTGCCAGGCACCGCGCCGGTCGCGGACATGACGCGGGTGCTTCAGGAGGCCGGCTTCCTGGCATACGGCCGGCAGCTTGCCTGGATGTCCGATACCGGCACGCCGCGCTTCACCGCCCTGTTCGACGGGGTCCCGCCCCAGGATGTGCAGTCGGCCGGCGTCGATCGCGTCGACCTGCTGCTGGACCTGCCAAACAGCCCCGCCGACGAGCAGGCCTTCAGCCGCATGGCCAGCGTGGGCCGCGACCTGGCCAAGCGCCTGAAGGCGGAGCTCCTGGACGATCAGGGCCGTCCCGTGCATGAGGGCGCGGATCACACCATCGATAAACAGCTGCTGGACCTGTACAAGCGGCTTGCACAGGCCGGCTTCGAAGCCGGCGCGGAGCGCACCGTAAGGGTCTTTTCGTGACCGACAGGGATGAAGGGCGCGCGGAAATCGCGCAAAGGCTGGCGGCCCTGCGCACGCAAATCGCCGAGCACAATCGCCGTTATTATGTTCTGGACGCGCCCGTCGTCTCCGATGCGGAGTACGACAGGCTGATGTCCGAGCTGCTAGAGTTGGAGCAGGCCTATCCCGATCTGATCACGCCGGAATCGCCCACGCAGCGCGTCGGCGCCCAGCCCCTGTCGGCATTCAAGAGCGTCAGGCATGCCGTGCCCATGCGCTCCCTGGGCAACGCCTTCCAGGCCGAGGACGTGTTGGCGTTCGACAAGCGGGTGTCGGACACCCTGGCGGGCGCAGGCATGGCCGGTGCCGACGGCCAGGTCGAATACGTGGCGGAACTGAAGTTCGATGGCCTGGCCGTCAGCCTGCGCTACGAACAGGGACGTCTGGTCCAGGCCGCCACGCGCGGCGACGGACAGACGGGGGAAGACATCACCAGCAACATCCGCACGCTGCGTTCCGTCCCCTTGATGCTGGCGGGCGATTTTCCGCAGGTGCTGGAAGTGCGCGGCGAGGTATTGATGAACCGCCGCGATTTCGAACGCCTGAACGAAGCCCAGCAGGCGCGCGGCGACAAGATTTTCGTCAATCCGCGCAATGCGGCGGCGGGCAGCCTGCGCCAGCTCGATCCCCGGATCACCGCCCAAAGGCCTTTGCGCTTCTTCGCCTACGGCTGGGGCGAAATACGCATCGTTCACGACGGACAGACCGAATTGTTCCGGCAAGAGGCAGGCGACGCCGACATGCCCCGTGCCAGCCATTCCGCCATGCTGGACTGGTTCCAGGAATTGGGGCTGCCCGTCAACGCGTCCCGTTCGGTGGTCGCGGGTGCAGAGGGCTTGCTTGACTTTTATACGCGCACGGGCGCCGGCCGTGGCGCGCTTCCCTTCGACATCGACGGCGTCGTCTACAAAGTGAATTCGCTGGCCGCGCAAGAGGTGCTGGGCTACGTGGCGCGCGCTCCGCGCTTTGCCATCGCGCACAAATTCCCCGCCCAGGAGGAAACCACCGTACTGCTGGACATCGAAGTGCAGGTCGGACGCACGGGCGCCATCACCCCCGTGGCGCGCTTGAAGCCCGTCTTTGTCGGCGGCGTCACCGTCACCAACGCCACCCTGCACAACGAAGATGAGATCCGCCGCAAGGACGTGCGCATCGGCGACACCGTCGTCGTGCGCCGCGCCGGCGACGTCATACCCGAAGTGGTCGCGCCGGTGCCGGAACTGCGGCCCGAAGACGCCCGTTTGTTCGCCATGCCGGCAAGCTGCCCGGTTTGCGGATCGGCCATAGAACGGCCCGAGGACGAGGCCATATCGCGCTGCACGGGCGGCTTGTTCTGCGCCGCGCAACGCAAGCAAAGCCTGACCCACGCGGCGGGGCGCAAGGCCCTGGACATCGAAGGCCTGGGCGAAAAGCTGGTCGACCAACTGGTGGAGAGCGGACGCGTCAAGTCGCTGGCCGACCTGTTCACGCTGAACGCGGACGAATTGGCGGCCTACGAACGCATGGGCCGCAAGTCCGCCGAGAACCTCGTGGCCGCCCTGGACGCCGCCCGCAAGCCGACCCTGGGCCGCCTGCTGTATGCATTGGGCATCCGCCACGTCGGCGAAACCACCGCGCGCGATCTGGCCCGGCACTTCGGCTCGGTCGATGCCGTCATGGACGCCGACGAAGAAGCCCTGTTGCAGGTCAACGACGTCGGCCCCGTCGTATCCGGCTCCATCCTCCGTTTCTTTGCCGAACCTCATAACCGCCAGGTCGTTGCCGCCCTGGCCGAGGCCGGCGTCCACCCGGAGCCCGAAGCTACCCCAGCGGGCGGCGCCCAGCGCCTGGCCGGCAAGACCCTGGTCCTGACCGGCACCATGCCCAACTGGACCCGCGACGAAGCCACCCGCCACATCTTGGCCGCCGGCGGCAAAGTCAGCGGCTCCGTATCCAAGAAAACCGCCTACGTGGTCGCCGGCGAAGAGGCCGGCAGCAAGCTGACCAAGGCCCAGGAACTGGGCGTGGCTGTACTGGACGAGGCGGGATTGAAGGCCTTGCTGGGTGTGAGCTGAAGCCGCATTCTGCCAAGCTGTGTGTCTTTCATGGTAGGCGTGTGGGTCTGTCTCAACGGCCCGCTTGAACGGGGCGAAGCCTTGCCATCGCCCGCTATTTGATCTGTGTTTGCCAAGACCGGACCTTACACCTGCATCTTCCTTCCAGGCGCGGCCTGGGCCCGCCAGCCACGCCGCTTAAGAATCAGGAACCGTTCGATCCCAAAACTGGCGTGGCTTAAGAGAGAAGAGAAGCCAGAGAAAACCCGATGCCAAAAAACAGTGCTAAAGAAACGAGAGAATCGTGGCTTAGAAAGCCATCAGCTCCCCCGATAAGCCGCCACCGCCACCATCCCCCAGGCCACCAGAAACGCCACCCCGCCTATCGGCGTAATCGCCCCCAGCCATTTCACATCCGTCAGCACCAGCGCATACAAACTGCCGCTGAAAATCAGGATCCCCAGCAGCATCACGCCGCCCGCCACGCCAAGCAAAGAAACACCGAATCGGGCGCACAGCACGGCAAGCAGCAGCAGCCCCAGACCGTGGACCAGCTGATACAGTACCGCCGTCTGCCACACCCCCAGCATCTCCGGCGAAATCAGGCGCTTCAGGCCATGCGCGCCGAATGCTCCGGCGCCCACGCCGATCAGCAGCATCACGGCTCCCGCTACAACAAGTTGACGTTCAGTCATTGAACAAATCCTCGAAAATGAATCGTGAACGGGCAGGTCCTGAAAACGCACAAGCGCTGTTTATCGGATGCCCGGCCGCAGGGCCGAATCCAGGCACATCCAGCAATGCAATCCCGCTCAAGCCCTGACCGCTAGATGCTTGCGCCCTTCGTCAGCCCGCGCGCAATGATGACCTGCTGGATCTGCGACGTGCCCTCGTACAGCCGGAACAGCCGCACATCGCGGTAAAAGCGCTCGATCGCGTACTCGCTGACGTAGCCCGCCCCGCCGTGGATCTGCACCGCCCGATCCGCCACCCGCCCGCACATCTCCGTGGAAAAATACTTCGCGCATGAAGCCTCTATCGACACGTCGCGCCCTTCGTCGCGCTTGCGGGCGGCATCGATCACCATGCACTCCGCGGCGTAGAGCTCGGTCTTGGAGTCGGCCAGCATCCCCTGCACCAGCTGGAAGTCGCTGATCGCGCTGCCGAACTGCTTGCGGTTCATGGCATAGTCCAGGGCGTCGCGCAGCATGCGCTTGGCGGCTCCGATGGCCACGGCGGCAATATGCAGCCGGCCCTTGTCCAGCACCTTCATGGCCGTCTTGAAACCGACCCCCTCGCGATTGCCGATCAGATTGGCCGCGGGCACCTTGCAGTTCTCGAAAATCACGTCGCTGGTGTGCGCCCCTTTTTGCCCCATTTTCTTGTCGGTCTTGCCCAGCGACAAGCCCGGCGAGTCCGCCTCGACGATGAATGCCGAAATGCCGCCCGCCCCCTTGACGGCGGGATCCGTGCGCGCCATGACCGTGAATATCCCGGCCTCCGGCGCATTGGTGATGAAGCGCTTGGTGCCGTTCAGAATATAGAAATCACCCTCGCGCACGGCGGTCGTGCGCAGCGAGGCCGCATCCGACCCCGCCTCGGGTTCGGTCAGGGCGAAGGAGCCGATCAGTTCGCCGCTGGCCAGTCGAGGCAGATAAGCCTGCTTTTGCGCATCCGTGCCGTCCAGGTAAATGCCCATCGCGCCTATGCCGTTGTTGGTGCCGATCAGCGAGCGGAACGCCGGCGAGGTCTGGCCCAGCTCGAAGGCAATGCGAACCTCTTCTTCCATGGTCACGCCCAGGCCGCCATATTCTTCGGGCAGGGACAGCCCGAACAGGCCCAGCTCCTTCATCTGGCCGACGATGTCGGCGGGTATCCGGTCGGTTTCGGCGACTTCCTCTTCGCGCGGCACAAGGACTTCCTGCACGAAGCGGCGCACGCCGTCCTCCAGCAGGGTTTGGGTTTCGGAATCGCGGATCATGTCTGCCCCTATTGCTGCGTATCGAATATCGGAATGTCAAAGCCATACTTTAACAGTCCGGAGGAGGCGCCGGCAGCATGGTGCTATGATGATTTCAGGCCTTCCGCATGCTCGTGCATGCCTGCAAACGGAGGTAAGTCACATGGCCGGCGATAGCGCCGTTTTTGAAGCCGCCGACAAGGCGGTGATCGCGTCCGTGCTGTACCGTTCGGGCCGCGCGCCGGAAAAGGTGCCGCTGGACCGCATCGATGCAAGCCTTGATACGTCCTCGGGCCTGCTCTGGGTCGGCCTGAAGGACCCCGAGCCCGCTTTGCTGGAACAGCTCGGCGGACAGCTGGGGTTCTCGCGCAAGGCCCTGGAAGAGGTCATTTCACCGCATCGGCGGCCCAAAGTCGTTGAATACGAAGAAATGACGCTGATCGTGGCCATCACGGTCGAAGTCGAGAACCTGAAGCCCAGCTTCGGCGATACCCAGATACTGATCGGCAAGGGCTTTTTGCTGACCATACGGCGCGGCGCGACGGCCACCCATCACGAGTTGCGCGAACTGCTGGAGAACTCCCCCGAATTCCTGGGGCGGGGCAGCGACTATGTGGCTTCGGCCTTGCTGGACCTGCTGGTGGACCGCTACGTGGCCGCGCTCTCAAGGCTGGAGACCGCCGTGGAAGGCATAGAGCAGCAATTCCTGCTGCGCGGGTTCCGCGAAAGCGACATCCGGCGGCTGTACCGGCAGCGCCGGGACCTGTTGCGCATCCATACGGCCATCGCTCCCATGGCGGAAATCTGCCGGCGGCTGTCGCGGGTGGAGATGCGCCACATCGATGCCGACAGCCGGGGCTATTTCGGCGAAGTGGCCGACCGCATCCTGCGCGCCAACGAATTCATCAACAGCCTGCGCGAGGCCTTGGCTTTCGCCTTCGAGGCCAGCCTGATGATAGGGCAGACGCAGCAAACCGACACCACGCGCAAGCTGGCGGCATGGGCCGCCATACTGGCGGTTCCAACCGCCGTCGCGGGCGTGTACGGCATGAACTTCAGGGTCATGCCCGAACTGAACTGGTTCTACGGCTACCCGGCCATCATGGGGCTGACCTTCGCGGCATGCGGCGTGCTGTACTGGAAGTTCAAGAAAGCCAAGTGGCTATAGGCCGCCGGGGGCGGCAAGCGAGGTGCATCATGAACTGGGTTACGCATGAAGTGACCAACCAGGTTCCCGAACTGGGCGACTACAACCTGTACGCCAGCGACACGGCGCTGCAGGAAGGCGTCATCCGGGAGGGCGGCCAGGCGCATCGCGAAGCGCTGCTGCACTACGGTGGGCGCCTGGGCCTGAAAGAGACCTTTGCGCTGGGGCACGATGCCAACCGGTACCGGCCCGAACTGGAAACCCATGACCGGTTGGGCCACCGCGTGGACCGGGTCCGCTTCCATCCGGCCTGGCACCGGCTCATGCGCATGGCCTTCCTGCAAGGCATGCATTGCAGCGCCTGGTCGGCGCCCGGACCCGGCGCGCAGGTGGCTCGCGCGGCGGCCTATCTCATGCACGGCCAGGTCGAGGCCGGCACGCTGTGCCCGGCCACCATGACCTCGGCCGCCATACCGCTGCTGCAGAAAGAGGAATGGTTCGAGTCGGTCCGCGCGTACCTGTATGGCCTGCAATACGACGAACGCGACGCGCCGCTGTCGCGCAAGACATCCATGATGGTGGGCATGGGCATGACCGAAAAGCAGGGCGGCTCCGATCTGCGCGGCAACACCACGCGGGCCGAGCCGCTGGGTCAGCCGGGGCGCGGGCAGCCCTATCGCCTGGTCGGCCACAAATGGTTCCTGTCCTCGCCCATGTCCGATGCGCACCTGGTGCTGGCCCGGCATGGCCAGGACTATTCATGCTTCTACGTGCCGCGCTGGCTGGACGACGGCAGCAAGAACCCGGTCCACATCCAGCGGCTGAAGAACAAGCTGGGCAATGCGTCCAATGCCAGCGTCGAGGTCGAGTTCCTGGACGCCACCGGGGTGCTGGTCGGCGAGGAAGGGCGGGGCATTCCCACGCTGGTCGAGATGGCCGCGTATACGCGGCTGGACTGCGTGCTGGGCAGCGCGGCCCTGCTCAGGCAGGCCGTCGTCCAGGCCTTGCATCATGCGCGCCACCGGATTGCGTTCGGCCACCCGCTGATAAGGCAGCCCCTGATGCAAAGCGTGCTGATGGACCTGGTCCTGGAAAGCGAGGCGGCCACGGCCCTGGCCCTGCGCCTTGCGCGGGCTTTCGACCCGTCCGATGACCTGGTGGACCAGGCCTATCGCCGCATCCTTACGCCGGCGGCCAAGTTCTGGGTGTGCAAGCGCGCGATCGAGGCGACGGCCGAGTGCATGGAGGTCTGGGGCGGCAATGGCTATATCGAGGACGGCCCCATGGCCAGGCTGTATCGCGAGGCGCCGGTCAACTCCATCTGGGAGGGATCGGGCAATGTCATGTGCCTGGACGTGCTCCGGGCGCTCAAGCGGCATCCGGAACAGGCGCAGGCCCTCTTCAGCTCGCTGGAAAGCGACAGCGCCGACGAGCCCGTCCTGGCGGAGCGCTTGCGGCATCTGCGATCCTTGCTGGCCCTGAGCGGCCCCGATCTGGAGGCGGCGGGGCGCTATGTCGCGCAGGAACTGGTGCTTCTGGTGCAGGCCGGCTTGTTGCGGCGTCATGCTCCGCAGGGGCTGGCCGACGCTTTCGTGCAAAGCCGCTACAAGGGCGCGGGAGGACGGGTCTATGGGCTGGCCACCTCGCCGTCGGCGCTGAACAGCGTCCTCGAACGCGCCTGGCCGGTTTGACCGGGCGCGTCCAACCCCTATAATCGATCAGCCCCGCCGGCTTCCGGGCAGGGTGCATGGGCTTGCATCGATACGGGGAACGAGTGAACGGAGTATTGAATAATGTGCTGCGCAGGCTGGTCGGCGCCCTCATGGCCAGGCGCTGGACCCAGGTGCTCGTGCTGGTCGTGGCCGCCGGGCTGGCGGCGGCCGGCGCCATCGATTTCGGCGAGCCCGCCGCCCAGGCCCGGCCCGGGCCGGCCGGCGCTGCAAGCGTAGCGGGCGGCTACGAACTGACCGGCCGCGTGGTCCGTGTCGCGGACGGCGACACCTTCAATCTGCTGGTGCAGGGCAGGCAGCAAAGGGTGCGCCTGGCCAGCATCGACGCGCCCGAAGTGGGCAAAGACCGCGAGCGGCCCGGCCAGGCTTATGCGCAGGCTTCCAGGGATGCGCTGGCGGCCCTGATCGCGGGCAGGACCATTACGGTGGCCTGCTTCGAGCGCGACCGCTACGAGCGCAATATTTGCGAAGTGCCGCTGGAGGGCGGCACGACGGCCAACCGGAAACAGGTTCAAAGCGGCATGGCCTGGGCCAATATGGAAGGGCGCGGAAAATTCATGCGCGACGGCAAGCTGCCCGAACTGGAGCGCCAGGCCAAGGCGGACCGCCAGGGGATCTGGCGGGAGCCCGACCCGGTTCCGCCATGGGTTTGGCGTTATCAATGCTGGCAGAAGCAGCGGTGCTAGGCACGGGAATCCTGCGCGGCCTTGGGGCCCTGCTGGCGGCGTGCCTGCTGGCGGGCTGTTCGCCCGAGCCGGTGAACAGCCCCTATGCCAAGGGCCTGGAACAGGCCAATGTGATGCACACGGCCTTTACCCAGCGGTCGCCCAAATACCTGGATCCGGCCAGTTCGTATTCGACCGACGAAACCCCCTTCACCTATTCGATCTATGAGCCGCTGTACGGCTACGATTACCTGGCGCGGCCCTACGTCCTGGTGCCACGGGCCGCGGCATCCATCGACCCCCCCGCCTATTTCGACAAGGATGGCCGCCGCCTGCCGGCCGATGCGCCCGGTCAGGACGTGGCCGTCAGCGTGTACGACATCCGCATCAAGCCCGGCATCCTGTTCCAGCCCCATCCCGCTTTTGCCCGCGACGCGGAGGGCGGCTATGCCTACTGGCCGATCGCACCCGGCCAGCTCGTCGACAAGTTCGGCATGGACGACTTCGAGCGGACGGGAACGCGCGAGCTGCTGGCCGATGATTACGTCTATGCCTTCCGGCGACTGGCCAGCCCGCGCGTCGTTTCGCCCATCTATGGGGTGATGGCCGAGCACGTGGTGGGCATGCGCGATTATGGCGGGCGCCTGAAGCAGGTGGATCAGGCCTTGCGTGCCCAGGCTGAACCGGATGGCGCGCAGGGCTGGCTGGATTTGCGCAAGGAAGGCTTCGAGGGCGTGCAGGCCGTCGACAAGCACACCCTGCGCATCAAGGTCATCGGCAAGTATCCCCAGTTCAAATACTGGCTGGCCATGACCTTCACGGCACCCATACCTTGGGAGGCCGACCGCTTTTATCATCAGCCCGGCATGGCGGAACACAATCTTTCCCTGAACACCTGGCCGGTGGGCACAGGCCCCTACATGCTGGCCGAATCCATCGTGAACCGCCGCCACGTCCTGCAGCGCAATCCCAACTTCCGCGGTGAACCCTATCCGTGCCGGGGCGAGCCGGGCGACCGCCAGGCCGGCCTGCTGGACGATTGCGGCAAGCTTACGCCTTTCATCGACCGCATCGTTTTTTCGCTGGAGAAGGAAAGCGTGCCGCTGATGGGCAAGTTCCTGCAAGGCTATTACGACATACCGCAAGCCGACCGGGGCGACTATGGCGTGGCCATGCGGGTGGCGGCCGGCGATTCCGAGCAGAAGGCGGCGCTTTACCAGGACCATGGCCTGCAATTGCGCAGCTCCACCGAGGCGCAGCTTTATTACCTGGGCTTCAATTGGCTGGATCCCGTGCTGGGCGGAGGCGATACGCCCGAGCAGCAGGAAAAGAACCGCAAGCTCAGGCAGGCGATCAGCATTGCCTTCGACTGGGAGCAGTTCGTATCGATCTTCCAGAACGACGAGGCGCAGGTGGCGTACGGGCCGGTGCCGCCCGGCGTGCCGGGCTATCAGGATCCGCCCGAAGGGCTGAACCGCCAAGTGTATAAACTGGAGAACGGCAGGGCGGTCAGGCGTTCGCTGGACGAGGCCAGGCAGTTGCTGCGCGAGGCCGGCTACCCGGACGGCCGCAGCGCGCAGACCGGCAAGCCCCTCATCCTGTATTTCGATTCCGCCGGCGGCATGGGTTCCAGCGCCATGCTGGACTGGATGCGCCGCCAGCTGGCGGCCCTGAATGTGCAGCTCGAGGTGCGAGCCACCGATTACAACCGTTTCCAGGACAAGATGCGCAATGGCAGCGCCCAGATGTATATGTGGGGCTGGGTCGCCGATTATCCGGACGCCGAGAACTTCCTGTTCCTGCTGTACGGTCCCAACGCCAAGGCCGCCAACGGCGGCGAGAACGCCTCGAACTACCGGAATCCTGAATTCGACCGCCTGTTCGAACAGATGCGTTTCCTGGACGACGGCCCCGAGAAGGAAGAACTGGTGCACAAGATGGTGGCCATCGTCCAGAAGGACGCGCCCTGGATGTTCGGCTATTTCCCCAAGTCGGGCGGAGCCTACCAGGCATGGGTGGGCAACGCCAAGCCCACGCAAATGGTGCGCAATACCTTGCAGTACTACCGGATCGACCCGGCCTTGCGTGCGCAAAAGATCAAGGAATGGAATGCTCCGCTGTGGTGGCCCTTGTGGCTGCTGGCCGCCCTGTTCGCGGCGGGGGGCGTGGCGGCCTGGCGGGTGGCGCGCCGCCGGGACAAGGCGCCCGCCCTGATGGGCGCCGATTTCGCGGAGCGGCCATGATCCGATATATTGCGCGCCGGCTGCTGTACGGGGTCTTCATCCTGATCGGCGTGAACCTGCTGACCTTCGTGCTGTTTTTCGCGGTGAATACGCCCGACGACATGGCGCGCCTTGCCATAGGCGGCCAGCGCGTCAACCAGGCCGCCATCGAACGCTGGAAGGCCGAGCGCGGCTACGACAAGCCGCTGTTCTTCAATGCCCGGGCCCAGGGGACGGAGCAATGGACGGACACGATATTCGCGGCGCGTTCCGTTCCCCTGCTGCGCTTCGATTTCGGCTTCTCGGACGAGGGGCGCGACATCGGCCATGAAATCGCGGAACGCATGGGGCCCAGCCTGGCGCTGGCCCTGCCCACCTTCGTACTGGGGCTGTTCGTCTGCATCGCCTTTGCGCTGATGCTGGTGTTCTTCAAAGGCAGCCGGCTCGACTTCGCGGGCGTGGTCCTTTGCGTGGTTCTGCTGTCGATTTCCGGGCTTTTCTACATCATTGCCGGGCAATGGATGTTTGCGAAGATCCTCCGCTGGGTGCCGTATTCCGGCTATGTGGACGGCTGGGGCAGCCTGCGCTTCCTGGTTCTGCCGGTACTGGTCGGCATCGTCTCCAGCCTGGGCTCGCAGGCGCGCTTCTACCGTACGCTATTCCTGGAGGAGGCCGGCAAGGATTACGTCCGCAGCGCGCGGGCCAAGGGGCTGTCCGAGCGGGCCGTGCTGTTCAGGCATATCTTGCGCAATGCCATGCTGCCCATCCTGACCGGCACGGTTTCCGCCATTCCCCTGCTGTTCATGGGCAGCCTCATTTCCGAATCGTTTTTCGGAATTCCGGGGCTGGGCAGCTACACCATCGATGCCATCAATGCGCAGGATTTCTCCATCGTCAGGGCCATGGTGTTCCTGGGCTCGGCCCTGTATATCGTGGGGCTGATACTGGCCGACATTTCGTACACGCTTGCCGACCCCCGGGTCCGTTTCGAGTAGACGTCCATGCCCAAATTCGTATTCCTTTGGACCGATATCTTCATCTTCCTGCTGGTGGCGGCCATGCTGGCCTACGGCTGGCGCATACGGCGCAGCGCGTCGCTGCGATCGGCCTGGGGCAGCGTGGCCAGGACACCGTCCGCCATGTGCGCCGCGGTCGTGCTTGCCGGCTTCGCCCTGATCGGCGTGCTGGACTCCATACATTACCGGCCCCTGCTGCCTCCTGTGCACGCCAACGGGCCGCAGGCGGCGGAGCCCGCGGCGATCTACTCGCCGGTGCTGCGCTCGGCGCTGGACGACCTGTTGTCGCTGACGCAGCTGGCGCAGCGCGAGAAGACCTATTCGGCGCCGCTGGCGATACGGCAGTTCGTCAAGGAAACCGAAATCATCGACGGCCAGCCCGTGCGCGATTTTCCCCGCCTCAAGTATGCGGGCATTTTGCTGCAGGATGCGGACGACCACGCGCACGACGTCATGGCCCGCTTGCTGCGCGGCGTAGCCGCCGGACTGGCCGCGTCGGCGCTGGCGGCGTTCATGCTCACGCTGTGCCATCTGGGCGCGCGGCGCGGCCTGAGGCCGGCGGCGGCTGCGTGGTGGCGGGGCGAATCGGGCGTTCCGTGGCGCGCCATGTGGGTCACATCCAGCATCATCCTGCTGCTGGCCGGCGTTGCGCTGGCGCTGGGCGCCGACTACCACGTGCTGGGAACCGACAGAACGGGCAACGATGTGTTGTGGCAATGCCTGAAAAGCGTGCGCACCGCGCTGGTCATCGGCACGCTGACTACGCTGGCCATGCTGCCCCCGGCGCTGGGCTTCGGCATTGCGGCGGGCTACTTCAAGGGCCGGGTCGACGATGCCATCCAGTACATCTACACCACGCTGACCTCGATTCCGGGCGTCCTTCTCATCGCCGCCTGCGTGCTCATGATGCAGGTCTATATCGACAACAATCCGGGCATGTTCGACACGGTCGCATCGCGCGCCGACCTGCGCCTGTTCCTGTTGTGCATGATACTGGGACTGACCGGCTGGGCCGGCCTGTGCCGCATGCTCAGGGCGGAAACGCTGAAGCTGCGCGAACTGGAATACGTCCAGGCGGCAAGGGCTTTCGGCGTAGGCCACTGGCGCATCATGCGGCGTCATCTGCTGCCCAATCTCATGCACATTGTGCTGATAACCATGGTGCTGGAGTTTTCCGGCCTGGTCCTGTACGAGGCCGTCCTGTCCTACCTGGGCATAGGCGTGGATCCCAGTACGCCGTCCTTCGGCACCATGATCGACGCGGCACGGCTGGAGATGTCGCGCGATCCGATGATCTGGTGGAATCTGCTGGGCGCCTTCGTGTTCCTGCTGGCGCTGGTGCTCTCGGCCAATATTTTCGCGGATGCGGTCCAGGACGCGTTCGATCCCCGCATGCGCCGCTTCAGGCCGGCCCGGCTGGCGCCGTTCCCCGCCGGCGCCGTCCCGGCCGCCGGGCGTCCGGAGATCAAGGATAGCCCGACATGAACGGACCGGATTCCATGGCTTCCGGGTGCGCCGGCGCCGACACGGTTCTGTCGGTGGACGGCCTGTCCGTGCAGATAGCCGGCGACGGCGGCCTGACCCAGGCGGTGAAATCGCTGCAACTGACCATAGCCAAAGGGCAGACCTTCGCCCTGGTGGGAGAGTCCGGCTGCGGCAAGAGCATGACGGCCCTGGCGCTGCTGCGGCTGCTGCCCGACGCCGGAGCGATTTCGGCGGGGCGCATACACCTGGGCACGGTTGAGCTCAACGGCCTTTCCGAAAGCGGCATGCGCCAGGTGCGCGGAGGCCGGATAGGCATCATCTTCCAGGAGCCGGCCACCAGCCTCAACCCGGTCATGACGGTAAGGCAGCAGCTATACGAAACCCTGCGCGCGCACACCCGCTATCGCGGCAAGGCGCTCGCCGAGCGGGCGGTCTGGTGGCTGCGCCGGGTGGGGATTCCCGAGGCGGACAGGCGGATCGACGACTACCCCTTCCAGTTTTCGGGGGGACAGAAGCAGCGCATCATGATCGCCATTGCGCTGGCGGCCGAGCCCCGGCTCTTGATCGCCGACGAACCCACCACCGCCCTGGATGTCACGGTACAGGCGCAGATACTGGATCTGCTGGCCGACATCCAGAAGGAAATGGGCTTGGCCATCATGCTGATCACCCACGATCTGGCCGTGGTGAAGAATGTGGCCGACTATGTGGCCCTGATGCGCGCCGGCGAGATCGTGGAAACCGTGGACGCGGACAGCTTCTTCGCCGCGCCGCGCCACCCTTACGCGCGCCAGCTGCTGGCCGCCATTCCCAGCTTCGCCAAGCGCGGAAAGTCCTTGTCGGTCCAGGGCGAAGGCCGGCAGTCCCCGACACCGCGGCCACGCGCTCCGTCGGGCCCCGAGCCTTTGCTCACCGTCAGGAACCTGTCCGTGGCCTATGGCCGCAAGCGCAGCCTGTGGAAGCGGGGGCCAGATGCCGTCGGCGTGGTGGACGATGTGTCGTTCGACCTGCGCGCCGGCCAGACGCTGGCGCTGCTGGGCGAATCGGGTTGCGGCAAGACGACGACCGCCAAGGCGCTGCTGCGCCTGCTGGACAGGCAGGCCGTGGTGGGCGGACGTGCCGACCTGGACGGGAAGAACCTGCTGGCCGCAAAAGGCCCGGCCCTGCGCAGCCTGAGGCGTGCCATGCAGATCGTTTTCCAGGATCCCTATGCCTCGCTGGACCCGCGCATGCTGGTCGGAGAAATCCTGGATGAGGGCATTGCCGCCTTGCGGCCCGAACGCAGCCGGACGCAGCGCCGGAACCGGATCGCCGACCTGCTGGACAGGGTCGGCCTCCCCGCCAATACGGCCGAGCGCTATCCGCATGAGTTTTCCGGCGGGCAGCGCCAGCGCATCGCCATTGCGCGCGCGCTCGCGGTGGAGCCGAGGGTGCTGATCTGCGACGAGCCGACGTCCGCGCTCGATGTGTCGGTGCAGGCCCAGATACTGGACCTGCTCAAGGACTTGCAGGCGGAATTCAACATCGCCTACCTGTTCATCACCCATAATTTCGGCGTGGTCGAATACCTGTCCGATCATATCGCCATCATGCATCAGGGGCGGATCATCGAGATGGACAGGGCGGAAACCGTGCTGCAATCCCCCGTTCATGCGGAGACGCGCCGCCTGCTGGCCGCCGTGCCGCGCCTGTAGGGCGTCCTGCAGTGATCCGCTGCGGCCCTGTTTTTACTTGCAGGCGGCTTGAATTCGGGCTCGACGCCCGCATATGGGTGTTATGTCATTAAAAGTTTTCGACCTTCAATGCGAACAGGGCCACGTCTTCGAAGGCTGGTTCGGTTCCGACGGCAGCTATGAAACCCAGCAGGAGCGCGGCTTGTTGAGTTGTCCGGTCTGCAACAGCGATCGCGTCAGCAAGAAGCTGTCCGCCCCCAGGCTGAATGTCAGCCATATACGCAATCCCGCCGGGCCGGCGGCCGGGCCCTCGCCGGACGGCAAGCCGGGCGCCGCGGCCGTGGCCGCGCCCGCCACCGAACAGCTTGCGCGGCTCCAGGCTGAAATCCTGCGCCACATACGCGGCATCGTGCGCGATACTGAGAACGTCGGAGACCGTTTCGCCCATGAAGCGCGCCTGATGCACGAGGGCGAGACGCAGGAGCGGGCCATACGCGGAACCGCCACGCCCGAGGAACGCGAGGAATTGATGCGGGAAGGCATTGCCGTTATGCCCATACCCGATTTTCTTGATGACGACCGCCTGCAGTAGGCGGGGCGGCAACAGGCGGCGCAAGGCCGCTTGCTGCGTCGGCGCAGTCCTTCCGTTTCCAGACCAATCGTGAACCCGGTTCACGATTGATTCAGAACCGCAAGTTACATCACGCGGCTGCGGTATTCGCCCGTGCGGGTGTCGATTTCGATCTTGTCGCCGATGTTGCAGAACAGCGGAACAGCCACTTCCATGCCGGTATTGGTTTTGGCGGGCTTGAGCACTTTGCCCGAGGTATCGCCCTTGACGGCCGGTTCGGTGTAGGTGATTTCGCGTACGACGATGGTGGGCAGGGACACCGAGATGGCGCGGCCGTCGTAGAACACGACTTCGACCTGCATGCCTTCTTCCAGGTAGTTCAGCGCGTCGCCCATGCTTTCGGCTTCGACTTCGTACTGGTTGTATTCCCCGTCCATAAAGACGTACATGGGATCGGCGTAGTAGGAATAGGTGCATTCCTTGTTCTCGAGCACGACCACTTCGAATTTTTCGTCGGCCTTGTAGACCGACTCGCTGCCCGAGCCGGTCAGCAGGTTCTTGAATTTCAGTTTGACGACGGCCGAGTTGCGGCCCGATTTGTTGTATTCGGCCTTCTGGACGACGAGGGGGTCGCTGCCGACCATGACGACATTGCCAACGCGCAATTCTTGTGCGGTTTTCATAGTTTTAAGAAACTCCGGGGGTTTGATTGCTCCGCCAGATGCACTGCCGGGCCGGAGCATGACTCACAAAACCTGGTATTTTAACTCTTTCGCTGCTGGCGCGTGCAAAACCCCGCCAGCGAGCAGGCCAAATCCGTTTGACGGGCCAGTCGCTCGCTCCAGCCCGCGGCGGCGGCCCGCCACTCCGCCCAGCCGGCCGGCTGCAACACCTGGCTCAGCACGTCAAGGCAGGCCGGCGTGTTGCCGGTATTCCAGTCCGCCATCAGTTGCCTGATTTCCGGCCCGAAGGGCGAGAGGGCCAGCCAGGCCTGAAGCTTGACCATGTGCGCATCGTCTTCCTGGGGGTAGATCTGCCAGAGCAGCGGCTTGCCGGCCCACAGCGCCCGGACCAGGGAATCCTCGCCCCGCACGCAATTCAGATCGCTGCTCCACAGCAGGCGGTCGAAGCCGTCCTGGTCGATGAAAGGCATCTCGTGCACGTGGACGGCGCCATGCTGCCCGCGGGGAAGGGCCGGGCAGACGCCGGCCGGCACCAGGACGACCGCGCCCGGGGCTTGTCCTTGCAGTGTTTGCACCAGCGCCCGGGCGGGCGCATCGGGATAGCTGAACAAGAGGACCTGGCGGGCACCCCGCCGCAAGCGGCTTATCTGTGCTTCAGGCAGGCCGACCCGGCGCAGCAGCTCTTCACGCAGTGTGGCATCGGCCCGCCAGGCATCCCTTTGGGCGAGCAAGCCGGGCTCGCGCAGCAGTCCCCCCGTTCCCTTCGTGAAACCTGGAAAGAAAAACGCTTTGCGCAGGCCGCTGGGCTGTATCGAGGGCAGGGCATGGCAGGATTCGACCCACGCTTCGGCGCTGAGGTATTCCAGGTTGATCCACAGGCTGTCCCGCCGGGCCATACGCTCGATGAAGTCGGCGGGCGGATCGCAGGCGAAGGCCTCGATCACCACATCCAGGGGCTTGAGCGCAGGCGGTTGCCCGGTCCAATGCACGATGGTCACGCCTTTGACCGTCTGTTGGCCGGCCTGAGGATCGACACCGGACTCAATCCGGGCGAAGCTGCGCAAGTCGTCCACCCACAGGCGCACGCGGTTGTGTGACGGCGGAGCCGCCAGTTGCCTGGACAGGCGCCAGCACACGCCGATGTCGCCGAAATTGTCGACGACACGGCAGAAAATATCGAAGGAGAGTCCCGCCATTCAGTGAAAATGAAGCGGGCTGAGATCGGTCTCTTCGGGAAGTTCGGGGTGCAGCATCTCGCCCAGGGGGTTGGGAAAATGCGGCGCCCCACAATCGTCGCAGAACTCCACCGGGTAGATGCCGGGCAGGCGGCGCACGTCGGTGACGCCCATTTCCTTGAGCAGCGCGGCGACTTCGTCGGGCACGTCGATGTGACCCGCTTCCATGCCGTCGGCCAAGGCCTCTTCCTTGCTCAGCACGGGCCATATGCAGCCGTAGACCACTTCGTTGCTCACCCGGGTGGAAAAGCCGATGCGGTATTCCTCGATGCTGGATTCGCCGCAGCCGGCGATGACCGCCCGCAGTTCGCCGCCGGGCAGATGCGCGGCGGTCTGCAGCCAGGTTACGGCCGCCTTCAAGGCCAGGGGGCGTATGCGGCGGTCGGCTTCGCGGCTGTTGACGTAATAGGCGTCGGCCTGCAGGTATTCGACATGGCAGCCCGTGAACAGGGCGGCCAGGATGTCCGCGCAGGCGGCGGCCCAGTCATCGTGGCACTGCTGCCGCGACGGGAAGCTGTCGTCTTCCTGGCGCACCTGCCAGCGGAACAGGGCCTGCCCCCGGGGGACCGCGATCACGCCCACCACGAAACGGGCGTCCGCCAGCATGCCTTCGGCGTCGGAGGGGCGCCCCAGCGCGCAGGGCTCGCTGGACAGGCCCAGGGCCTGCTGGGCCAGGCGCTGCGTCCAGCCGCGGGTTTCCTGGAAAGACTGGGGCATCTGGTCGAAGTTGACCAGGCGCGGAATGAGGGCGAGACGGGCGCCCGGGGCCGCGATATGGGTTTGCAGTCGGTCCGCCAGGGCATCGGCCTGCTCCCGCGCAAGCTCGCCTTCCGGCAGCTGGTAGCGGGTCCAGGCGACGATGGGCGCGGAGAACAGCAGGGCATCATACTCGTCGCCATCCAGGGCGAGTGTGGCGGATTCGGACAGGGTCTCGGCCTGTTCGACCAGGATTTCATAGGCGTTGATGTCGCTGGCAAGCAGATAGTCGAGCGTGGTTTCCACGGTCTTGTTCTTTTTACCCAGCAGCAGCTTGTTCAGCTGGCCGCCCAGCAGATTTTCCCAGTAAACGTCCTCGAGCCGGCTTCCGGAGCGGGCGAGGGCCTCGGTAAGGCTAAGGAGGCGCTGGGCATCTCGGCTCAGGCGGGAGGGCGAGGTAACGGACATACGAGGCATAAGGAAAGCGGATAGGGTAAGTGTCTAGTGTAACGCCGTCCCTGTCCCGGCGGGCGGGCCGTGCGTAAAGGAAATCCCCGGCGCGCCGGGCGCGCCAGGGATTCCGGGAAAACCGCGAAGGCGGGCGGGTCAGGCAGCCAGCAGTTCGCGCAGGACGTAGGGCAGGATGCCGCCGTGCAGATAGTAGTCGACCTCGGTCGCCGTATCGATGCGCAGCAGCATGGAGACGTCTTGCCTGCTGCCGTCCTTGCGATGGATGGTCAGCGTGACGTCCTGTTGCGGACGGATGCTGGCCTCGATGCCGGAGATGTCATAGGTTTCCTCGCCGGTGATGCCCAGCGACTCCACGCTGTCGCCGCCCTTGAACTGCAGCGGCAGGACGCCCATGCCGACCAGGTTGCTGCGGTGGATGCGTTCGAAGCTGCGGGCCACCACGGCCTTGACGCCCAGGAGTTGCGTGCCTTTGGCCGCCCAGTCGCGCGAGGAGCCGGTGCCGTATTCTTCGCCGGCGAACACCACGGTGGGTACCTGGGCCGCCACGTACTTCATGGCCGCGTCGTAAATGGACAGGCGTTCGCCGCCGGGCTGGTACAGGGTCTCGCCGCCTTCGTAGCGGCTGCCGTCGGGCAGCGCCGGAATCATCAGGTTCTTGATGCGCACGTTGGCGAAGGTGCCGCGCATCATGATCTCGTGATTGCCCCGGCGCGAGCCGTAGCTGTTGAAATCCTGCTTCATGACGCCGTGCGCCTTGAGCCACTCGCCGGCGGGCGACGTTTCCTTGATGGAGCCGGCCGGTGAGATATGGTCGGTGGTGACGGAATCGCCGAACACCGCCAGGGCGCGCGCATTCTTCACGACGGGCATGGCGGCCGGCCGCATTTCGAATCCTTCGAAGAAGGGCGGCTCGGCAATGTAGGTGGACTGCGGCCAGTTGTAGACCTCGCCCTGCACCCCCGAGATGTTTTCCCACAGCTTGCCCGGGTTGGATCGGATCTCGGCGTAGTTGCTGCGGAAGACGGCGGGATCCAGCGCCTGGCCCATCAAGGCCTGGACTTCGGCGTTGGTGGGCCAGATGTCGCCCAGCCATACGTCGCCGTTCTTGCCGGTGCCGACGGGTTCGGTCATGAGGTCGCGCAGCACCGTGCCGGCCAGCGCATAGGCCACGACCAGCGGCGGCGAAGCCAGGAAGTTGGCCTTGATGTTGGGATGGATGCGCGCCTCGAAGTTGCGGTTGCCCGAGAGCACGGCCGAGCAGACCAGGCCGTTCTGAAGGATGGCTTCGTTCAGGTCGGGCGTAAGGTCGCCGGCGTTGCCTATGCATGTCGTACAGCCGTAGGCGGCCACGTCGAAGCCCAGCTGTTCCAGATAGGGCAGCAGGCCGGTCTTGGTCAGGTAGTCGGTGACCACGCGCGAGCCGGGGGCCAGCGAGGTCTTGATGTGCTTGGGCACGGTCAGGCCGGCTTCCACGGCCTTCTTGGCCATGAGGCCGGCCGCCAGCAGCACGCTGGGGTTGGAGGTGTTGGTGCAGGACGTGATGGCGGCGATGAGGATGTCGCCATTCTTGACCTGGGTGCCCGCGCTGGTCGTGAAGACCTGATGCATTTTCTCGGGCGGCTGGTTGAAGCCGGCCGCCGATTGCTCGGAGTACAGCCGGGTATAGGTGTTCTTGACGTCGCCCAGCTCGATGCGGTCCTGGGGCCGCTTGGGCCCGGCCAGCGAGGGGGTGACGGTGGACAGGTCGAGCTTGACCAGCTGCGTATAGCCGATGTCCTGGGCGGCGGGCACGCCATACATGCCCTGGGCCTTGAAGTAGGCCTTCAGCGCCTCGATCTCGTCCTGGCTGCGGCCAGTGCCCTTGAAGTATTCGATGGTGCGGTCGTCGACCGGGAAGAAGCCCATGGTGGCGCCGTATTCGGGCGCCATGTTGCCGATGGTGGCCCGGTCGGTGACCGACAGGCTGGATGTGCCGGGGCCGCAGAACTCCACGAACTTGCCGACGACCTTCTGCTTGCGCAGCAATTCGGTGATGGTCAGGACCAGGTCGGTGGCGGTGACGCCGCCGCGCAGTTCGCCGGTGAGTTCGACGCCGACGACGTCCGGCGTGAGGATGTACACCGGCTGACCCAGCATGCCCGCTTCGGCCTCGATGCCGCCCACGCCCCAGCCGACCACACCGATGCCGTTGATCATGGTGGTGTGGCTGTCGGTGCCGACCAGAGTGTCGGGGTAGTAGACGTTATTCTGGGCGTCGTAATGCACGCCGCGCGCCAGGTGCTCCAGGTTGACCTGGTGGACGATGCCGAAGCCCGGAGGCACGACGCCGAAGGTATCGAAAGCCTGCATGCCCCATTTCATGAACTGGTAGCGTTCCTGATTGCGCTTGAACTCCAGCTTCATGTTCAGGTCCAGGGCGTCCTTGGTGCCGAAATAGTCGATCATGACCGAGTGGTCGACGACCAGATCCACGGGAACCATGGGCTCGATGCGCTTGGGATCCTTGCCCATCTTGGCCGCGACGGAACGCATGGCGGCGATATCGGCCAGCAACGGCACGCCGGTGAAGTCCTGCAGCACCACGCGCGCGACGACGAAGGGGATCTCGGTGTTGCGCTTGGCGCGCGGTTTCCAGCCGGCCAGGTCCTTGACGTGTTTTTCGGTGATCTTCTTGCCGTCGCAGTTGCGCAGCACGGATTCGAGAACGATGCGGATCGATACCGGCAGGCGCTGGATGTCGATGCCCAATGCCTGGCCCAGCGCCGGCAGCGAATAGAACTGGGCTGATTTCCGCCCGACCTTGAACTTCTGCAAACTGTTGAACGTGTTGTGCGACATAAGAGCTCCAGGATGGGTTAAGGGGGCTGTCCAGTATTTTAGGCCCGATTCGGGAAGTTTTGGGTACTCCAAAAAAGTACAGGCCCCCGGCACATCGCGCCGGGGGCCTGTACTGCTTGCGGCGGATGCCCGCTTACACGCTGACCGAGTCGGCGATTTCCTTGAAATCCTCGATCTGGTCGAAATTCATGTAGCGGTAGATTTCGTCGCTGTTCTCGCTGAGCACGCCCATCGCTTCCATGTATTCGGCGCGCGTGGGAATGCGGCCCAGGCGCGAGCAGACGGCGGCCAGCTCGGCCGAACCCAGGAAGACATTGGTGTTCTTGCCCAGGCGGTTCGGGAAGTTGCGGGTGCTGGTCGACATGACCGTGGCGCCTTCGCGCACCTGAGCCTGGTTGCCCATGCACAGCGAGCAGCCGGGCATTTCCATGCGGGCGCCCGCGCTGCCCAGAACGCCGTAATGGCCTTCCTCGGTCAGTTGCTTCTGGTCCATCTTGGTGGGCGGGGCGACCCACAGCTTGGAGGGCATGTCGCGCTTGCCTTCCAGCAGCTTGGATGCCGCGCGGAAGTGGCCGATGTTGGTCATGCAGCTGCCGATGAACACTTCGTCGATGGCGGTGCCCGACACGTCGGACAGCGTCTTGACGTCGTCCGGATCGTTGGGGCAGGCGACGATGGGCTCATGGATGTCGGCCAGGTCGATCTCGATGACCGCCGCGTATTCGGCGTCGGCGTCGGGTTCGAGCAATTGCGGGTTGGCCAGCCAAGCTTCCATGGCCTTGATGCGGCGGCCCAGGGTGCGCTCGTCTTCGTAGCCGTTGGCGATCATCCACTTCAGCAAGGTGATGTTGCTGTTGATGTACTCGATGATGGGCTCTTTGTTCAGGCGCACGCTGCAGCCGGCGGCCGAACGCTCGGCCGAGGCGTCGGACAGTTCGAAAGCCTGTTCCACCTTCAGGTCGGGCAGGCCTTCGATTTCGAGGATGCGGCCCGAGAAGATGTTTTTCTTGCCCTGCTTGGCCACGGTCAGCAAGCCTTGCTTGATGGCGTAGAGCGGGATGGCGCTGACCAGGTCGCGCAGGGTGACGCCGGGCTGCATCGTGCCCTTGAAGCGGACCAGCACGGATTCAGGCATGTCCAGCGGCATTACGCCGGTGGCGGCCGCGAAAGCCACCAGGCCGGAGCCGGCCGGGAAGCTGATGCCGATGGGGAAGCGCGTGTGCGAGTCGCCGCCCGTGCCGACGGTGTCGGGCAGCAGCATGCGGTTCAGCCACGAGTGGATGATGCCGTCGCCCGGGCGCAGCGATACGCCGCCGCGCGTGCTGATGAAGGCGGGCAGTTCGTGGTGGGTCTTGACGTCGACGGGCTTGGGGTAGGCGGCGGTGTGGCAGAAGGACTGCATGACCAGGTCGGCCGAGAAGCCCAGGCAGGCCAGGTCCTTGAGTTCGTCGCGGGTCATCGGGCCGGTGGTGTCCTGGCTGCCGACCGAGGTCATGCGGGGTTCGCAGTAGGTGCCGGCGCGCACGCCCTTGCCTTCGGGCAGGCCGCAGGCGCGGCCGACCATCTTCTGGGCCAGGGTGTAGCCCTTGCCCGAATCGGCCGGGTTTTGCGGCAGGCGGAACACGGTCGACGGAGCCAGGCCCAGCGCTTCGCGTGCCTTGGCCGTCAGGCCGCGGCCGATGATCAGCGGGATGCGGCCGCCGGCGCGCGCTTCGTCGAACAGCACGTCGGACTTGACCTTGAATTCGGAGATGACTTCGCCATTCTTCAGGGCGCGGCCTTCATAGGGGCGCAGTTCGATGACGTCGCCCATATTCATCTTGGAGACGTCCAGTTCGATGGGCAGCGCGCCGGCATCTTCCATGGTGTTGTAGAAAATGGGGGCGATCTTGCCGCCCAGGCAGACGCCGCCGAAGCGCTTGTTGGGCACGAAGGGGATGTCTTCGCCGGTATGCCAGAGCACCGAGTTGGTGGCGGACTTGCGCGAGGAACCCGTGCCGACCACATCGCCCACATAGGCGACCAGGTGGCCTTTCTGCTTCAGGCTTTCGATGAACTTGATGGGGCCGATCTTGCCGGCCTCATCGGGCTGTATGCCATCGCGCGGGTTCTTGAGCATGGCCAGGGCATGCAGGGGAATGTCGGGGCGGCTCCAGGCATCGGGAGCGGGCGACAGGTCGTCGGTATTGGTTTCGCCGGTGACCTTGAAAACCGTCAGGGTCAGGCTTTCGGGCACTTCGGGGCGGCTGGTGAACCACTCGGCGTCAGCCCAGCTTTGCAGGATGGCGCGCGCATTGGCATTGCCCTTGTCGGCCTTGTCCTTGATGTCATGGAAAGCGTCGAACACCAGCAGCGTATTCTTGAGCGCATCGGCGGCGACCGCGCCCAATTCCGCATTGTCCAGCAGTTCGATCAGGGGGCTGATGTTGTAGCCGCCCAGCATGGTGCCCAGCAGTTCGGTGGCGCGCTTGCGATCGATCAGGGCACAGGTTTCCTTGCCCAGCGCAATGGCGGCCAGGTAGGACGCCTTGACTTTGGCGGCGTCGTCCACGCCGGCCGGCACGCGATGGGTGAGCAGTTCGAGCAGGAAGTCTTCCTCGCCTGCGGGCGGAGCCTTGATCAGCTCAATCAGGTCGGCCGTCTGCTGGGCCGAAAGAGGAAGGGGAGGAATGCCCGACGCGGCGCGTTCGGCAACGTGTTGACGATAAGATTCCAGCATGATGCATGCCCTTTGGGTCTAGGTTTGTAGGAATGGCTCTATAGCTTCAATTGTAGAAGGAAGCCGTCCTGGAGGCAAATGTCTTATATCTTATATAAGACATAAGAACCGCAACTGTGGCTTTATGGTGAAAAGACTGCGGTTTTCGGTTCGGTGGCCGCGGACGAGGCCACCGTTTTGGCGATCAGGCCACCAGGTCCAGGTATTCGGGGTGGCGTTTCATGTAGGCTGCAACGTAGGAGCACAGGGGCCGAACGCCCCAGCCTTGCTCCCTTGCGGTATCCAGCGCCGCTTTGGCCAGATCGGCGGCGATGCCGCGGCCGCCCACGGCTTCGGGCACGCCGGTATGTGTAATGGCCATGACGCCGTTCTGAAGCCGATAGTCCAGCACGCTGAGCACGCCGTCTTCGGTCCATTCGAAACGCTGCTGGGCAAGATTGTGTTCGACTGCGCGGCTCATAAACGGCAAAGTTCCTCTGGGTGTCTGAGAATCATCAGACCATTGTAAGCAGGATCAGCGTCCAGAGCACCAGCAAGGCGGCAATGCCTACGAAACAACCGCCCCAGAAGCCGATCAGCGGCCATTTCAGGCGGGTGGAAAGCTCCTCGGGCCGGACATGGGCCAGCAGGCGGTTGGCTTGCCCGATGATCCAGAAATTGGACTTGGGAAAGCTGATGCGCAAAAAATAATCCAGCAGGATGGCGGCGCGTATGGAAAGGGGATAGCGTTCCCACGGCTGCTTGTCCAGATAGGGATGGCGCAGCGCCTGGTTGGTGACGCGCAGGCGGAACAGGAAAAGGAAGGCGCCGCAGACCACGCAGGTCAGCAGGCAGGCGACGAGCAGCGTGAAGGTGAAGGGCAGGGCATAGAATGCAAAAGTCTCGAACATGGCGGCGGGCCGGAATAGCCGGCGTTAACAGGCCCCTGGGCGATGCGCAAAGGGACGCTTGACGTATAAGGAAAAAACGGATGCGTGCCATTTAAGCATACTGGCGCCGCCCCTGTTTTTATCAGATGGTGTACAGGTCGACGTAGTCGTGCACCGGCATGGCTTCCAGTGTCTTGCGGTCCAGCGAAGCAGCCAGGATGCGCTGCTGCTGCCGGGGCGGAAAGCGGCGGGCCAGGTTCCTGCGGAACTTGGCCTCCAGCAGGGGGACGCCTTCGGCGCGGCGCAGCCTGTGGCCGATGGGGTATTCGCACACGACTTCGTCCATCGAGCTGCCGTCATGGAAATGGACGGTCAGCGCGTTGGCGATGGACCGCTTGTCCGGATCGTGATAGTCGGCCGTGAATGCGGGGTCTTCCACGCATGTGATCCTGGCGCGCAAGGCGTCGATGCGCGGGTCGGAGGCGACGTCGTCTTCGTAGTCGGCGGCGGTGAGCCGTCCGAAAATCAGCGGCACGGCCACCATGTACTGTACGCAGTGATCGCGGTCCGCCGGATTGTTCAGCGGCCCTTTCTTGTCGATGATGCGCAGGCAGGCTTCATGCGTGCGCAGGGTGATGCCCTCGATGTCGCCGGCGGTTCTGCCCGCGGCGGAAAGCGCGCCGTGTATCGCCATGGCGCATTCCACGGCAGTCTGCGCATGGAATTCGGCCGGGTACGAAATCTTGAACAGGACGTTTTCCATCACATAGCTGCCATAGGGGCGCTGAAACGTGAACTCCCGGCCCTTGAACAGCACGTCGTAGAACCCCCAGATCCTGGCGGTGAGGGCCGTGGGGTAGCCCATTTCTCCGGTCCGGGCCATGAGCGCCAGTCGCAGTCCCCGGCTGGTGGCGTCGCCGGCCGCCCAGCTCTTGCGGCTGCCGGTATTGGGGGCGTGCCGGTAGGTGCGCAGGCTTTGCCCGTCCACCCAGGCCAGCGAGACCGCGTTGAGGGTTTCTTCGCGATTCAGGCCCAGCAAACCGGAAATCACGGCGGTCGACGCAACCTTGACCAGCAGGACGTGGTCCAGTCCCACCTTGTTGAAGGAGTTTTCCAGCGCGATGCAGCCCTGGATCTCGTGCGCCTTGATCATGGCCGTCAGCACGGCGCGCATGGCAAGCGGCGGTTTGCCGGCGGCGACGGCGCTGCGCGAGAGCCAGTCGGCGCATGCCAGGATGCCGCCCAGGTTGTCGGAGGGGTGGCCCCATTCCGCCGCCAGCCAGGTGTCGTTGAAATCGAGCCAGCGGATCATGGCGCCGATATTGAAGGCGGCCTGCACGGGATCGAGCTGGAACTGCGTGCCCGGCACCCGCGCGCCATTGGGCACCACGGTGCCATGCACGACCGGGCCCAGCAGCTTGGTGCAGGCCGGATATTCAAGCGCCTCCAGCCCGCAGCCCAGCGTGTCGATCAGGCACAGAAGAGCGGTGTTGTACGCCAGTTCGGATTCGACCGGATAGTCGTGGACATAGTCGACGATATCGCGCAGGACGGTGTCCCATTCCTGATGTGTGCTGGATTCCATGCCTTGCGGCCCTCCAGGTGGATGGCGAATTCGCTTAGAACGCGTCGCCGGGTACGCGGACCCAACCCTCCATCAGGACGCGGGCGCTGCGGCTCATGATGGCCTTGGTCACCGTCCATTCGCCGTCTTTCTGGATGGCCTGGGCTCCCACCCGCAAGGTGCCGGAGGGATGGCCAAAGCATACTGCGTTGCGTTCGCCGCCGCCAGCCGCCAGATTGACCAGGGTGCCCGGCACCGCGGCGGCCGTGGCGATGGCGACAGCCGCCGTGCCCATCATGGCATGGTGCAGCTTGCCCATGGAGACGGCCCGCACCAGCACGTCGATGTCGCCGGCGGCGATGGGCTTGCCGCTGGACGAGACATAGCCGGCCGGCGGGGCGACGAAGGCCACCTTGGGCGTATGCTGGCGCCTGGCGGCTTCGTCGACGTGCCGGATCAGGCCCATGCGCACGGCGCCGTGCGCCCGTATGGTTTCCAGCATGGCCAGGGCCTTGTCGCTGCCGTTGATGGCTTCCTGCAGCTCGGTGCCGGTATAGCCGATGTCCCGGGCGTTGAGGAATATGGTGGGAATGCCGGCGTTGATCAGGGTGGCTTTCAATGTTCCCACGCCGGGCACCTCCAGGTCATCGACCAGCGCGCCGGTGGGAAACATCGAGCCGCCCGCGCCGTCTTCCTCGGCGGCGGGATCCATGAATTCAAGCTGCACTTCGGCGGCGGGAAACGTCACGCCATCCAGCTCGAAATCGCCGGTTTCCTGTACCTGCCCCTTGACGATGGGCACGTGGGCGACGATGGTCTTGCCAATGTTCGCCTGCCATATGCGGACGGTCGCCACGCCGTCCTGCGGAATCCGGTCGGCGTCGACCAGCCCATTGGCGATGGCGAAAGGACCCACAGCGGCCGAGAGATTGCCGCAATTGCCGCTCCAGTCGATGAAAGGCTTGTCGATGGAAACCTGGCCGAACAGATAATCGACGTCGTGGCCCGGCCTGTCGCTCCTGGACAGGATGACCGTCTTGCTGGTGCTGGAGGTGGCGCCGCCCATGCCGTCGGTGTGTTTGCCGTAGGGATCGGGACTGCCTATGACCCGCAGCAACAGGGCGTCGCGGGCCGCGCCGGGCGCCTGGGCGGATTCGGGCAGGTCCTGCAGCCGGAAGAACACGCCTTTGCTGGTGCCGCCGCGCATGTAGGTGGCCGGCACTTTGATCTGGGGTGCGTGCGTCATGACATCTCTCCTTGCTTAAACAGCCGCCGCCGATTCGATGAAGTCCTGGGCGAAGCGTTGCAGCACGCCGCCCGCTTCGTAGATGGACACTTCTTCCGCCGTGTCCAGGCGACAGGTGACCGGCACTTCGACGCGTTCGCCGTTGCGGCGGTGGATGACCAGGGTCAGCGTGGCCAGCGGCGTGGGTGCGCCCAGGACGTCGTACGTCTCGGTGCCGTCGATGTTCAGGGTGTGGCGGTTCACGCCCGGCTTGAATTCCAGCGGCAGCACGCCCATGCCCACAAGATTGGTGCGGTGGATGCGTTCGAAGCCCTCGGCCACGATGGCTTCCACGCCGGCCAGGCGCACGCCCTTGGCGGCCCAGTCGCGCGAGGAGCCCTGGCCGTAGTCGGCGCCGGCCACGATGATCAGCGGCTGCTTGCGCTCCATATAGGTTTCAATGGCTTCCCACATGCGGGTGACCTTGCCTTCGGGCTCGATGCGAGCCAGCGAGCCTTGCTTTACCTGTCCATTCTCCTTGACCATTTCGTTCAGCAGCTTCGGGTTGGCGAAGGTGGCGCGCTGGGCCGTCAGGTGGTCGCCGCGGTGCGTGGCGTAGGAGTTGAAGTCCTCTTCGGGCAGGCCCATCCTGGCCAGGTATTCGCCGGCCGCGCTGTTGGCCATGATGGCGTTCGATGGCGACAGGTGGTCGGTGGTGATGTTGTCGCCCAGCACGGCCAGCGGCCGCATGCCCTTGAGTGTGCGTTCGCCGGCCAGCGCGCCTTCCCAGTAGGGCGGGCAGCGGATGTAGGTGCTTTGCGGGCGCCATTCGTACAGCGGACTCAGCCGTTCGCCCGCATCGGCCGCGGCGGCGAACATGGGGTCGTACACGACGCGGAAATAGTCAGGCTTGACGCTGGCGGCGACGATGGCGTCGATTTCATCGTCGGTGGGCCAGATGTCCTTCAGGGTGACCGGACGGCCGTCCTTGTCCGTGCCCAGCACGTCTTTCTCGATATCGAAACGTATGGTGCCGGCAATGGCGTAGGCGACCACCAGCGGGGGCGAGGCCAGGAAGGCCTGCTTGGCATAGGGGTGGATGCGGCCGTCGAAATTGCGGTTGCCCGACAGCACGGCGGTGGCGTACAGGTCGCGCTCGACCACTTCCTTCTGGATGACCGGATCCAGCGCCCCGCTCATGCCGTTACAGGTGGTGCAGGCGAAACCCACAATGCCGAAACCCAGCTGTTCCAGCTCGGGCAGCAGCTTGGCGTCTTCCAGGTAGAGCTGCACCGCCTTGGAGCCCGGTGCCAGCGAGGACTTGACCCAGGGCTTGCGGGTTAGGCCGCGCGCATTGGCGTTGCGCGCCAGCAGGCCCGCGGCGATCACGTTGCGCGGATTGCTGGTGTTGGTGCAGCTGGTGATGGCGGCGATGATCACCGCGCCGTCGGGCATCAGGCCGGGTTCGTTCTCGACCTTGCGGGAGATGCCTCGCGCGGCGAGCTCCGATGTGGGCACCCGGCGATGCGGGTTGGACGGGCCGGCGATGTTGCGCACCACGGTCGACAGGTCGAACTTCAGCACGCGCTCGTATTGGGCGGTCTTCAGGCTGTCGGCCCACAAGCCGGCTTGCTTCGCATAAGTTTCGACCAGCCTGACCTGCTCGTCGTCGCGGCCGGTGAGCTTGAGGTAGTCGATGGTCTGCCGGTCGATGTAGAACATGGCCGCCGTGGCGCCGTATTCGGGCGTCATGTTCGAAATGGTCGCGCGGTCGCCCAGGGTCAGGCGGGATGCCCCCTCGCCGTAGAACTCCAGGTAGGACGACACGACTTTTTCCTTGCGCAGGAATTCGGTCAGGGCCAGCACCAGGTCGGTGGCGGTGGAGCCCGGCCGCAACTGCCCGGTGAGCTCGACGCCGATGATGTCGGGCAGGCGCATCCAGGATGCGCGGCCCAGCATCACGCTTTCGGCTTCCAGGCCGCCCACGCCGATGGCAATCACGCCCAGCGCATCGACGTGAGGCGTGTGGCTGTCGGTGCCCACCAGGGTATCGGGGAAGGCCACGCCGTCGCGCGCATGCACCACCGGCGACATCCGCTCCAGGTTGATCTGGTGCATGATGCCGTTGCCCGGCGGGATCACATCGATGTTCTTGAAGGCCTTCTTGGTCCAGTTGATGAAGTGGAAGCGGTCGTCGTTGCGGCGATCCTCGATGGCGCGGTTCTTCTGGAAGGCGTCCTTTTCGAAGCCCGCATGCTCGACGGCCAGCGAATGATCGACGATCAGCTGGGTCGGCACCACGGGGTTGACCTGCGACGGGTCGCCGCCTTTCGCCGCGATGGCTTCGCGCAGGCCGGCCAGGTCGACCAGCGCGGTCTGGCCCAGGATGTCGTGGCAGACCACGCGCGCCGGAAACCAGGGGAAGTCCAGGTCGCGCCTGCGCTCGATGAGCTGCTTCAGCGAGTCGGTCAGGGTGGCCGGATCGCAGCGTCGCACCAGGTTCTCGGCCAGCACGCGCGAGGTATAGGGCAGGGTGTCGTAGGCGCCTGGCCGAATGGCATCGACCGCCGCGCGCGCGTCGAAGTAGTCCAGCCGGGTTCCGGGCAGGGGTTTGCGGTTTGCAGTGTTCATGGCGTTCTGGAAAAGCGGGGTGGTGGTCGGGAGCCGCGGCATGGCGCGGAGGCGGCGGATGGGGACGGGGGGCGCCGTGGCGGCCCCCGTCCTGTGCCTTAGCGTTTGCCGATAGGAACGAACTTGCGGTCTTCCGGTCCGACGTAGTTGGCGGTGGGACGGATGATCTTGTTGTCGACGCGCTGCTCGATGATATGGGCCGACCAGCCCGCCGTGCGCGCAATCACGAACAGGGGGGTGAACATGGCGGTGGGCACGCCCATCATGTGGTAGGACACGGCCGAAAACCAGTCCAGGTTGGGGAACATTTTCTTGATGTCCCACATGACGGTTTCCAGGCGCTCGGCGATGTCGAACATCTTGGTGTTGCCCTGCTTCCTGGACAGCTTGCGGGCCACGTCCTTGATGACCTTGTTGCGGGGGTCGGAAACCGTATAGACGGGGTGGCCGAAGCCGATGATGACCTCTTTGTTCTCGACGCGGCGGCGGATGTCGGCCTCGGCCTCGTCGGGCGATTCGTAGCGTTTCTGCACTTCGAAGGCCACTTCGTTGGCGCCGCCGTGCTTGGGCCCGCGCAGGGCGCCGATGCCGCCCGCGATGGCCGAATACATATCGGAACCCGTGCCGGCGATGACGCGGCTGGCGAAGGTGGAGGCGTTGAATTCGTGCTCGGCGTACAGGATGAGCGAGGTATGCATGGCGCGCACCCATTCATCGCTGGGCTTCCTGCCGTGCAGCAGGTGCAGGAAGTGTCCGCCTATGCTGTCGTCGTCGGTCTGGACGTCGATGTAGTGCCCGTTGTGGCTGAAGTGGTACCAGTACAGAAGGGCGGAGCCCAGATTGGCCATCAGGCGGTCCGCGATGTCGCGGGCGTCGGGCAGGTTGTGGTCGTCTTTCTCGGGCAGGATGCAGCCCAGCACGGAGACCGCGGTGCGCATGACGTCCATGGGGTGGCTGGCGGCCGGCAGGGCTTCCAGGGCCGCCTGCAACTGGGCCGGCAGGCCACGCAGGCTGCGCAGCTTTTCCTTGTAGGCGGCCAGCTCGGCCTTGTTGGGCAGCTTGCCGTGGACCAGCAAATGGGCGACTTCCTCGAATTCGCAGGTTTCGGCGATGTCAAGGATGTCGTAGCCGCGGTAGTGCAGGTCGTTGCCGCTGCGGCCCACCGTGCACAGAGCGGTGTTGCCCGCCACGACGCCGGACAGCGCAACGGATTTCTTGGGCTTGGGGGCGGGCGCGGGCTGCTTGCTTGCGGTTTGCTTGCTGGCGGCCTGTTTGCCTTTTGCCTGGGTTGTAGCCATGTCTCAACTCCTTGAAAGGTTATTTCGATTTGCCTTGCTGGAAAAGCGCATCGAGACGGGATTCGAATTCGTGGTAGCCGATGCGGTCGTAGAGTTCGTTGCGGGTCTGCATGAGGTCGATGACGTTCTTCTGGTGCCCGTCGCGCCGTATGGCGGCATATACCGTTTCGGCCGCCTTGTTCATGGCGCGGAAGGCCGACAGGGGATACAGCACCATGCCGACGCCGGCGCCGCGCAGCTCATCGACGGTGAACAGCGGCGTCTGGCCGAACTCGGTGATGTTGGCCAGAACGGGTACATCCAGCGCCTTGCTGAACCGTTCGTAGGTGGCCAGGTCGTAGGATGCCTCGGCGAAGATCGCGTCCGCGCCCGCTTCGACGCAAGCCTGCGCGCGATCGAGCGCGGCATCCACCCCGTCGACGGCGATGGCGTCGGTGCGGGCGATGATGAAGAAATCGCTGTCGGTACGGGCATCGACGGCGGCCTTGACGCGGTCGGCCATTTCCTGCGTGCCGACGATCTCCTTGCCGGGGCGGTGGCCGCAACGCTTGGCGCCCACCTGATCCTCGATGTGGCAGGCCGCCGCGCCGAACTTGATCAGGCTTTTCACGGTGCGCGCGATGTTGAAGGCCGAGGGCCCGAAGCCGGTATCGATGTCGACCAGCAGGGGAAGATCGCATACGTCGGTAATGCGGCGCACATCGGTCAGGACGTCGTCCAGGGTGTTGATGCCCAGGTCGGGCAGGCCCAGCGAGCCGGCGGCCACGCCGCCGCCCGACAGGTAGATGGCGCGATAGCCGGCCCGCTTGGCCAGCAATGCATGATTGGCGTTGATGGCGCCCATGATCTGCAGGGGTTGTTCTTCTTTCAGCGCCTGGCGAAACAGGGCGCCGGCGGATGCGGGTCGGGTCATGGTGGATTCCGTAAAAAAATCTTGTCCCGACTCTACTGGATAGCGGGCATCCAGACTGTCTTCATCAGGACAATGTGCTGCAACTACTGCGTTTTTGGAAATCGATAAGAACAAGGCCCTGTTTCAGGGCCTTGCCGTTATCGCCGTCGTTTATTTCAGCAGGTCTTGCACGCCGTCGCGCTCTTCGAGCAGTTCCTTCAGGGTGAAGTCCATGCGCTCGCGCGAGAAGGCGTCGATTTCAAGCCCTTCGACACGGGTGTATTCGCCGTTGGCCGTGGTGACGGGCACGCCGTAGATGATGCCTTCGGGGATGCCGTAGGAGCCGTCGGAGGGAATGCCCATGGTGACCCACTTGCCGTTGGAGCCCAGCACCCAGTCGCGCACGTGATCGATGGCGGCGTTGGCGGCCGAGGCGGCGGACGACAGGCCGCGCGCGTCGATGATGGCCGCGCCGCGCTTGCCCACGGTGGGGATGAAGGTATCGCGGTTCCAGGCCTGATCGTTGATCAGGGCATCCAGGCTTTCGCCGCCGACGGTGGCGAAGCGTGTGTCGGGGTACATGGTGGGCGAGTGGTTGCCCCAGACGATCAGTTTTTCGATGTCGGCGACAGGCTTGCCCGATTTGGCGGACAACTGCGACAGGGCGCGGTTGTGATCCAGGCGCAGCATGGCGGTGAAATTCTTGGCGGGCAGGTCGGGCGCCGACTTCATGGCGATGTAGGCGTTGGTGTTGGCGGGGTTGCCCACGACCAGTACCTTGACATTGCGGCTGGCCACGTCGTTGAGCGCCTTGCCCTGGGCGGTGAAGATCTGGGCATTGACTTGCAGAAGGTCTTTGCGTTCCATGCCGGGGCCGCGGGGGCGGGCGCCCACCAGCAGGGCGACATCGGCGTCCTTGAAGGCTTCGCGGGCATCGCTATGCGCGCTCATGCCGGCCAGCAGCGGGAAGGCGCAATCGTCCAGTTCCATCATGACGCCCTTCAGCGCCTTCTGGGCCTTCTCGTCTGGGATCTCCAGCAATTGCAGGATGACCGGCTGGTCTTTGCCGAGCATTTCGCCGGAGGCGATGCGAAACAGCAGGGCATAGCCGATTTGGCCGGCAGCGCCGGTGACGGCGACACGCATGGCGGGTTTGGACATGAACAATCTCCCGGTAGATGGTAGGAATGAGTAAGAAGAGACAACGGACAGTGTAATTCTTTTGACGGCTTTCTTTAACCCTGGACGGGCTGGAAAAGCGGTGCCGGATGCGGGCCGTGCGACTTTGGCGCGACGGGGCCGCGCATGCGCGCGGACACAGCGCCATAGAGTAGCTAATTTTCTCTATTCGGTCAATTATCTTATATCTTATATAAGACAGAAGAGTGTTAGACAGAATGCGTCAAGCGTGCGAAAATGGCGGGCGTTGGAAACTCTTTCCCAATCTAATTTTCCCTACGGCATCCATCCCTATCGCCATGTCTGATTCGCCCCTACCCGATCGCGGCAACGCGCCTGATCGCTCTGCCAGCAGCGCGGCGTTCAGTCCGTTGTATCAGCAGATCAAGGGCCTGTTGCTGCAAAGCCTTGATCGCGGCGAATGGAAGCCGGGCGAAGCCATTCCCAGCGAACTCGAATTGGCGGCGCGCTTCCAGGTCAGCCAAGGCACGGTGCGCAAGGCCATTGACGAACTCGCGTCCGAAAACCTGTTGCTTCGGCGCCAGGGCAAGGGTACATTCGTGGCAACACACCACGAGGCCAAGGTCCGCTTCAGGTTCTTGCGCCTGACGGCCGACGACGGCAAGCAGCCCGTATCCGGAAGCCAGGTCCTGGATTGCCGGCGGGTGAAGGCGCCGGCCGACATTTCAGCGCTGCTCGAATTGCGCAGCGGCGAGATCGTGGTCAATATGCGCCGTCTGCTTTCGTTCGATCAGGCTCCCACCATTCTGGACGACATCTGGCTGCCGGGAGCGGTGTTTCGCGGCCTGACGGCCGAGTCGCTGGCCCGCTACCGCGGCCCCCTGTATGCCTTGTTCGAATCCGAATTCGGCGTCAGCATGGTGCGGGCGGAAGAAAAAATCAAAGCCGTCTCGGCCAGCGCGGACCAGGCGCAGTTGCTGCAGGTCGACCCGGCCAGTTCCCTGCTTCAGGTCGAACGCGTGTCCTATACCTACGGAGACCGTCCCATGGAAGTGCGCAGGGGGTTGTATGTAACAGAGCGGTTCCATTATAGAAACAGTTTGAATTAGCTGCGGTTTTCCGCCGATTTGATGCATCCGTCTTAAATCGGCGAAAATGCCTGTAGCGCTTTGCAATAAATTTATTTTGTTTAACTCGAGGCCATCATGTCCGATTCAGCTTCAAAGCCGCGTCCGCAGTTTCGCAATCTAAGCGTTCCGCAGATTCTGAGCTACCGCCTGCCCCTGGCAGGGAAATCGTCAATTCTGCATCGCGTCAGCGGCGCTTTATTGTTCCTCTGTATCCCGATCGTCATCCTGCCCCTGTTCGCGCTCAGCGTCACCTCGGCGGAAAGCTTCGCGAGCATACAGTCCTGGGTCGCCAACCCGCTGTGCAAGCTGGTCCTGCTGGCCCTGATCTGGGGTTTCCTGCATCACTTCTGCGCGGGCATCCGCTACCTGGTCCTGGACCTGCACATCGGCAACGACAAGCATACCGCCCAGAAGACGGCGGGCGTGGTGTTCGGCGTCAGCCTGGGGCTGACCCTGGTTTTCGGTCTTAAACTGTTTGGGGTGTGGTAATGGCACAAGAACTACTCGGTACGAAGCGCCTGGTCGTCGGCGCCCATTACGGCACCATCGATTTCATCGCCCAGCGTGTCACGGCCGTCATCATGGCGGTATACACCATCGTGCTGTTTCTCGGCATTCTTTTCACTCCCGAAATGAATTTCGAAAGCTGGCGCAATCTGTTCACGTTCACCTTCATCGGCATCCCCGCGGGGCAGTTGCTCGCCACCCTGGCTTTTCTGTCGGTCGCCTGGCACGCCTGGATCGGTGTGCGCGACATCTGGATGGATTACGTTCGATCGGCCGGCCTGCGCTTGTTCCTGCAAGTGCTGACCATCTTGTGGCTGGTGGGCGCTATCGTCTTTTTTGCAAAAATTCTCTGGAGCTTATAAGCCGTGGCTGCTGTCAAAAATTCCTTACCGCGCCGCCAGTTTGATGTGGTGGTCGTAGGCGCCGGCGGGGCCGGCATGCGTTGCTCACTGCAACTGGCCCAAGCCGGCTTGTCGGTCGCGGTCCTGTCCAAGGTGTTTCCCACCCGTTCGCATACCGTGGCGGCCCAAGGGGGCGTCAGCGCGTCGCTGGGCAACATGAGCGAAGACAACTGGTATTGGCACATGTACGACACCGTCAAGGGCTCCGACTGGCTCGGCGACCAGGACGCCATCGAGTTCATGTGCCGCGAAGCGCCCAATGCCGTGTACGAGCTCGAGCACTTCGGCATGCCTTTCGACCGCAATCCCGACGGCACCATCTACCAGCGCCCCTTCGGCGGCCATACCGCCAATTTCGGCGAGAAGCCCGTGCAGCGCGCCTGTGCCGCGGCCGACCGCACCGGTCACGCCATGCTGCATACGCTGTACCAGCGCAACGTCGCCGCGCGCACCCAGTTCTTCGTCGAATGGATGGCGCTGGACCTGCTGCGCAACGAAGCGGGCGACGTGCTGGGCGTGACGGCGCTTGAAATGGAAACCGGCGAAATCTACGTGCTGGAAGCCAAGCAGACCGTGCTGGCCACCGGCGGGGCGGGCCGCATCTGGGCCGCTTCCACCAATGCCTTCATCAACACCGGCGACGGCCTGGGCATGGCCGCGCGCGCCGGCCTGCCGCTGCAAGACCTGGAGTTCTGGCAATTCCACCCCACCGGCGTGGCCGGCGCGGGCGTGCTGATTACCGAAGGCGTGCGCGGCGAAGGCGGCATCCTGCTGAACAAGGACGGCGAGCGCTTCATGGAGCGCTATGCGCCTACCCTCAAGGATCTGGCGCCGCGCGACTTCGTTTCGCGTTCCATGGACCAGGAAATCAAGGAAGGCCGCGGCTGCGGCGACGGCAGCTACGTGGTGCTCAAGCTCGATCACCTGGGTGCGGAAACCATCCAGAAGCGCCTGCCCTCCATCCGCGAGATCGCCATCAAGTTCGCCAACGTCGATCCCATCAAGGATCCGATCCCGGTCGTGCCCACCATCCACTACCAGATGGGCGGCATCCCCACCAACATCCATGGCCAGGTCGTCAGTGTCGCCAACGGCGAAACCACGCCCGTGAACGGCCTGTACGCCATCGGCGAATGCGCCGCCACCTCGGTGCACGGCGCCAACCGCCTGGGCACCAACTCGCTGCTCGACCTGATCGTCTTCGGCCGCTCGGCGGGCAACCACATCGTGCAGTCGCACCCCGAGCGCCAGCACGCCCACCAGGCCATCCCCGAATCGTCCATCGACCAGTCGCTGGATCGCGTCAACAAGATCGAATCGCGCACCTCGGGCGAAAAGGTCCAGGACGTGGCCAACGCCATGCGCGTTTCCATGCAGCACCACTGCGGCGTGTTCCGCACGCTCGACCTGTTGCACAAGGGCGTCGAGTCCATCGAAGGCATCGCCCAGCAAGTGGACAACATCTACTTCAAGGACAAGTCCAAGGTCTTCAACACGGCCCGCATCGAAGCGCTGGAAGTGTCCAACATGATCGAAGTGGCCCGCGCAACGACCAAGTCGGCCGCCAACCGCACCGAGAGCCGCGGCGCGCATGCGCTCAGCGACCACCCCGAGCGCGACGACGAAAACTGGCTGCGTCATACATTGTGGTTCTCCGAAGGCAGCCGTCTCGAATACAAGCCGGTGACAATGAAGCCGCTTACCGTAGACAGCTTCCCGCCCAAAGCGCGGACCTTCTAAGCAGGATATCGAAATGAGCCAAAAACGTATCGTCAAATTTGAAATCTACCGCTACGATCCCGACAAGGACGAGCGTCCTTACATGCAGAAGCTCGAGGTCGAGCTGCAGCCCACCGACAAGATGCTGCTCGATGCCATCATCCGCATCAAGAACGACGTGGACGACAGCCTGGCGCTGCGCCGTTCCTGCCGCGAGGGCGTATGCGGTTCCGACGCCATGAACATCAATGGCAAGAACGGCCTGGCCTGCACGACCAACCTGCTCGAGCTCAAAGAGCCCATCGTGCTCAAGCCGCTGCCCGGGCTGCCCGTCGTGCGCGACCTCATCGTCGACATGACGCACTTCTTCAACCAGTACCACTCGATCAAGCCCTTCCTGATCAACGACCAGCCGCCGCCCGAGAAAGAGCGCCTGCAAAGCCCCGAGGCGCGCGACGAACTGAACGGCCTGTACGAGTGCATCCTGTGCGCATGCTGCTCCACGTCCTGCCCGTCGTTCTGGTGGAATCCCGACAAGTTCGTGGGCCCGGCCGGCCTGTTGCAGGCCTACCGCTTCATCGTCGACAGCCGCGACGAAGCAACCGGCGAGCGCCTGGACAACCTTGAAGATCCTTATCGCCTGTTCCGCTGCCATACCATCATGAACTGCGCCGACGTCTGTCCCAAGGGATTGAATCCGTCGCATGCGATCGGCAAGATCAAGGAACTCCTGGTTCGTCGCACCATATAGGTTATGTGTCACCGATGAGAAAGTTGTCAGAACTGGAGCGTGCCCGCCTGAGATGGCGGGCGCGTCGGGGCCTGTTGGAAAATGACCTGATCATCACCCGATTTTTAGATCACTACGAAGCCGATTTAACCGACACCGATGTTTCCGCCTTGACCTTGCTGTTCGAGATGGGCGATAACGAATTGCTTGACGTATTGCTGGCCAGAACGGCGCTTGCGGGCGTGTACGATACGCCCGAGATCCGAAGACTGGTCGCGCAAATGCAAGAGCTGTAATTTTTAAGGAAGATTGTGATGCAATTGTCAGACAAGAAAGCTACGCTATCGTTCTCCGACGGCAGCACTCCAATAGAGTTTCCTGTATACCAGGGCACTATCGGTCCCGATGTCATCGATATTCGCAAGCTGTACGGCCAAAGCGGGATGTTCACGTACGACCCCGGCTTTTTGTCGACGGCGGCGTGCGAGTCGGGCATTACCTACATCGATGGCGACAAGGGCCAGTTGCTGTATCGCGGCTACCCCATCGACCAGCTTGCGCAGAACTGCGATTTCCTGGATATCTGCTATCTGATCCTGAACGGCGATCTGCCCGACGGCACGCAGAAGTCGGAATTCGATTCGCTGGTCACCAACCACACCATGGTTCATGAGCAGATGCGCATCTTCCTGCAGGGCTTCCGCCGCGATGCGCATCCCATGGCCGTGCTGACGGGGCTGGTCGGCGCGCTGTCCGCCTTCTATCACGACTCCACCGACATCACCAATCCGCATCATCGTCACGTGTCGGCTATCCGCCTCATCGCGAAGATGCCGACGCTGGTGGCGATGGCATACAAGCATTCGCTGGGCCAGCCTTTCATCTACCCGCAGAACGACCTGTCGTACACCGGCAACTTCCTGCGCATGATGTTCGCCACGCCTTGCGAAGACTACAAGGTCAATGAAGTGGTCGAACGCGCGCTCGACCGCATCTTCATCCTTCATGCCGATCACGAGCAGAACGCCTCCACCTCGACGGTCCGTCTTTGCGGTTCCTCGGGCACGAATCCGTTTGCGGCCATCGCAGCGGGTGTGGGTTGCCTGTGGGGCCCGGCCCACGGCGGCGCCAACGAAGCCTGCCTGCAAATGCTGGAAGAGCTGCAGGCCAATGGCGGCGTGGCCAAAGTCGGCGAGTTCATGGAGAAGGTCAAGGACAAGAATTCGGGCGTGCGCCTGATGGGCTTCGGCCATCGCGTCTACAAGAACTACGATCCGCGTGCGAAGCTGATGCAGGAAACCTGCAAGGAAGTCCTGGCCGCCCTGGGCCTGGAAAACGATCCGCTGTTCAAGCTGGCGATGGAACTGGAGCGCATTGCGCTCGAGGATCCCTACTTCGTGGAACGCAAGCTGTACCCGAACGTGGACTTCTATTCGGGCATCGTTCAGCGCGCCATCGGCATTCCGACTTCGCTGTTCACGGCCATTTTTGCATTGGCCCGCACGGTGGGCTGGATCGCTCAATGGAGCGAGATGCTGTCCGATCCCGACTACAAGATCGGCCGTCCGCGCCAGCTGTACACGGGTTCGCAGACACGCGACGTGCCGACCAAGCGTTGATGGCTGCTTGACGGTAGAAAGCGGGGCGCTCTTTAGCGTCCCGTTTTTTTTTGTGCCTGGCGCTTTTTGACTGTCGATAGTTTTATCGACATTGAGGGCAGGCTTGAGATCGAGCTTGTTGAACCGGTGTCCTGGGGCGGACGCTCGATGGGTTCTTGAGCAGGCGGGATGGCAGGGGCCGGGGCCTGCTCACCGTCCGCGGTCCCGTTCCGGGACTACTCGCGTTTCCAGCCGCTGGCGGGGCGGCCGTGAAACTCGCAACGTTGGCAGCCCCCCGGGCTGCCAACACCCTTGTTGCTCGGGCAGTCACGGCCTTGCCTCCCCGCCAGCGCCCGGAAACGCGACGCTCCCGAATTCGCCAGCCCCGGCCCCCGCCATCCCGCCTTTGCGGCAAGGGCTGATGAAGGCCGTGGACCCATCAATGTCCACAACAACGTCCAAGCATCGAGTAATCTAGTGTGGGAACATCTATACACATCGATTTCGTTGTTGACGATGTAGACGAAGCCGCGAAGCGCGTCATTAACGCTGGCGCTATGCAAGAAGGAGAATGCGTTCAATGGATGGGATACAAGATGTATAAGCTTCTCGGACCCATTCGGCCATGGCTTTTGCCTCATCGAATTCACTGGCGAAACCTATGGCGGCGGCGCTTGATAGCAAGCTTGATAAAGCGCCTAACTATTTCGCCGTCAGGATGAACTCCATCATCTGCCTCACGTACACCGGCAGCTCATCCGACGATCGCAAGCAAAGCAGTAATTCCCTGGACGCCCAGGAATCGGTCAATGCGATGTGCTTGATGCCGGCCAACTTCGCACAGCGCACAGCCCCCGCCCTGGGCACTACCGCTATCCCGACTCCCTGGCCCACCATGCGACAAACCGCGTCGATGCTGCGCAGTCGTATCCGATAGCCCAATTGCTTCCCCGATCTGCGGGCATGATGGGCAATGTGATCCTGCAGGGCGCTGCCTTCCGTCAGGCCCACGAACTCGTAACCGGCCAACTCGGTCAAGCTTACCGACTTGCGTTGCGTCAGCTTATGGTCTCTGGCTACGATCAACACCAATGGGTCAGGACGGAAAACATGTGTTTCCAGGCCTTGCAAATCCACCGAATCTGCCACGATGCCTATGTCTGCTATGCCAGTGCGTATCGCATCCGCGATGTCATAGCTCATCTTCTCTTCGAGATCGATGGATATCTGCGGGTTCTGTATCAGGAAATCGCTGAGTATGTCGGGTAGATACTCGCTTAGGGCGGCTGTGTTGCACAGCAGGCGCACATGCCCCTTCAAGCCTTTGCCATACTGGTCCAGTTCGCCGCGCATGCGATCCATTTGCTGGAGCACGGACCTGGCGTGATGCAGCAAGGCCCGGCCTGCCGACGTCGGCTGTACGCCGCGCCGGTCGCGGATCAGCAGGGCGACCCCCAGGCTCTCTTCCATGCCTTTGACGCGTTCGCTGGCCGAGGCCAGCGTCATGTGCGAACGCTGGGCGCCTTTTGTGATGGTGCCGGTTTCATGGATGTTCAGGAACAGGCGCAGGTCGGTCAGGTCGAAGCGCATGAAAAAATCATAGCACGCCAGGCTATGGCTTAGCCTGAGCCTGACTTAGACAAAGCCGCATTTCCCGCGGGCCGCTTAGGCATCAGAATAGCGTCTGGACTTGATAGTGACCGCAGCCTCTGGAGCCTTCAATGATGTTGACTGAATTGTTTGCCAGCTATACGCCCACGGTATTTGGACTGGTTGTCTCGGTTTTCCTGCTGGCTGGATTGGTCAAAGGCGTGGTGGGCCTGGGCCTGCCCACCATCTCGATGGCCTTGCTCTCTATCTTCATGCTTCCGGCGCAAGCGGCCGCCTTGCTGGTGATTCCCTCGCTGGTCACCAACGTCTGGCAGACGCGCCCCGTTCACAGCCTGCTGCCCATGCTGCGACGCATAGGCGGCATGCAGGCAGGCGTTGCCGCCGGGACGCTGGCGGGCGCCATGATACTGGGTGCCCCGGCTGGCGCCTGGGCCGCCGTATCGCTGGGGGTGGCGCTGGTTGCTTATTCCCTCTGGACGCTGTTCGGCCATCCGCTGACCATACCCGCGCGCACGGAAGGCTGGCTGGGTCCGGTGATCGGAGCCTTGACCGGCTTCATCACGGCGGCGACCGGCGTGTTCGTGGTGCCCGCCGTGCCTTATCTTCAGTCGCTGGGCCTGGCCAGGGATGAGCTGATCCAGGCCATGGGCATATCCTTTACCGTTTCGACGGTGGCCCTGGCCGCCGGCTTGTGGTTGAACGACAGCTATACGCTGGGCGCTGTTGGTGCCTCGCTGATCATGCTGCTGCCCGCCTTGATTGGAATGGGGGCTGGCCAACGGCTGCGCCAGTTGCTCCCGCCCGCCACTTTTCGCCGCTGCTTTCTGATCAGCCTGATCATCGTGGGCGTCTACCTGGCGGCGAAGGGCCTGTTCTTCTGACCGCCCGGTATCGGATGCCGGGTTTCTTCATCGGCTAATGGCGGTCGAAAATCGATGGCGCCGCAGCGGTGTGTGGCGATAGCTGCCAAGCGCATGCAAATGCCGGGGCAGCTCTGAAATCACACCCCGATCCGCAGTGCTCGCCTACCGCTCGACTGTCAATGCTTCCTAGACGGCGATGTTGAAGGCCTGGCCCAGCATTGCATGTCCGGCCGGGGTGAAGGCCACCGCCCGCGTGCCGTCCAGGCGGCGTATCCAGCCACGGTCAAAGCAGCATAAGCATAAGGCTTTGCCGATGGCGCCGGCGATATGAGGACGCCGTTCGCTCCAGTCCAGGCAGGGCCGGCAGAACGTCCTGCCGCTGTCCCGGCCGCCTGTGCCGGCCAATGCGGCGTCCAGATCGACGCCCAGATCGCTCAGGAACTGCGTGCCGCCGGTGGTCAGGGCGCCGCCATCCGCTGTGAACTCAATCTGCCCACGCTCGGCCATCCGGTCCGTCATCGCCACCGCAATTTGTCCGGCCAGGTGGTCATAGCACGTGCGGGCATATCGCAAGGCCTGGTCGCGCGGGCCGGTTACCACCGTTCTCTTTCGGCCGGCACGGCCAGGACCGTCTAGGTCGCCGGCCACCGACATGATGCTTTCTATCATCCTCGCCACGGCGGGTGAGGCCAGCCGGTGATAGCGGTGCCGGCCCTGGCGCTCCATCGTCAGCAGGCCGGCGTCGGTCAGCAGCGCCAGATGGCCGCTGGCGGTCTGCGGGGCGACGCCGGCGACTCGCGCGAGCTCGGTCGCCGTTAAGGCACGGCCATCCATAAGCGCGGCCATCATGTTTGCGCGCGCCAGGTCGCCCATCAAGGCGGCTGTTTCGGCAAATGTCGCGGTGCTGAGCATGAGGGTTTCCTTTGCGAAGGTTTGAGTCATCGTAGCATCGGGATGCCCGGCGATGCTTCGGCCCGGCCCGTAGCAATCGGGTGCTTATCGGATGCAGAATTTCCGCCATGGAATGTCAACTTTTTATGCCGGAGTGTAGCGATGATGCGGTCCGATAGCGGATATGTGCTTTTACGCCCTTTTGCTTTTGCATGGAAGAGAGGGTCTTTGTGGCTGCGGTGTTTGCGGTGGCTGGACGAACGCAGGCAACAGGTTCAACTGGAAGAGATGGATGAGCACATGCTGCGTGACATCGGGTTGACTCGTCACGATGTCATCCATCGCGTTCCCTTCAATAGGGCGCGTGAGTTTCGTATTTAGTCACGATTTGCTGGCGGTTGGATCGGGTTCTTATGCGGGGCTGTATATCGGTTCTTGAGGCAGGCGTGCCGGCGCAGGCCGGGGCCTGCTCACCGTCCGCAGTTCCGTTCCGGGACTACTCGCGTTTCCGGTCGCTGGCGGGGCGGCCGTGAAACTCGCAACGTTGGCAGCCCCCCCAGGCTGCCAACACCCTTGTTGCTCGGGCAGTCACGGCCTTGCCTCCCCGCCAGCAGCCGGAAACGCGACGCTCCCGAATTCGCCAGCCCCGGCCTGCGCCAGCATGCCTTTGCGTCAGAGGCTGATGATGGATGTTGGCCCCGGCCGTTTGAAGTGTTTCTGCTTGAGCTGGCCTGTTTGGAGTGCCGCCTGAAGGCGCTTCGGAAGCGACGAAGCGCCTCAGTGGTGGATTGCTTCTCAATGCCTGAAGGCCCGTAGCAATGTGGGCTTAATAACTGAAGCACCTGGAGTTCTGCGACGAGCGGGATACATGACAAACCAGCCGATACGCAATCTAGGCTTTAAAGACCTCGCAATCGTCCTTTGCAAAGGCGCGGTGGGCCGGCCTGGGCCGGGCGAAGTTTGAGCGCGCCGCGTGGGCGGGCTGGATCGGGGGCGTAAGAGGGCGCGCATGTTTGAGCATAAAATCGGTCCGGGGGACCGATTTTTGCGAGTTCGCGCCCGACCCCGAATCCAGACCGTTCAGGCGGGAAATCCCGGCGTAGCCGGGATCGCGGCGAGGCGCAGCCCGGTCCAGGCCGGCCCGCCACGCCGTTTTTAGAATCGGATAGGCAAGCCACACGGTTCACCACGCTACTCTTAGAACCGGATAGCCCAGGCCAGCCCGCCACGCCCGATAGAACAGGATCAATGCAGCGATGCACAGCAGTAAATCGCCCCTATGGAACCCGCACGCCGCCGCAAATGAAAACGGGCGCCCGTCATATAAACAGGCGCCCGTAAACAAAAAAAGCAGAACCGGCAAGAGGGCAGACGCGCTTCACTCCGACATCGAAGAAGCGCGTCGAACGCCGCCGGATTACAACTGAACCTGCCCAGCCTCCTGCTGCGCATCCACCACAGCCAGCGCCGTCATGTTCACAATCCGCCGCACCGTCGAGCTCGTCGTGAGGATATGCACAGGGCGCGCAGCGCCCAGCAGCACCGGCCCCATCGCCACGCCATTGCTGCCCGTCATCTTCAGCATGTTGTAGGTAATGTTCCCGGTATCCAGATTGGGCGTGATCAGCAGATTCGCCGGACCCTTCAATGTCGAGTCCGGGAAGGACTTCAGGCGGATCTTCTCGGACAAAGCCGAATCCGCATGCATTTCGCCGTCCACTTCCAGATCCGGTGCCCGTTCCGAGATCAGCCGGCGGGCTTCCGCCATCTTGCGCGACGATGCGGAAGAGCGGCTGCCGAAATTCGAATGCGACAGCAGCGCCACCTTGGGCACCACGCCGAAGCGCTGGACCTCTTGCGCCGCCTGTATCGTCATGTCCGCGATCTGCTCCGCCGTCGGATCCTCGTTCACGTGCGTATCGCAGATGAACAGCGTCTGCGTCGGCAGCATCAGCACATTCATGGCGGCGTAGGTCTGCGCCCCCGACTTCAAGCCGATGACCTCCTGCACATATTTCAGTTGATTGTCGAAGCGGCTGGTGACCCCGCACAGCATGGCATCCGCATCACCCCGCTGCAGCAGCATCACGCCGATCAGCGAATTGTGCTTGCGCACCATCGCCTTGGCGATCTCCGGCGTCACGCCGTCGCGGCCCTTCAGCTTGTAATAGGCGCTCCAGGTTTCATTGAAGCGCGAATCGTCTTCGGGATCGACGATATCGACGTCCCGGCCCACGGCCAGGCGCAGGCCGAACTTCTGGATGCGCATCTGGATGACCGAAGGGCGGCCGATCAGGATGGGGTGCGCGATCTGCTCGTCCACGATGGTCTGTGCCGCACGCAGGACGCGCTCGTCTTCGCCGTCGGCGTAGATCACGCGCTTGGGCGCGCTCTTGGCCTGCATGAACAGCGGCCGCATCAGCTGGCCCGTGTGATACACCAGGCTCATGAGCTTCTGGCGGTAGGCCTCCAGATCCTGGATGGGGCGGCGGGCCACGCCCGACAGGGCGGCCGCCTCGGCCACCGCCGGTGCGATCTTGACGATCAGGCGCGGATCGAAGGGCTTGGGAATGATGTAGTCGGGGCCGAAGGCCAGTTCCTGCCCCGCATAGGCCAGCGCCACCTCATCGTTCTGCTCCGCCTCGGCCAGCTCGGCAATGGCCTTGACGCAGGCCAGCTTCATTTCTTCGTTGATGACCGTGGCGCCCACGTCCATGGCGCCGCGGAAGATGAAGGGGAAGCACAGTACGTTGTTGACCTGATTGGGGTAATCCGAACGGCCGGTGGCGATGATGCAGTCCGGCCGGGCCGCCTTGGCGACTTCGGGGCGGATTTCGGGCTCGGGATTGGCCAGCGCCAGGATCAGGGGGCTGGGGCCCATGGTCTTCACCATCTCGGCGGTCAGCACGCCGGGCGCCGAGCAGCCCAGGAACACGTCGGCGTCCTTGCAGACGTCGGCCAGGGTGCGGGCATCGGTTTCCTGGGCATAGCGCGCCTTGTTGGGCTCCATGTTCTCTTCGCGTCCCACGCGGATGACGCCGCGCGAATCCACCACGTACATGTTCTCGCGTTTCAGGCCCAGGTGCACCAGCAGGTCCAGGCAGGCGATGGCTGCGGCGCCCGCGCCGGAGCACACCAGCTTCACGTCGCCGATTTTCTTGTTGACCACCTTCAGGCCGTTGATGATGGCGGCTGACGAGATAATGGCCGTGCCGTGCTGGTCGTCATGGAAGACCGGAATCTTCATGCGTTCGCGCAGCTTCTTCTCTATATAGAAGCATTCAGGCGCCTTGATGTCTTCCAGGTTGACCCCGCCCAGGGTGGGTTCCAGGGCGGCGATGATGTCCACCAGCTTGTCGGGATCGGTCTCGGCCAGCTCGATGTCGAAGACGTCGATGCCCGCGAATTTCTTGAACAGGCAGCCCTTGCCTTCCATGACGGGCTTGGCCGCCAGCGGGCCGATGTTGCCCAGGCCCAGCACGGCCGTGCCGTTGGTGATCACGCCGACCAGGTTGGATCGCGAGGTGTACATCGACGCCGCGTCTTCGCCCTCGGCATGAATGGTCATGCAGGCCACGGCCACGCCCGGCGAGTAAGCCAGCGACAGATCGTCCTGGTTGGCCAGCGGCTTGGTCGGCATGACCGAAATCTTGCCCGGAGAAGGATAGGCGTGATAGTCCAGGGCCAGTTTTGCAAGGTCGGCATTGGCGTCCATGGGGGCAGCTCCTAAAAATGAAAAACGAAAAAGATAACCGTGCTTGAAGGTTTACGCGAACAATTTGATGAGGAAAAATGCAAGGTGTTTGTAAATGCCAACGCTTTCCCGGTTTTGCGGCGCAATTCCGGGCTTTGGGTTTATTGCCCTATGCTTCAAGGGTATACTAGTATGAATACGGCTTATCAAGGCGTCGTACTGTTGCCTTCTGCCCCGCTATCCGCTAACCGGTCTGGCCGTGTCGCGGAAGGTTTTTCCCTGCATCATAACGAGTGAGACACTCGGATAGGTGAAGCGCACATATGTCATCGGAAATAGAACTTTCATCCAATTCATACCTGTTTGGTAGCAACGCACCATATGTCGAGGAACTCTACGAGTCCTACCTCGATAATCCCGGTTCTGTTTCAGACCAGTGGCGTACTTATTTCGACCAGCTTCAGCATCTGCCCGCCACCGACGGCCGCGAAATCACCCGCGACCAGGCCCATGCGCCCGTGGTCGAGTCTTTCGCGCAGCGCGCCAAGGCCAATGCCTTCGTCGTCCGGGCCCAAGAGCCCGACCTGGCCATTGCCAGCAAGCAAGTATATGTTCAATCGATCATCGCCGCATACCGGTCGCTGGGTTCGCGCTTCGCTGAACTCGACCCGCTGAAGCGCCACGATCGTCCCGTCATCCCCGAACTCGACCCCAGTTTCTATGGCCTGGCCGAAGCCGACCTGGATCAGGTCTATTCCGCCACCAATACCTACTTCACCAAAGCCGACACCATGACCATGCGGGACATGCTCAAGGCTTTGCGCGATACGTATTGCCGCAGCGTGGGCGCCGAGTTCATGCATATCTCCGATCCGGCTGCCAAGCGCTGGATCCAGGAACGCCTTGAATCCACCCTGGGCGTGCCCTCGTTCTCGGCCGATCGCAAGCGTCACATCCTGCAGCAGGTCACCGAGGCCGAAGGCCTGGAACGCTTCCTGCACACCAAGTACGTCGGCCAGAAGCGTTTCTCGCTTGAAGGCGGCGAAAGCTTCATCGCCTCCATGGACGAAGTCGTCGGCCACGCCGGCGAGAACGGCGTGCAGGAAATCGTCGTGGGCATGGCCCACCGCGGCCGCCTGAACATGCTGGTGAACATCATGGGCAAGATGCCCGGCGATCTGTTCGCCGAGTTCGAAGGCAAGCACGCCGAAGGCCTCACCGACGGCGACGTCAAGTACCACAACGGCTTCTCCAGCGACCTTTCCACGCGCGGCGGCCCCATACACTTGTCGCTGGCGTTCAACCCCTCGCACCTGGAAATCGTCAATCCCGTGGTCGAAGGCAGCGTGCGCGCCCGCCAGGACCGCCGCGGCGACGAAGAGGGTTCGCAGGTATTGCCCGTGCTGGTTCACGGCGATGCGGCCTTCGCCGGCCAGGGCGTGGTCATGGAAACCCTCAACCTGGCGCAAACGCGCGGTTACGGTACCGGCGGCACCCTGCACATCGTCATCAACAACCAGATCGGCTTTACCACGTCCGATCCGCGCGATACCCGTTCCACGCTGTATTGCACCGACGTGGTCAAGATGATCGAAGCTCCGGTCTTCCACGTGAACGGCGACGATCCCGAAGCGGTCGTGTATGTCACCCAGCTGGCGCTTGACTACCGCATGAAGTTCCACCACGACGTCGTGGTCGACATCGTCTGCTTCCGCAAGCTGGGCCACAACGAGCAGGACACCCCCTCGCTGACCCAGCCCCTCATGTACAAGAGCATCGGCAAGCATCCCGGCACGCGCAAGGTCTACGCCGACAAGCTGGTGGCGCAAGGCATCCTGGCCGAAGGCGAACCCGACCAGCTCGTCAAGGACTACCGTCAGCTCATGGAAGACGGCCAGCGCACCATCGAGCCCGTCCTCACCGACTACAAGAACAAGTATTCCACCGACTGGTCCGCCTTCCTGGGCGCCAAATGGACGGATCAGGCCGACACCGGCGTGCCGCTGGCCGAACTGACCCGCATCGGCGAGAAGCTGACGACCATTCCGGAAGGCTTCACCGTCCATACGCTGGTCAACAAGTTGCTGAACGATCGTCGCAGCATGGCGCGCGGCGAGCTGAATCTGGACTGGGGCATGGGCGAGCACCTGGCCTTCGCCACCCTGGTTTCCAGCGGCTACGCCATCCGCATCACCGGCCAGGATTCCGGCCGGGGCACGTTCACGCACCGTCATGCGGTATTGCACGACCAGAAGCGCGAGCGCTGGAACGACGGCACCTATATCCCCCTGCAGAACGTCTCCGAAAACCAGGCACCGTTCACGGTCATCGACTCGGTGCTGTCCGAAGAGGCCGTGCTGGCCTTTGAATACGGCTATGCCTCGGCCGAGCCCAACACCCTGACCATCTGGGAAGCCCAGTTCGGCGACTTCGTCAATGGCGCGCAAGTGGTGATCGATCAGTTCATCACCTCGGGCGAGGCCAAGTGGGGCCGCCAGTGCGGCCTGACCATGATGCTGCCGCACGGCTATGAAGGCCAGGGTCCGGAGCACTCCTCGGCCCGCATCGAGCGCTTCCTGCAGCTTTGCGCCGACAACAACATCCAGGTGGTGCAGCCGACCAATGGCGCGCAGATCTTCCACGTATTGCGCCGCCAGATGATCCGGCCTTTCCGCAAGCCGCTGGTCATCCTGACGCCCAAGTCGCTGCTGCGCAACAAGGACGCCACTTCGCCGCTGTCCGACCTGGCCAACAGCCAGTTCCTGCCGGTCATCGGCGAGCAGGACGAGTCCATCGATCCGGCGGGCGTCAAGCGCGTGCTGGTCTGCTCGGGCAAGGTCTATTACGACCTGGTCCATGCCCGCAAGGAAGCCGGCCGCAACGATGTCGCCATCCTGCGCGTCGAGCAACTGTACCCCTTCGCGCACAAGGCCTTCCAGGCCGAACTGCAGAAGTATGTCAACGCCAAGGAAATCGTCTGGACGCAGGACGAGCCCCAGAATCAGGGGCCCTGGTTTTATATTCAGCACCATTTGTACGAGAATATGGCTGAAGGTCAGAGGCTGGGCTATGCCGGCCGCGCCGCCTCGGCTTCGCCGGCGGTGGGCTACCTGGCCAAGCACCAGGAGCAGCAGCGCAACCTGCTCGAGCAGGCGCTGGCGCCCAAGTTCAAAAGCTTCATGCTGACCAAATAAACGAATACTTACACAACGGAAAACATACTATGGCTATTACTGATGTTCTCGTGCCCCAGCTTTCCGAGTCGGTTTCCGAAGCGACTCTGCTCAATTGGAAGAAGCAGCCAGGCGAAGCGGTCGAAGCCGACGAAATCCTGATCGAGGTCGAGACCGACAAGGTCGTCCTGGAGGTTCCGGCTCCCTCGGCGGGCGTCCTGAAGGAAATCGTCAAGGGCGACGGTAGCACGGTCACGTCGGGCGAAGTCCTGGCGCGCATCGATTCCGAAGGCAAGGCGACGGCCGCCGCGGCGCCCGCCCCTGCCGCCGAAGCAGCGCCGGCGCCCGCCGCCGCAGCCAGTGCGCCGGCCGCATCGGCCGTCGCGTCGCCCGCCGCCGGGAAGATCCTGGCTGAAAAAGGCGTCGATCCCGCTTCCGTCGAAGGCTCCGGCCGCGGCGGCCGCATCACCAAGGGCGATGCCCTGCAAGCGGGCTCCGCGCCGGCCGCCAAGGCTGCCGCCCCGGTCGCGCCGCCCACCCTGTCCCTGGACGGCCGTCCCGAGCAGCGCGTGCCCATGAGCCGCCTGCGCGCCCGCGTGGCCGAGCGCCTGCTGCAATCGCAGGCCGAAAATGCCATCCTGACGACCTTCAACGAAGTCAATATGCAGGGCATCCTGGACCTGCGCAAGAAGTACAAGGACCAGTTCGAGAAAGAACACGGCGTCAAGTTGGGCTTCACGTCCTTCTTCGTCAAGGCCGCGGTCGCCGCGCTCAAGAAGTACCCCGTCGTCAACGCCTCGGTCGATGGCAAGGACATCATTTACCACGGCTACTTCGACATCGGCATCGCCGTGGGCAGCCCGCGCGGCCTGGTGGTGCCCATCCTGCGCAACGCCGACCAGCTTTCCATTGCCGATATCGAAAAGCAGATCGCCGATTTCGGCGCCCGTGCGCGCGACGGCAAGCTGACTCTTGAAGAGCTCACCGGCGGAACCTTCTCCATTTCCAATGGCGGCGTCTTCGGCTCCATGCTGTCCACCCCCATCATCAATCCTCCGCAGTCGGCCATCCTGGGCATACACGCCACCAAGGATCGTCCGGTCGCCGAGAACGGCCAGGTCGTGATTCGTCCCATGAATTACCTGGCCTTGTCCTACGACCACCGGATCATCGACGGCCGCGAAGCCGTGCTGGCCCTGGTGGCCATGAAAGAAGCGCTCGAAGATCCCCAGCGCCTGCTGCTGGACGTCTAAGCATGCGGGAAAAAGCCTGAACAGAACCCCGGAAGCGATCCAGCCGCGCTGGATACGCCGACCGGGGTTTTTTTAGCGCTTTTCATCGTGGAGGCAGGCGCCGGCTGTGCCGCCTCCTTCCGGTTAGCGAGCTCTTCCGGAGCTTGCTTCAACACTATCCAGATCGAGAAAGAACATGGCTAAACAATTCGACGTCGTCGTTATCGGTGCGGGCCCTGGCGGCTACATCGCCGCTATCCGCGCTGCGCAACTGGGCATGACCGTTGCCTGCATAGACGCCTGGTCCACCGCCGACGGCAAGCCCGCGCCGGGCGGCACCTGCACCAATGTGGGTTGCATCCCGTCCAAGGCCCTGCTGCAGTCGTCCGAGCATTTCGAGCAGGTCAACCACCATTTCGCCGAGCACGGCATCCAGGTCAAGGGCGTCGAGCTCAAGCTGGACACCCTGATCGGTCGCAAGAGCACGGTGGTCAAGCAGAACAACGAAGGCATCCTCTACCTGTTCAAGAAGAACAAGGTCACCTTCTTCCACGGCACGGGCTCCTTCGTGGCGCACGTCGACGGCGGCTGGTCCATCAAGGTGGCGGGCAAGGCCGAGGAAGACCTCGTCGCCAAGCATGTCATCATCGCCACCGGCTCGTCGCCGCGCGCGCTGCCGGGCCTGCCCTTCGACGAAGAGCAGATACTGTCCAACGACGGCGCGCTGCGCATTCCCGCCGTGCCCAAGAAACTGGGCGTCATCGGCGCCGGCGTCATCGGCCTGGAGCTGGGCAGCGTATGGCGCCGCCTGGGCGCGGAAGTCACCATACTGGAAGCCATGCCCGAATTCCTGGCGGTCGCCGACCAGCAGGTCGCCAAAGAAGCCCAGAAAGCCTTTGCCAAGCAAGGGCTGGCGATTCACACCGGCGTCAAGATCGGCGAGGTGAAGTCCACCGCCAAATCGGTGACGGTGCCCTACACCGATGCGTCCGGCGCCGAGCAGAAGCTGGTCGTCGACCGGCTCATCGTCTCGATCGGCCGTGTGCCGAACGTCGACGGCCTGGGCGTGGATACCGTCGGGCTCAAGCGCGACGAGCGCGGCTTCGTGGTGGTCGACGACGATTGCAAGACCAATCTGCCCAATGTCTGGGCGGTGGGCGACGTCGTTCGCGGCCCGATGCTGGCGCACAAGGCCGAAGAGGAAGGCGTGGCGGTGGCCGAACGCATCGCCGGCCAGCACGGCCATGTCAACTTCGCGACCATTCCCTCGGTCATCTACACCTCGCCCGAGATCGCCTGGGTGGGCAAGAACGAACAGCAGCTCAAGACCGAAGGGCGCGACTACAAGGCCGGCAGCTTTCCCTTCATGGCCAATGGCCGCGCCCGTGCGCTGGGCGACACCACCGGCTTCGTCAAAGTCCTGGCCGATGCCAAGACCGACGAAGTCCTGGGCGTGCACGTCATCGGGCCGATGGCTTCCGAACTGATCGCCGAAGCCGTCACCATCATGGAGTTCCGCGGCGCCGCGGAAGACATCGCGCGCATCTGCCATGCGCATCCGACCTTGTCGGAAGCCATGAAGGAAGCGGCGCTGGCCGTCGACAAACGCACGCTCAACTTCTGATCCCGGATGGGCATGCATTGACCTTGCTGGGGGGCGGGCGGACGGCTCGCCCCTTTTGTTTTTTGCCTTGGGTCGGCCTAGGGCAAAACGCCCTGGCATATTGATTGTAGTGAAGAGCCTTGCCTTATGAATGTACGCGAGTATTACGAACATACCTTGCAGGAACGAGGATATCGGTCCGATGAAGCCCAGCGGGCGGCCATTGAGCGCCTGCAGGCGTATTTCGACGACTGGCTCGAGTTCAAGCAGGCCCGTTCGTCGACGCTGCGCAAGCTCTTCAAGCGGCCCGATGTCCCCCGCGGGGTCTATATGTGGGGCGGAGTGGGCCGCGGCAAAAGCTTCCTGATGGATGCCTTTTACCTGACCGTTCCGGTCAAGCGCAAAACCCGTGTGCATTTTCATGAGTTCATGCGCGGCGTGCATCGCGAGCTGGATAATGTGCGCGGCCAGCAGGATCCGCTGGACGAAGTGGCGCGCCGCATCGCCAAGCGCTATCGCCTGATCTGTTTCGACGAGTTCCACGTATCGGACGTCGCCGACGCGATGATACTGTATCGCCTGCTGCTGAAGCTGTTCGAGTACGGCACGTCTTTCGTCATGACCTCCAACTACGAACCCTCGACCCTGTATCCCGATGGGCTGCATCGCGACCGCATACTGCCCGCCATCAAGCTGATACAGGAAAGAATGGACATCATGAACGTCGACGTGGGCACGGACTACCGGCGGCGCGCGCTGGAGCAGGTGCGCATGTACCTGACGCCGATCACGCCCGACACGAACCGGGAGCTCCAGGAAAACTTCGACCGGCTGCTCGATACGGCCCCGATGAAGCCCGTGCTGGTGGTGGAGAACCGAGAAATCAAGGCGGTGGCCCTGGGAGGCAGCATCGTGTGGTTCGATTTCGCCACATTGTGCGGCGGGCCGCGCTCCCAGAACGACTACCTGGATCTGGCCAATCGCTTCCAGGCCGTCATTCTTTCCGATGTGCCGCGCATGAGCCCGCGCCATGCGTCCGAGGCGCGCCGCTTTACCTGGCTGATCGATGTGTTTTACGATCACAAGGTCAAGCTCATCATGTCGGCCGAGTGCGAGCCCGAAGAGCTTTATACCGATGGCCCCATGTCCAATGAATTCCATCGCACGGTGTCGCGCATCATGGAGATGCAGTCGCGCGAATACCTTGAAGCCGAGCGGCGCGAAGCCGTGACCCTGTGATTTCCGCCCGATCCCTGCCGTATGCGGGAGCCGGGCTTGTCCGTTTTACTTGAAGCGATTTATGAATACTCGTGTATTGACCGGCATTACGACTTCGGGAACGCCGCACCTGGGCAATTACGCCGGGGCCATCCGTCCGTCCATCCAGGCCAGCGTCCAGCCCGGCGTCGATGCCTTTTACTTCATGGCCGATTATCACGCGCTTATAAAGTGCGACGATCCGCAACGCATCGCGCGGTCGAGGCTGGAAATTGCGGCGACCTGGATCGCGGCGGGGCTGGATCCCGAGAAAGTCACGTTCTACCGGCAGTCGGACATTCCTGAAATACCCGAGCTATGCTGGATGCTGACCTGCGTGACGGCCAAGGGCCTGATGAACCGCGCCCACGCTTACAAGGCTTCGGTCGACCAGAACGTGGCGCGGCAGGCCGAGCCCGACGACGGCATCACCATGGGCCTGTTTTCCTACCCCGTGCTCATGGCCGCCGACATCCTGATGTTCAACGCCAACAAGGTGCCGGTGGGGCGCGACCAGATACAGCATCTGGAAATGACGCGCGACATCGCCCAAAGATTCAACCATCTGTATGGCAACGGCGCCGACTTCTTCGTCTTGCCGGAGGTCCAGATCGACGACGAGGTGGCCACGCTGCCCGGTCTGGATGGGCGCAAGATGTCCAAGAGCTACGACAACACCATTCCCCTGTTCGAAGGCGGAGCCAAGGGTCTGCGCTCGGCGGTGATGCGCATTGTGACCGACTCGCGTCAGCCGGGCGAAGCCAAGGATGCGGAAGGCTCGCACCTGTACACCTTGTACCGCGCCTTCGCCACGCCGGCCGAATCCGCCGTTTTCCGGCAGGAGCTGGAGGGCGGAATGGGCTGGGGCGATGCCAAGCAGCGCCTGTTCGAACGCATCGAGCAGGACCTGGCTCCCATGCGTGAGGTCTATGCCGAGCTGATGTCCAGGCCCGACCGCATCGAAGACATCCTGCAAGCCGGCGCCGCCAAGGCAAGGCGCCTGTCGCAACCCTTGATGGCGGCCTTGCGCGAAGCCGTCGGCTTGCGCGCATCGGCGGCCCCCGCGCGGGCGGCTTCGGCGTCCACGAAGAAGGCCGCCGGGAAGCGCGCCCGCTTCGTGAGCTTTCGCGACGAGGGCGGCCTGTTCCGCTTCCGCCTGCTGGCCGGCGACGGCCAGGAACTGTTCTTGTCCGAAAGCTTCGACAACCCCAAGGCGGCCGGCGCGGCCATCAAGGGCTTGCAAGGCGCGCCCCTGGACAGCCTGATCGCCCGGGAGGGCGGCCAGGCGGTGATGTCCCTGGATGGTGCCGTGGTGGGGCGCTTCGATGCCGCCCGCCTCGATCAGGTCAGGCAAGCCCTGGCGGACATGGCCCAGGATTAGAGCCTGGCCGCGGCAGCCCTAATCGCACAGCTCGGCCCTCAGGCCGAGCTCTTTGCATAGCGACAGGATGTCCATCGCCTGCTCGCGATACACCAGGATGACCTGGAAGTCATTCGTGTAGCTTTCGCCGAAAGCGATCAGGCGGTACTTGCCGTGATGCGCCAGCAACTGCCCATCCACCCATCGATAAAAATCGGAGATGGTCTGGAAATCGTTGTCGTCGTAGGGATAATCCGGCAGGGCGGGCTGCTCGAATGCATCGACGACCTGCTCGTACAGTTCATCCACGGTGTCGGCCACGGCGAAATAATCTTCCAGTTCCACGAAGACGATGAAGGCCATGACGCCGGCTGGGTCGTATTCGGCGACCTTGGCGGCATCGGCTCCATAGTGCTTGCGCAAGGTTTCGGCCGGCTCGTCCTCGGCCTGGATGCAGATGTTGACGATGCGCTCGGTTTCGTGCGGGTCCAGGTCGCCGCAGCTGAGCATGCCTATAAGCCGGGCAAGATGGTCGGCAAGAGAGCCGGAAACGGTGGCCATGTGCGCCCTACCTTTTCAGCTTGGCGAAGGCGGCCGCCATGGCGCCCTGGCCGGCGGGCTCGGGATTGCGCTGTTGCGGACCGCGCCTGGCGCCGCCGCCGGGCCCAGCCCGCCGATCGCCGCCCGGGCGCCGGTCGTCCCCGCCGCGCCGAACAGGGGCGGCATCGTCGTTCAGGCGCATGGTCAGGCCGATGCGCTTGCGGGCGACGTCCACTTCCTGAACCTTTACTTTGACCGTCTGGCCCACGCGCACGACGTCGCGGGGATCCTTCACGAAGGTTTCCGACAGGGCCGAGATGTGGACCAGCCCGTCCTGGTGCACGCCCACGTCGACAAAGGCGCCGAAGTTGGCAACGTTGGTTACCACGCCTTCCAGAATCATGCCGGCGTGCAGATCGTTGATGGTATTGATGCCTTCCTTGAACTGCGCCGTCTTGAACTCGGGCCGCGGGTCGCGGCCCGGCTTCTCGATTTCCTGGAAGATGTCCTTCACCGTGGGCAAGCCGAAGCGCTCGTTGGTGAACTCGGAGGGAGAGACGCCTTTCAGGGCGCCGGGCTGGCCCATGATGCTGTTTGCCTCGGCCTTGATTTTCTCCAGTATGCGCTGGACCACCGGATAGGCTTCGGGGTGCACCGCCGAGGCGTCCAGCGGGTTGTCGCCGTTGGGGATGCGCAGGAAGCCGGCGGCCTGCTCGAATGCCTTGTCGCCGAAGCGCGGCACTTTCAGCAAGGCCTTGCGGTTGGGGAAGGCGCCATTCTCGTCGCGCCAGGCGACGATGTTCCTGGCCAGCAGGGAATTCAGGCCCGAGACGCGTGTCAGCAGCGGAGCCGAGGCGGTGTTGACATCAACACCCACGGCGTTCACGCAGTCTTCGATGACCGCATCCAGCGAACGGGCCAGCTCGCGCTGGTTGACGTCGTGCTGGTACTGGCCCACGCCGATGGCCTTGGGCTCGATCTTGACCAGTTCGGCCAGCGGGTCCTGCAAGCGGCGCGCAATGGAGACCGCTCCGCGCAGGCTGACGTCCAGGTCAGGGAATTCGTGCGCGGCCAGTTCCGACGCGGAATAGACCGATGCGCCGGCTTCGGACACCATGACGCGCGTCAATTTCAGGTCGGGGAATTTCTCGAGCATGTCGATGACCAGCTTTTCGGTCTCGCGCGAGGCGGTGCCGTTGCCGATGGCGACCAGCTCGATCCTGTGCCGGGCGACCAGGGCGGCCAGGGTGTTGATGCTGCCTTCGCGGTCGCGGCGCGGCTCGAAAGGATAAACCGTTGCGGTGTCCAGGACCTTGCCGGTGGCGTCGATGGCGGCGACCTTCACGCCGGTGCGTATGCCAGGATCTAGGCCCAGCACCGATTTGGGGCCGGCGGGCGCCGCCAGCAGCAGGTCCTTCAGGTTGGCGGCGAAGACGCGTATGGCTTCCTGCTCGGCGGTCTCGCGCAGGCGGCCGACCAGTTCCGATTCGAAGGCGGTCAGCAGCTTCACGCGCCAGGTCCAGCGGCACACTTCGCCCAGCCAGCGCCCGCGAGGCGCGGCGTCGAGCCCGAAGTCGGCGCCGACGCGCAGGAAGTCGGCGATGCGCTGCACGCAGGGGTGGGGCGTCTGGGCTTCCAGCTCGGCCTCCAGGCCCAGGCGGATGTCCAGGGCGCCCTGCTGGCGGCCGCGCAGCAGCGCCAGGACTCGATGGGAGGGCAGGGAGCGCAGGGTCTCGCTGAAGTCGAACCAGTCCCGGAAATTGTCGCCTTCGTTTTCCTTGCCGTCGACGACCTTGGAATACAGCAGGCCGGTGCTCCACAAGTGTTCGCGCATATTGGCCAGCAGATCGGCGTCTTCGGCATAGCGTTCGGCCAGTATGTCGCGGGCGCCGTCCAGCGCGGCTTTCGCGTCGTTGATCGAGGCTTCGGCGTTCAGGTAGCCTTCGGCGAGCACGGCGGGATCGCAGTTGGCGTCCGCCAGGATCGCGTCGGCCAGCGGTTCCAGGCCCGCCTCGCGGGCGATCTGGGCGCGCGTGCGGCGCTTGGGCTTGTAGGGCGCATACAGGTCTTCCAGGCGCTGCTTGGTATCGGCGGCATTGATTTCCTGCTGCAGCTCCGGCGTAAGCTTGCCCTGCTGATGCACCGAATCCAGGATGGCCGCGCGGCGCGATTCCAGTTCGCGCACGTAAAGCAGCCTGACCTCCAGGTTGCGCAGCACGGTATCGTCCAGGCCGCCGGTTGCCTCTTTCCTGTATCGGGCGATGAAGGGGACCGTGGCTCCGCCGTCCAGCAACTCGACCGTGGCGGCGACCTGCGCGGCGCGCACATTCAGCTCATTGGCCAGCAAGGCGACAATACGGGCGGGGTCCACGGCGTCCTGGAAGGAGCCGGATGGTGCTTGAACAGGGGTATCGGTCATGTGTCCATCTATAAATCGGGAATAACGCGGCGCATTTTGCCACAACGGCCGCCTCGCCGGAAACATACGCGGGTATGATCACGTCTGGGTTCTCAAGGGAGTGCATACTTTACCCCTTTTGCCGCGACCCATCCGCCGGTCATATTCCTGATTTACCTTTTGATGCTTTTGCAAGAACTCTCCGATATCTTTTCGCCCGACGGCCCCCTGGCCAAGGCCGTGCCGGACTACCGTCCGCGGCAGGCCCAGCTGGAGCTCGCACAGGCCATCGAAGAGGCCTTGCAAACCCATTCCACGCTGATCGCCGAGGCGGGCACGGGCACAGGCAAGACCTGGGCCTACCTGGTGCCCGCTTTTCTCAGCGGACGCAAGGTGCTGGTGTCCACAGGCACGCGCACGCTGCAGGACCAATTGTTCCGCCGCGATCTGCCCCGGCTGCGCCAGGCGCTGGCGCTGCCCATTACGGTGGCGCTGCTCAAGGGCCGCGGCAACTACGTATGCCACTATCACCTCGAGCGCCTGCAGGGCGACGACAGGGCGCTGAAGTCCCGCGCGGAAATCAGCCAATTGCGCCATATCCAGGTGTTTGCGCAGCAATCGCGCAGCGGCGACCGCAGCGATCTGGCCGAAGTGCCCGAAGACGCCGACATCTGGAACCGCGTCACGTCCACGCGCGAGAACTGCCTGGGCCAGGAGTGCCCGCATGTGCGGGATTGCTTCGTCATGAAGGCCAGGCGCCAGGCGCAGGACGCCGACCTGGTGGTGGTCAATCACGCCTTGTTCATGGCCGACCTGGCCCTGCGCGAAGAGGGCATCACCGATCTGCTTCCCACCGTCGAACTGGTGGTGTTCGACGAGGCGCATCAATTGCCCGACGTCGCCACGCGCTTCCTGGGCACCAGCGTGTCGTCGCATCAGTTGCTCGACCTGGCGCGCGCGGCCGAAGCGGCCGGGCTGGCCCATGCGCGCGAATCCACCAACTGGAGCGAGGCGGGCAAGAAGATCGAGCATGCGGCACGCCAGTTGCGGCTGGCCGCGGCGCCCATCGAAAAAATGCCCGGGCGCAAGGCCACCTTCCAGGCCATACCCAATCCGGACGAATTCGATGCGGCCCTGTCCGAACTGCTGGACGTGCTGGACAAAAGCTCGCAACTGCTTTCGGTGGTCAGCGAGAAACACCCCGACCTGGCCGCGGTTTCCAAGACCTGCCTGGACCTTCGCGCCCGCCTGTACCTATGGAGCCAGCCCGACCGCCAGGGCGGCAACACGCTCAAGCCGCCCGTTGCGGAAGGCGCGCAGGCTGCGGACGAGGACCAGGCCGCCGTCCGATGGGTGGAGCACAGCCTGCATCATATGCGGCTGCACAGCGCGCCTTTGTCGGTGGCCCGGATTTTTTCCCGCTATCGAGGCAAGGAGCAGACCTGGGTGCTGACTTCCGCCACCTTGTCCGTGCACGGCGATTTCAATCATTTCCTGCGCCAGCTCGGGCTTTGGGACGCGAAGACCTTGCGCTGGGATTCGCCTTTCGACTATTCCGCCCAGGGCGTCCTGTATGTCCCCAAGGCGCTGCCCCTGCCCAGCGACCGCCATTTCAATGAACGCTTCGTCGACGTGCTGCTGCCGCTGATCCGGGCATCGGCGGGCGGCGTGCTGGTGCTCTGCACGACACTGCGGGCCGTGGACCGGATCGCCGAGTTGCTTGAGGAGCGCTTCGAGGACGAGGACATAGACCGGCCGCTGCTGCGGCAGGGCGAAAGTTCGCGCCGGGCGCTGCTGGAGCGCTTCCGGGCGGCCAACAACGCGGTGCTGGTGGGCAGCGCCAGTTTCTGGGAAGGCATAGATGTGCCGGGCAATGCGCTGACCCTGGTGGCCATCGACAAGCTGCCCTTCGCGCCGCCCGACGATCCCGTCCTGGAGGCTCGCCTGACTCTGTGCCGCAGCCAGGGCGGCAACCCCTTCATGGAATACCAACTGCCCGAGGCCGCCATTGCACTGAAGCAGGGCGCGGGCCGCTTGATACGGTCGGAAGGGGATTGGGGCGTGCTGGTGGTGGGCGACACCCGTATCGTGGAAAAGCCCTACGGAAAGCTGCTGTGGCGCGGGCTGCCGCCGTTTTCACGCACCCGCGAGCCCGGACAGGTCGTGGCTTTTTTCGAGAAAAAACAGGCCGGCTGAAATGCATCGGCCCCGCGCAGGCGGGGCCGGATCGCAATGGGCGGGATACGCGCCGGTCAAGCCGCGGGAAGCGGGGCGCCGGCCTTCAGAACCAGTTGATGGGATTCCAGTAGCTGCCGCCCGGCTCGTCCAGGCCCTGTTCGTAGAACTTGCTGTTGGGAAAGTTCTGGTCGAGCACGCGTTTTGCATCGTCGCGCAGCTCGGTCAGGCCCAGCTTGTCGTAGGACAGGTAGATGATGTACAGGGCTTTTTCGGCAATGGGGACGCCCTGGAAGTCGGTGATGACGGTTTGCGCCCGGTTGATCGCCGCCACGTAGGCGCCGCGCTCGTAGTAATACTGGGCAACGTGCACTTCGTTCTGCGCAATCGTGCCGACCAGCCAGGTTACGCGTTTCTTGGCGTCGGCGGTATAGCGGCTGTCGGGATAGCGCTTGATGAGTTCGTTGAACGACTCGTACGATTCCCTCAGGCCCTTGGGATCGCGTTCGCTGGGATCCTGGCGCGTGAATTTGGTGAACGAGGCGCTGGGGGGCGTGAAGGTGATCAGCCCCTTCAGGTACAGCATGTAGTCGGTGCCGGCATGGTTGGGATACTGCTGCTGGAATCGGTCGATGGCGGCCAGGGCCTGCTCGGGTTCGTCGTCTTTCCAGTTAACGTATGCCTGGTCGATCAGCGACTGCTGCGCATAGCCGCCAAAGGGATAGCGCGCTTCGACGGCTTCCAGGCGGGTGCGCGCGTCTTTCCAGTTGCCGGCGCTGATTTCCGTGCGGGCATCCTGGTACAGGCGCTCGGCGCTCCAGCCGGCGGTGGGGTCTTTCTCGCCCTTGATGGATCCGCATCCGGCGATCAGCACAACGGCAAGGAGGGCGAGGGCGGCGTGACTTAACCGCGCGAAGCCGGGAAATCGGGATTGATTGAAGTCGATACGAGTCACAAAGGCATCCTTGGTGTTAGCATTGCACGCAGATTATATGATTTGTCGCCATGCCTGACACAGATATCGCCAAAGAAAGTTTTTCGTCGGCCGCGCCGCTTGAATTCCAGATTCCCTATACGGCACTGCCGGAGCGGCTCGACAAGGTTCTGGCCCGGCTGGTGCCCGATCATTCCCGCAGCAGGCTCCAAGGGTGGATAGAGGCCGGCCATGTGCTGGTCAATGGCCAGCCGGGCCGCATCAAGCAGATGGCCAACCCGGGCGACAAGCTGCTGGTTTATGAACAGGCCGCTCCCGAGTCGCAGGCCTTCACGCCCCAGGACGTCGACTTCACGACGCTGGATGAAAGTCCCGACTGGATCGTCGTCTGCAAGCCCGCCGGACTGGTCACCCACCCGGGGGCCGGCAACTGGCAGGGCACGCTGCTGAACGGCCTGCTTTACCGTTACCCGGAACTGGCCCGGGTGGCGCGCGCGGGCATCGTCCATCGCCTGGACAAGGACACCTCCGGCTTGCTGGTGGTGGCCCGGCACGAAAAAGCCCAGACGCATCTGATCCGCCAATTGCAGGCGCGCAGCGTCAGCCGCGAATACATTGCCCTGGTCCATGGCCGCCTGACCCGGCCGGGCACCGTCAGGCTGGATATCGGCCGCGACCCGCGCGTGCCGGTGCGCATGGCTGTCGAGAACCCCATCGCGCCCAAGCCGGCGATCACGCATTACACGCCGCTGCGGGTCGGGCAGGCCGCTCCGGGCGAGGGCGCCACCGTCACTCAGGTCGCCTGCAAGCTGGAAACCGGCCGCACGCATCAGATCCGCGCGCACATGATGAGCTTGCGCCATCCGCTGGTCGGCGACGCGCTGTATGGCGGAAGGTCTGTTGGCGGCGCCCAGCGCCAGCTGCTGCATGCGCGGGCGCTTGCCTTCGATGATTTTTCCAGCGGCGGGCGGGTGTCTTTCCAGGCGCCGCTGGCCGAGGATTTTCAGCGCGTGCTCGATGGCATCGAGTGGGAGGAATGACGATGGACGAGGTCCTGCCGACCGTTTCCGGCCTTCCCTGGACGGGGGTGGAGTATTTCAGCACGACACGCCGGGGCGGCGTCAGCACCGGGCCATGGCACTCCTTGAACCTGGGCCTTCATACCGGGGACGATGGCGAGCATGTGGCGGCGAACCGGAAGCGGCTCGGCGCCATGGCGCCGTCGGAACCCCTGTGGCTGAAGCAGGTGCATGGTACGGACGTCTTCGATGCGGACCGCCCGCCTGACGGCACGCGGGACGGCGCTTTGGCGGCAGGCGTCCCTGTTGCCGATGCCGCCGTCACGGCAACGGCGGGAAGGGTGCTGGCCATCATGACGGCCGACTGCCTGCCTGTGGTGCTGGCCGACACCGGCGGCACAGTCCTGGGCGTGGCGCATGCCGGATGGCGGGGGCTGGCCGCAGGCGTGCTCGAGAACACCCTGCGGGCCATGCGCGGGCGCGCACCCGCAGAGGCGCAGTGGCGGGCCTGGATAGGCCCCGGCATCAGCCAGCGCCATTTCGAGGTGGGCGACGATGTTCACCAGGCCTTCGCCGACGCCGACCCCGCCACCGCCGCCTTCTTTGCCGAAAAGGGAGGCGGAAAATGGCTGGCCGACCTGCCTTCGATTGCGCGGCATCGCCTGCACAAAGCGGGCGTCGGCAACGTGGAACTGAGCGGGCAATGCACATACGGCCAGGCGGACACCTACTACTCCTATCGGCGCCAACCCGCCACCGGCCGTTTGGCTACCCTGGCCTGGCTGAAGCCGCCCGCCGGCAGCCCCGTATCGCACGCCGCGGACGGGTAGCGACTTACCCTGATTGACACGCTTTTAAATGCCATAGAACATGGGGTCAAAACGTCGATAAGTGTAAGGTGTCTTAAAGTGAGAGCTCCGTCGTCATCATCGTGGCCCGTTCCGGTCAGCATTGCTCCGGACAAGCTCGGAGCAATTCAGGCAGAGTTCTCCCGCGAATGGCTGCGCATCGCCGCCAGCGCCCAGCAGGGTTCGCTCGAACCGCCGGCCGATCGCCGGTTCAGCAAGCCGGCCTGGGCGGCCAGTCCCGCATCCCTTTTTTCCGCGCACGCCTATCTGCTGTCGGCCAGGTCCATGAACCAGATGCTCGACGCGGCCGATCTTCCCGAAGCCGTGCGCAGCCGTTTGCGCTTTTCGCTCATGCAGTGGCTCGAGGCGGTCTCCCCCTCCAATTTCCTGGCAAGCAATCCCGAAGCTCAGCAAATGCTCATCCAGACTCAGGGCCAGTCCCTGGGCAAGGGCATGCGCAATCTGTTGTGCGACCTGCAAAAAGGGCGGCTTACCCAATCGGACGAATCCGGCTTCGAGCTGGGCGGCAACCTGGGCGTCACGCCGGGCGAAGTCGTGTTCCAGAATCCGCTCATGCAGGTGATCCAGTACGCGCCGCAAACCGCCCAGGTCCACAAAAGGCCTTTGCTGATGGTGCCGCCGTGCATCAACAAGTTCTACATACTCGACCTGCAAGCCGAAAACTCCTTCGTCAGGCATGCGGTACTGGAAGGCTTTACGGTTTTCCTGGTGTCCTGGCGCAATCCCCTGGATTCCGATGCCGACGGCATCGACACCGCAACCTGGGGCGATTACCTGCGGCACGGCGTGCTCCAGGCCGTCGACGTCGTGCGGGACATCTCCGGGCAGGACCAGATCAACGCGCTGGGCTTTTGCGTGGGCGGCACCTTGCTGGCCTCGGCGCTGGCGCTGGCGCATGCGCAGGGCGACGATCCCGCCGCCAGCCTGACCCTGCTCACCACGCTGCTCGATTTCGATGAAACCGGCGTGCTCGATGTCTTCGTCGATGAGGCGCACGCCCAGGCGCGGGAGCATCAACTGGGGCAGGGCGGACTGATGACCGCCCGGGAACTGGGCACGACATTTTCCTTTCTGCGTCCCGGCGAGCTCGTCTGGAACTATGTCGTGGGCAACTACCTGAAGGGCGAGGCGCCGCCCGCTTTCGACCTGCTTTACTGGAATGCCGACGGCACCAATCTTCCAGGGCCTTTCTTCGCCTGGTATTTCCGCAATACCTATCTCGAGAACAACCTGAAGACGCCGGGCCGCGTCCAGGTCGACGGCCATGGCCTGGACCTGAGCACGCTGGCCATGCCCGCCTACATATACGGCTCCCGCGACGATCATATCGTCCCCTGGCATTCGGCCTATGCCACGACCCGCCTGTTGCGCGGGCCCATGCGCTTCGTGCTGGGCGCTTCGGGCCATATCGCGGGCGTCATCAATCCGCCGGCCAAGAAGCGCCGCAGCTACTGGAGCCATCCGGCCGACTATCCGCCCTCGGGCATGCCGGGCGACCCGGCGGGCTGGTTCGACGCGGCCACCGAGCATCCGGGCAGTTGGTGGACCGACTGGACCACATGGCTGGCCTCGCATTCGGGAAGCCGGGTTCGCGCGCGGCCCAAATTGGGCAATGCGCGTTATCGGCCGCTGGAGGCGGCGCCCGGAAGCTATGTAAAGGTACGCGCATTTTGATCGCCGTCGACGTCAACGGCATCGGCCGCCGGACGGCGGCCCACGATTCAACACTATTCGGTCGCGATGCCGCGGGGCATTGCGAGTTCACAGGAGATCGTCATGAGTGAAAAACTGGCTTACGTCACCGGTGGAATGGGTGGCATAGGAACCTCGATATGCCAGCGCCTGGCCAAAGAAGGGTATACCGTCGTGGCCGGTTGCGGCCCCAGCCGGAATTTCAAGCAATGGCTGGACGAGCAGGCTGCCCTGGGCTACACCTTCCATGCATCGGTCGGCAACGTTTCCGACTGGGACTCCACGGTCGACGCCTTCCGCCAGGTCCGTGACAAGCTGGGTCCCGTCGACGTATTGGTCAACAACGCCGGCATCACCCGCGACGGCCTGTTCCGCAAAATGAGCCAGGAAGACTGGCGCGCGGTCATCGACACCAATCTGAACAGCCTGTTCAACGTCACCAAGCAGGTCATCGAAGGCATGGTCGACCGGCAATGGGGCCGCATCATCAACATCAGCTCGGTCAACGGCCAGAAGGGCCAGTTCGGACAGACCAACTATTCCACCGCGAAGGCCGGCATACATGGCTTCACCATGGCGCTGGCCCAGGAAGTGGCCAGCAAGGGTGTTACCGTCAACACGATCTCGCCCGGCTATATCGGCACCGACATGGTGCGCGCCATACGGCCCGACGTGCTCGAGAAGATCGTGGCGACCATCCCTGTGAAGCGCCTGGGAACGCCCGAGGAAATCGGGTCCATCGTGGCCTGGCTGGCGTCGGACGATTCCGGGTTCGCGACCGGCGCCGACTTCTCACTGAATGGCGGGCTGCACATGGGCTAGGGCGCTGTCGGCACCAACAGGCCCGGGCGGCTTGCCGGCCGGGACCAGCCCATCCACTTTTTTTGCCCATTAGGTATCCGATCCCGTCATGACGCAATCCCAAGCAAACAGTCCAGCCCGCCTGATCAAGAAATACCCCAACAGGCGCTTGTACGATACGCAGACCAGCACCTACATTACCTTGGCCGACGTCAAGCAATTGGTGCTGGATTGCGAGAATTTCCAGGTCGTCGATGCCAAGTCGGGCGAAGACCTGACCCGCAGCATTCTCCTGCAGATCATCCTTGAAGAGGAAAGCGGCGGCGTGCCCATGTTCTCGCCCACGGCCCTGTCGCAGATCATCCGTTTCTACGGCCATGCCATGCAGGGCGTCATGGGCTCCTTCCTGGAAAAGAACATACAGGCCTTCATGGACATCCAGGACCGCATGGCCGAGCAGTCCAAGGGCCTGTATGGCAACCAGTTCGGGCCCGAGGCCTGGGCGCAGTTCATGAATGTGCAGACGCCGGTCCTGCAGAACATGATGAACAACTACGTCGACCAAAGCAAAAACCTGTTCGTGCAGATGCAGGACCAGATGCAGGACCAGACGCGCAATATGTTTTCTGTATTTCCCTTCAATCCGGTTCCGCCCAAAGAGAATAAAAAATAAGTTTGGCGCGGCGGCGGCCAAGCGGCAAGGCCCGGTTCCCGCCAGGGTTTTCAGATGGCTGTAAGATCACTTGTTCCATAATAATGAGAATGAATCTTGTTTATGGAGCATGCAGACATGAGAAAGCAATGGATGGGCGTATTGGTGGGAGCGGCCCTGGCCGTGCCTGCGATGGCGGCAGAGTATCCTATCGGTGAACCCTCCGAGCAGAACGGGCTGGAGATCGCGGCCGTCTACCTGCAGCCGGTCCAGATGGAACCGCCCGGCATGATGCGCGAGGCCAAGGATTCCGACATCCACCTCGAGGCCGACATCCATGCCACCGCCGACAATACGAACGGCCTGCCCGAAGGCGCCTGGGCGCCTTATCTGAACATAGGCTATGTGCTGCAGAAGGTCGGCGGCGACGCTCAGAAGGGCGAACTGATGCCCATGGTGGCCAACGACGGCCCGCATTACGGCGACAACGTCAAGCTTGACGGCCCAGGCAAATACAAGCTGACCTTCATCATCGGTTCGCCCGATACCGCCAAGATGAACCATTTCGGACGCCATGTGGACAAGGAAACCGGGGTCGCGCCCTGGTTCAAGACGTTTGAAGTGCATTATGACTTCGTGTATGCGGGCACGGGCAAGAAGGGCGGATATTGATGCCTATCCTCGGACGCTGCCTGCTGGCCCTATGCCTGGCCTTGGGCGCCGGCGGCGCCGGCCTGGCGGCCGAGCTGCCGACCTTCACACTGACCTTCAAGGCCGATGGCACCTTCGAGCCCGCCCGGCTGGAAGTGCCGGCCGGCCGCTTCAAGCTTTTGCTCGTCAACGAGAGCAAGGAGCCCGTGGAGTTCGAAAGCCTGCCCTTGCGCAAGGAAAAGGTGATGGGCCCTGGGGTCAAGTCCTTTGTCGTCATCACCATTTCCCGCCCCGGGGAATATCCTTTTTTCGATGATTTTCATCCCGACGTGAAGGGCGTGCTGGTCGTCGTGCCCAAGCCCTGAGGCCGGCATGCCTTTTTTTCAGCATCAACGGATCCGGTCCGTATCGGCAAGAAATGGAACAAGTAGCATTTATCGTATGGCGCGAAAGCGTTGAAGCCCTGTTGGTCGTGGGCATACTTTTCACCTGGCTGCGCGCCAGCCCGGAGGGCCGCAAGGGCCTGCCCTGGCTCTGGGGCGGCGTGGCCGCCGGGCTGGGGCTGGCCGTGATGCTGGCCCTGGTGCTGCTGGGCGTGTCGTCCTGGCTGTCCAGCGAAGGGCAGGAGTGGTTCCAGGCCATCATGGCCCTGGCGGCCTGCGCGCTGGTGGTGCAGATGGTTTACTGGATGAGGCGCCATGGGCGCACGCTGAAGCGGGAACTGGAAACGGGCGCCACACGCGAACTGGCGGACTCCAACTGGTGGGGCCTGCTGACGCTGGTGATGATTGCCGTTGCCCGGGAAGGCAGCGAGACCGTGGTGTTTCTGTACGGCACCGTGGCCGCGGGCGCGGACAGCGGCTCCGGATGGAGCCTTGCCCTGGCGGGCGTGTTCGGCTTCCTGGCGGCCCTGGCTTCGTTCTGGGTCCTGCAACTGGGCGGCAAGCTGATCACCTGGCGGCGTTTCTTCAGGCTCACCGAAATCCTGCTGCTGTTGCTGGCCAGCTCGCTGCTGGTTAGCGGGCTGGATCACCTGATATCGCTCGACGTGCTGCCCACCTTGATCGATCCCGCATGGGACAGCTCATGGCTATTGAGCGCGGACGGGGGATTGGGCAAGGTCCTGGCCGACTTCGCCGGCTACCGGGCCTATCCCGCCCTGTCGCAAGTGCTGATCTGGGTGGCGTACTGGGTGGCGGCCTGGCTGGTGCTGCGGCACGCCAGCGCCAAGGCCGGCCAGGCCGGCCGGCCGCTGTCGGCCGCATCGGCATAGGCGGTCGTCATGGCTTTGGCTTTACGGACGGCGACGGGACGGTTCGCCGATTTCCTGCGCGATCATGCGGCCTATCTGCGCGCCATGCAGTGGATCATCGTGGTGTTCTACCTGGTACTGCTGGTCGTTCCGGCCATGCTGCCCCTGCCCGACCGCACGGCGTCCGTATTCAATAACCTGACCGTCTTCGCCCAGTTTGCATTCTGGGGCATATGGTGGCCTTTCGTATTGCTGTCCATGCCGATTCTGGGACGCGCCTGGTGCGGCTGGTTCTGTCCGGAAGGCATGCTGTCCGAATGGGCCAGCGAGCATGGGCGGGGCGGGGCCATACCCAAGTGGATGCGCTGGGGCGGATGGCCTTTCGTCGCGTTTTCGCTGACCACGATCTATGGGCAGCTGGTCAGCGTCTATCAATATCCATGGGCCGTGCTGGCGGTGCTGGGCGGGTCCACGGCCGCCGCCATGGTGGTGGGCTGGCTGTACGGACGCAACAAGCGGGTATGGTGCAAGTACCTGTGCCCGGTCAATGGCGTGTTCAATCTTCTGGCCAAGCTGGCGCCCTGGCATTACAAGGTGGACGAAGAGGCCTGGCGCCATCCGCAGCGGCGCACCGAGGCCATCAATTGCGCGCCCCTGGTGCCCCTGCGCCACATGCAGGGGGCTTCGGACTGCCATATGTGCGGGCGCTGCAGCGATTACCGCGGCGCCATACATCTGACGCCGCGCTCACCGGAAGCCGAAATCGTCCATGTCGCCAGCGGCGATGGCTGGCAGACCGCCCTGATCACATTCGGCCTGATGGGCCTGGCCGTGGGTGCCTTTCTGTGGAGCTCCAGCCCCTGGTTCGTGTACCTGAAGCAGGCCGAGGCCGCCTGGCTCGTCAATCATGACATCTATTGGCCCCTGGCCCAGAATGCGCCCTGGTATCTGTTGACGCATTATCCGGAAGTGAATGACAGCTTCAGCTGGCTGGACGCCAATGTCATTCTGACCTTCATTTTCGGCAGCGCCGTGTGCGTGGGCGGTCCGGTCTACCTGGGGCTCTGGGCGGCTGACCGCTCTCTGCCCGCCCCGGGCGGGCCCGGCGTCCGGCATCCCTGCGGGGCGCGCGTGGCGACCCGGAGCGGCCTGCACAAGCTGGCGCAGGGCCTCATTCCCGCGGCCGGCGTGGGAGTCTTCCTGGGCCTGTCGGCCACCACGCTGACCTTGCTGCGGCACGAGGGGGTCTGGACCGGGTGGGCGACCTCCCTGCGCTTCACTTTGCTGGGGCTGGCTTTGCTGTGGAGCTTGCGCCTGGTCTGGCGGCTGGTCGGCCAGCGCGCGCAGTCGCCCTGGCGCCGGGCCCTGGCGCTGTCGATGGTGGCGGCCGGCCTGCTTCCCTTCTGTATTGCCTGGGTCCTGTTTTTCGTGGTCTGGTAAGCGGCGCCGGGCCGCTGCGGCGCCCTTGCCGACGTTGAAGGCCCTCAGCCCGCCTCCGGATTTTTCTTGAACGGACTGTGTTCGGCAAGCTCGCCGATGTAGGCATCGACGGCCGGGCTTTCGCGCGCCAGAAAATCCGCAATGGCTTCGGCGTAGCGGCGATCCGATATCCAGTGCGCGGAACAGGTTTTCACCGGCAGCATCCCGCGCGAGAGCTTGTGCTCGCCTTGCGCACCGCCTTCGAATACCGCAAGCCCGCTGTCGATGCAGTAGGCGATGCCCTGCATATAACAGGTTTCGAAATGCAGGCCGGGAATGTAGCGCATGCTGCCCCAATAGCGTCCATACAGTGTCCGCTCGCTGCGCAGGTTCAGCGCCGATGCCACAGGCTTGCCCTCTTGCTCGGCAAGCACGAGCACCATGCTTTCGGGCATGGCGCCGCGCAGCTGCTGGAAGAATTCCGGAGTCAGGTAGGGCGCGTTGCCGTGTTCCAGATAGGTCTGTGTATAGCAGCGGTAGAAGAAGTCCAGCGCTTGGTCGTCGATGTCGCGGCCCTGCAGCCAGCGAAACTGTACGCCGGCCTGCATGACCTTCTTGCTGTCCTGCTTAAGCTTCTTTCTTTTCTGCTGGTTCAGGCCGCCCAGGAAATCGTCCAGGCTGCCGTAGCCCTGGTTGAACCAGTGGAACTGCACATTCCGGCGAAACAGGAAGCCCGCTTCCTCCAGGGCCTTGCTGTCCTCCTCGCCCGGAAACAGGATGTGCAGCGACGAAACGCCGTTCTGCTCGCTTATTTCGATGGCCTTGCGCGCCAGCAGGACACGGTCTTCATGGCTGGCCGCCAGCAGGCGCGGCCCCGGAACGGGAGTGAAGGGAATCGCGCCCAGCAGCTTGGGATAATAGTTCAGGCCTTGCCGCTCGAAGGCCTGCGCCCACGCATGGTCGAAGACATATTCGCCGCGCGAATGGAACTTCAGGTACAGGGGCATGGCGCCGGCCAGGCCGTTGCCCCGGTGCATCAACAGAAAATGCGGCGCCCAGCCGGTTTGCGGAGTTGCGCAGCCGGTGTCGTCCAGCGCCAGCAGGAATTCATGGCGGACCAGGGGATGGTCGCCCGCCAGCCGGTTCCATTGTGCGGCGTTAATATCATGCAGGCGGCGGGTGAGGCTGAAACGTACGGGCAAGGCTGTCGATGTGCGTTGAGCGGTGGAGCGTGGCGGTTGACGATGGCTGCAGATGCAAGTGTAGTCCATGGGCCGGCGTGCACGCGCAAGACCCGCGCTTCTTCATGTTTCATATTTGGAGTTCAAGACCGGCCATGAGCGGCAAGATACCTGTGACTGTCATTTCGGGCTTCCTGGGCAGCGGCAAGACGACCCTGCTCAATCGCCTGTTGAGATCCGAAGCGGGCGGCGGCCTGGCGCAGGGCACCGTGGTGCTGGTCAACGAGCTGGGCGACGTGGGGCTGGACCATGGGCGCGTCCAGCATGTCAGCGATACGGTCGTGCTGCTCGATTCCGGCTGCCTGTGCTGCGCACTGCGGGGCGAGCTGGCCGATACCCTGCGCCGGCTTTTCATGGATGCCCTGCACAAGAAGACTCCGCCATTTTCCCGCGTCCTCATCGAAACGACGGGCATCGCCGACCCCGCCCCCGTCATCTATACGCTGCGGTACGAACGCTTCCTGGCCGAACGCTACCGCTATGCCGGCTGCCTGTCCGTCGTCGACGGCCTGAACGGACTGGCGCAACTGGAGCGGCACCCCGAGGCTGCGCAGCAGACCGTGCTGGCCGATGTCCTTATCATCGGCAAGACCGACCTGGCTAGCCGGGCGCAAATCGATGCCTTGCGGCAGGCCCTGACCGCTCTCAATCCCGACGCGCCGCAATACGATGTCCGGTCCTTGCCGGACCCACAGGAACTGCTGTCGCCGGCCAGCCGGCACGCCGAAGGAAGAGCAGGGAAATCGGGCTTATGGGCTGGACGGACGATGCGGCCGCGGGGCACCGGGCATTCGGGCGTCGAGACCCTGACACTGGCCTGGCATGAGCCCCTGGCCCGCTCGCACGTCATGCGGACCCTGGAGGCGCTGTGTTCGGATGAGGGGCTCGATCTGCTGCGCATCAAGGGTCGGGTGTGGTTCCAGGGCCAGGCGCAAGCCTATGCGGTCCATGCGGTGCACAGGCAGCTGTATCCCATGACGGCCATGGAGGACGCAGAGGCGGAAGCCTCGTCGGTGCTGGTGTTCATTTTCCGTGACCTGGACAAGGCCGTGCTTGGCGCCCAGGTGCTGGCCGGGCTGCCGGGCGGCGCGCCGCCATCCGAGGCAGGGGCAATGTCGCCTGCCCACAACTTTGTGAAGTGAATTCTTGCAATGAGCGCGCGCAGATGGTGTAATTGAACTGTTACCGCCACCAGGTCGGGCACGTTGCCATCGAACATCGTCGCCCTGCTGTCTGCCCAGGTTTTTAATTAAACGACACGCATTCCAAGCACCTGCTGGCCCAGGCCCGCGATGATTCCAATTCTCCGGCCAAGCGCAATATAAATTGAATAATCTTTAAGCAAGCGTCTATCGCATGTGTCGGCTTTGCCCATTTTCCGGGCATGCCCCTGACGGATCGAAAGCGCTTGAATTGCAATATTTCACAGTAGTCGGCTGCTTTTTCGTGGACGAATTCGCGCCCGGTTCCCAGAATCGGCCCGAGCATTCGAGCCTAGCCGTTTGCTGAAACAGGAATAATGACTATTACCCCGTCACAATCCGGCTTGCCGGGAATTCATGCAATCGACCAGTACAGCGCGCCGCCATGGGTGGCGGTGCTTTTCTACGCAATTCTACGGTTCGTGGCGCGCGTCATGAGCGCAGCGCAAGCCGCTTGCATCGCAGGCTTGGCCTGGGCCCAAGCTTCCGCCCGGAATGCCGTCGCGGTTTCGGTTCGCCCCTTGGGGCAGGCCATGCCGGCCCTGACGATACCCGCGGTCTCGATGCGTGCCGCGTCGATATCGTCGATGATTCTGGCATTGTCAGCCCTGTCGGCCCAGATTTCGTCGACACAAACGTCGACACAAATGACGTCGACAAAAATGAAAATGGGCCGATTGCGCGCTGCAATCGACCCATTCCTGAAACTGGTTGCGGGGACAGGATTTGAACCTGTGACCTTCGGGTTATGAGCCCGACGAGCTGCCAGACTGCTCCACCCCGCGTCTGAAGAAATAGATATTAACCCACTCATTAATTTAATGCAAATCAGGCGGGCTTTTGCCCCACCTTACCGATGACTGAAACCGAGATCATCCGTGTGCTGGAAACAGCGCTTTTATGCGCCGACCAGCCCATGCCCCTAGCAGAGCTGCGCAAGCTGTTCGCAGCCGAAGACTTTTCCAGCGATGACATGCACCGCTATCTGTCCGCCCTTCAGGCGGACTGGAGCGATAAAGGCCTTGAGCTGGTCGGCCTGGCCTCGGGCTGGCGCTTCCAGAGCCGCCCCGAAATGCAGCGCTTTCTTGCGCGGCTCAATCCCGAGAAACCGCCCAAGTACTCGCGCGCGGTCCTCGAGACCCTGGCCATCATCGCCTGGCGGCAGCCGGTGACGCGCGGCGATATCGAAGACATTCGCGGCGTCACGGTCTCGTCGCAGATCGTCCGGACGCTGGAAGACCGTGGCTGGATCGAAGTGCTGGGCCACCGCGATGCGCCGGGCCGGCCGGCGCTGCTGGGGACGACCCGCCAGTTCCTGGACGACCTTGGCCTGAAGGCGCTGGACGAACTCCCCGAGCTTGAATCGCAAGAGGCCGTCGTCGCCCTGGCCGGGCTGGAACTGGAAGAGATAAGCGATGCCGAAACCGCCGGCGCCCCGGCGGAAAGCGAGGCCCCCGCGGCCGAATCCGCTGAAAACGGCGAAGTTCCGGCTGCCGGCACGGAAGAAGAGATGGCGGCGGCCGAGCCGCCGTCCGACGAGCAGGTCGCCATTGCAACGATAGACCATGACGGGGGCGAAGCCTCCCGGCTGGACGAACAGGTAGAAACGGAGCACCCGAACAAAAATGACTGAAGCAAACGAAGAATACAGCCTGCCCGCGGGCGATGCCGCCCATGATGGAAATGCGAATGCCGGAGACGAATCCAAGCCGGCGGCGCCGCGCGGCCGAGGCCGCAAGTTGCGGACTCCATTCCGCCGGCGGCGCGGCGATGCCCAGGCCGAATCCGCCCCGGGCGGCGAAACCGGCCAGCCTGCGGAGCAGGCCGTGCCGGAAGACGCGGACAGCCCCGCTCCGGCCGCCAAGCCGGCCCGCAGTCCCCGTCGCCGCAAGCCGGCCGCCGCCACCAGCGCTCCGGATGGCGCAAGCGATGCCACCGCAGCCGCCGGCGCTCCCGAAGGCGCCGGCGGACGCCGCAACGGCCGGGGCGCCCGACGGGCCGATACGGCCGAGAACGAGCAGGAAGCGGAACAGGCCCTGGCCTATCTTGACGGCGCTCCGGCCATGGCGCAGCGCCTGGGCAAATACCTGGGCAGCGACGCGCTGATGCCCAAGCTGCACAAGGTGCTGGCCGACGCCGGTATCGGCTCGCGCCGCGAAATGGAAGAACTGATCATTGCCGGCCGCGTATCGGTCAACGGCGAACCCGCCCATATCGGCCAGCGCGTCGCCGCCAACGATCAGGTGCGGGTCAACGGCCGGGCCATAAGCCGGCCCAACGCCAAGAAGCCGCCGCGCATCATCCTTTACCACAAGCCGGCCGGCGAGATCGTCAGCCACGACGACCCGGAAGGGCGCGCCACGGTCTTCGCCCGCCTGCCCAAGATGCGCGTGGGCAAATGGCTTTCGGTCGGCAGGCTCGACCTGAATACCGAAGGCCTGCTGATTCTCACCACGTCGGGCGACCTGGCCAACCGCTTGATGCATCCGCGCTATGGCGCGGAGCGCGAGTACGCCGTGCGCGTACTGGGCGAGCTGGGCGATGAGCAACAGGCCAGCCTGCTCAAAGGCATACAGCTGGACGATGGCATGGCGCAGTTCGGCTCGCTGGAGTACCTGGGCGGAGAAGGCAGCAACCGCTGGTATCGCGTCACCCTGAAGGAGGGGCGCAACCGCGAAGTGCGCCGCATGTTCGAAGCGGCGGGCGTCACCGTCAGCCGTTTGATCCGCACCCGTTTCGGCGAAGTAGTCCTGCCGCGCACTTTGCGCCGTGGCCGCTGGGAAGAGTTGGACGGCTCCATCGTGACCGCCCTGATGTTGCAGCTGGGGCTTCTGCGGGAAGACGATTCCGAAGGCTTCGAAGGCCGGGGAGGGCGCCGCGAGCGCCAGCCCGCTACGCACGACAGCGCCTTGCCTCCCGGCTTCGGCACGATGGAACGCAATGGCATGAACGGCGCCAAGGTAAGCCGCCGCGGCAAGCTTTCGGGCGGCCGTGCGACGCGCGGAGTGGCGGGTGAAAGCTATCCGTCCGATCCTTACGGCACAGGCCTGATGTTCAGCGGCGGCCTGGCCAACGGCCATCCCAACGGCAATTCGACCGGGGCGCGCAAGGCGGGCGGCCGCGGCAAACGGCCGGCGGGCGCCGCGCGCGGGCCCCAGGCCGAAGGCGCGGCCACCGACGCAAGGCGCCGCGGCCCCGGTGCGCGTTCGCCCAAGGCGGGCGGCAAGGCGGCGCCGCGCGCGGGCCAGGCCAAGGGCAAGTCCAATCCCAAGGCCGGCAAGTCGGCGGCGCGGCCCAAGTCCGCCGCTCCGCGCGGCGACGATTGGCAGCCTCGCAGCGCGTCGGCCCATGAATCCCATTTGGGCAAGCTGGGCGGCGGCCGCGGCCGCTAGCATGCCGGTTGCCTGGCCAAACGGCACGCTCCGCATCGACAGGCCGATGCGGGCCGGAGCCCCAGCGCTCCCTTGTGTTGCTTTTTAAGTGTAAGGCCCAGACATAACAGGAAATTTTCTTATTTTCTGTTAGAATGTAGGGCTTTACAGCTATATTGTTTTTGTCGTGGGCGTGGTTGCGGCGGTTGGTTGAAGCTGTTTCGCGCCGCCAAGCCGTTTGCAGGCTGACAATGATAGCGGCACATTTTCGGATGCGTCACGACGTGCCGGCTTGGTCATGGTTTTTGAGTTCGCGGGCGGCGTCCCGGGGTTCATGTGCCGGACGCATGCTGGGGTACGCCGCAGATGCGATAACAGTGGGCTGGGGCATACAGCCCATTTTTTTTGGATTTTATGGCAGATATATTCGCTTTGACTCAAGAGGCTCTGGCCGGTATGGATATCGAGCTTGTCGATGTGGAACGCGCCCCGCTCGGGCTTTTGCGTGTCACGATCGACCGCCCCGAAGGTGTGCGAATCGAAGACTGCGAGCAGGTTTCAAAACAGTTGTCGCGCGTATTCGAAGTGGAAAACATCGATTACAAACGTCTCGAGGTTGGTTCGCCGGGCGTTGACCGTCCTTTAAGGCAGCCCGCCGACTTCATCCGCTTCGCCAATCAGCGAGTCGAGATCAAGCTGCGCGAGGCCGTCGATAACCGCAAGGTGTATGTGGGGCTGCTTCGTGTGAACGAGGGCGCGGCCGATGCGTCCGCCGCCCCGGTTTTCGGTCTTGAACTCGAGTCCCCGTCAGGTAAGGAGCAGGTGCTTAGCTTCACCTTCGATGACGTTGATCGTGCCAAATTGGATCCCATTCTTGATTTCAAGGGTAAAAAGCGATGAGTCGCGAAATTCTTTTATTGGTTGACGCCCTAGCGCGTGAGAAAAACGTGGCGCGCGAAGTCGTTTTCGGCGCGCTCGAAAACGCCTTGGCGTCCGCGATGAAAAAGCGCTTCAAGGAAGACGCCGATATCCGGGTCACCATCGATCGGACCACCGGCGAGCATGAAGGCTATCGCCGCTGGCTGGTCGTGCCCGACGACGCCGGCCTGCAAGAGCCCGATCAGCAGGAAATGTATTCCGACGCCCAGGAAATCGTTCCGGGCATCGAAGTGGGCGATTACATCGAAGAACCCCTCGAACCCGAAGAATTCGGGCGCATCGGCGCCCAGGCCGCCAAGCAGGCCATCTTGCAGAAGATCCGCGACGCCGAGCGCGAACAGGTCCTGAACGACTTCCTCGAGCGGGGCGAAAACATCGTTTCCGGCACGGTCAAGCGCATGGACAAGGGTGACGCCATCATCGAAACCGGCAAGATCGAAGCACGCCTGCCGCGCAGCGAGATGATACCCAAGGAAAATATCCGTGTGGGCGACCGTATCCGCGCCTGGGTGCACAAGGTCGATCATACGGCCCGCGGCCAGCAGGTCATCCTGTCGCGCACGGCGCCCGAATTCATCCGCCAGTTGTTCGAGAACGAAGTGCCCGAGATCGAGCAGGGCCTGCTTGAAATCAAGGCGGCCGCCCGCGACGCCGGCGTACGCGCCAAGATTGCCGTGGTCGCGTACGACAAGCGCATCGATCCCATCGGCACCTGCGTGGGCATGCGCGGTTCGCGCGTGACGGCGGTGCGCAACGAGCTGGGCGGCGAACAGGTCGATATCGTCCTATGGGCCGAGGATCCCGCCGAATTCGTCATCGGCGCCCTGGCGCCGGCCCATGTCGAATCCATCGTGGTCGACGAAGACAAGCATGCCATGGATGTCGTGGTCGATGCGGAAAACCTGCCCAAGGCCATCGGCGCGCGCGGACAGAACGTTCGCCTGGCCTCCGAGCTCACCGGCTGGCAGATCAACATCATGACGCCGGAAGAAAGCCAGAACCGTCAGGAAGAAGAGCGCGCCGAGCTGCGCCAGGCCTTCATCAGCAAGCTCGACGTCGACGAGGAAGTCGCAGACATCCTCATCGACGAAGGCTTCACCGGCCTGGAAGAAATCGCCTACGTGCCCTTGCAAGAGTTGCTCGAAATCGAAGCCTTCGATGAAGACACGATCAACGAGCTGCGCACCCGCGCACGCAACGCGCTGCTTACCGAAGCCATTGCCCAGGAAGAGCGTGTGCAGACCGTGGCGCAGGATTTGCTTGAAATCGAAGGAATCACGCCCGAGCTGGTCGCCAAGCTGGCCGACAACGAGGTCCTCACCCTTGACGACCTGGCCGAGCTGTCGACCGACGAGCTGTCCGAAATTTCCGGTCTGTCCGAAGACGACGCCAGTCAGATGATCATGCGCGCCCGGGCACATTGGTTTGATGACGACGCCTGACACCCATGTTGCATGAGCCAGGGTGTGTTTATTGAAAAATAGTTGTAGTAAGCAAGAGAGAGTCGAATGCCGAGTAACACCGTCGCCCAGTTCGCTGTTGAACTGAAAATGCCTGCGAACGTACTGCTGGAGCAGTTGCGTTCGGCCGGCGTTGAACTCAAGTCGGTTGACGATGCCGTCACCGACGCGGACAAGGCGAAACTCCTTGAGTCGTTGCGCCGCGCCCATGGCGGGAGCGAGGGCAAGAAAATCACCCTGACTCGCCGTCAAACCTCCGAAATCCGGCAGGCCGACGGCTCTGGCCGTTCGCGTACGATTCAAGTGGAAGTGCGAAAGAAGCGCGTGTTCGTCAAACGCGATCCTGCTGAATTGGTGGCCGAAGCCAAGGCCGATGCCGTCGAGCCCGCGCCGCAGGCTCCTCAGGCCGAAGCGCCTGCTCCGGTCGCGGCGCCCGCCGTCGCGCCCGAGGCCGCCCCGCGCGAATCCGATCAGGTTTCCAGCCCCGACGCCGTCCAAGCGCAAGAGCCTGCCGTCGCCCCCGAGCCGCCCGCCACGGCGGCCGAGCCCCAGGCCGAAAGCGCCGTGCAGCCGCAAGCCCAGGAAGAAGCCCCGACTCCGGCCGCTGCCGACGAGGCCCCCCAGGCGCCTGCGCAGCCCGAGGCGGCCGAGCCCGTCGCGCAAGACGAGCCCGCGCCCGTCCAGGCCGCCGCGTCCGATGACGCCGCGCCTGTCCAGGACAGCCCTGAAGCCGCATCGGAACCGGCCGAAGCGCCCGCCGCCGAAAGCGGCAAGCCGGCCGCCAAGGGCGCCGTGCGTTCGGCCAAGAGTGCTGCCAAGCGTCCCGCCGCCGAACCCGCTGTCGATGAGGACCGCGAGCGCGCCCGCCGCGCCGCCGAAGCGGAAGCCGCCGCCCTGCGTGAAATGCTGAACCGGCCCCGCAAGGTCCTGAAGGCGCCCGAGCCCGAGGCCGGCGGTATTTCCGGCACACTGCACAAGCCCGCCGGCGCCAAGGGCGCCAAGAAGGACGGCAAGGCCGCCACGGGCGACAAGAAAGTCATCAAGGCGTCCGAAGTCTCGTCCTCCTGGACCGACGACAGCGGCCGCAAGAAGCCCGCGGCCAAGGCCGATGCGGCGCCGGCCAGCCCCAGCCGCGACGGCTGGCGCGCGGGCGGCAAGGCCGGCGGCAAGGGCGCCAAGGGCGGCAACGCCCGTGGACGCGGCCGCAATGCCCAGCCCGAGCGCAAAGAGCAGCAGCCGGCTGAATTCATCGCTCGCGAAGTCCACGTGCCCGAAACCATTTCTGTGGCCGACCTGGCCCACAAGATGTCGGTCAAGGCCGCCGAGGTCATCAAGCATCTGATGAAGCTTGGTCAGATGGTCACCATCAACCAGGTGCTGGACCAGGAAACGGCCATGATCGTGGTCGAGGAACTGGGCCATACGGCCATCGCCGCCAAGCTGGACGATCCCGAGGCCTTCCTGGAGATCGCCGAAGGCCCCGAGGCCGAAGCTTTGCCGCGCGCGCCGGTGGTCACCGTCATGGGCCACGTCGACCACGGCAAGACTTCGCTGCTGGACTATATCCGCCGTACCAAGGTCGCCTCCGGCGAAGCCGGCGGCATTACGCAGCACATCGGCGCCTACAACGTCAAGACCGATCGCGGCATGGTGACCTTCCTGGACACCCCGGGACACGAGGCGTTCACCGCCATGCGCGCACGCGGCGCCCAGGCAACCGACATCGTCATCCTGGTGGTGGCCTCCGACGACGGCGTGATGCCGCAAACCAAGGAAGCCATACACCACGCCAAGGCGGCCGGCGTGCCGCTGGTCGTGGCGATCACCAAGATCGACAAGCCCGACGGCAATCCCGAACGCGTCAAGCAGGAACTGGTCGCTGAAGAGGTCGTGCCTGAAGAATACGGCGGCGACGTGCCCTTTGTCGGCGTGTCCGCCAAGACGGGCGAAGGCATCGATGCCTTGCTGGAGAACGTTCTGCTGCAAGCCGAAATCCTTGAGCTGACCGCGCCGGTCGATGCGCCCGCCAAGGGCATCGTGATCGAAGCGCGCCTGGACAAGGGCCGCGGCCCCGTGGCCACCATCCTGGTCCAAAGCGGCACGCTGAACCGCGGCGACGCGGTGCTGGCGGGCGCAAGCTTCGGCCGGGTCCGCGCCATGCTGAACGAAAACGCCAAACCGGTCACCAGCGCCGGTCCCTCGACGCCCGTCGAGATCCAGGGGCTTACCGAAGTGCCGGCCGCGGGCGACGAAGTCATCGCCATGGCCGACGAGCGCAAGGCGCGCGAAATCGCCTTGTTCCGCCAGGGCAAGTTCCGCGACGTCAAGCTGGCGCGCCAGCAAGCGGCCAAGCTCGAGTCCATGTTCGACAACATCGGCGAAGGCACGCAGACCCTGGCTCTCATCGTCAAGACCGATGTGCAGGGTTCGCAGGAAGCGCTGGTGTCGTCGCTGACCAAGCTTTCCACCGACGAAGTTCGCGTGCAGGTCGTGCACGCGGCCGTGGGCGGCATCTCCGAAAGCGACGTCAACCTGGCCATCGCCTCGCATGCGGTTGTCATAGGCTTCAACGTGCGCGCCGAGCAAAGCGCCAAGAAACTGGCCGAGCACAACGGCATCGACCTGCGCTACTACAACATCATTTACGATGCGGTGGACGACGTGCGCAACGCGATGTCCGGCATGCTGGCACCCGAGAAGCGCGAGGAAGTCATCGGCATGGTCGAGATTCGCGAGGTCTACAGCCTGTCGCGCGTGGGCAATATCGCCGGCTGCATGGTGCTGGACGGCGTGGTGCGGCGCGACTCGCAGGTACGCCTGCTGCGCAACCACGTGGTCCACTGGAGCGGCTGGATCGATTCGCTGCGCCGCTTCAAGGACGACGTCAAGGAAGTCAAATCCGGCTTCGATTGCGGCATTACCCTGAAAGGCAATAACGACATCGAAGTCGGCGACCAGCTCGAAATCTTTGAAATCAAAGAAATCGCCCGGACACTGTAATCATGGGTCGTCATAAATCCAAGCCCAATCCGGGTCGCAATACCCGGCTGGCCGACCAGATCCAGAAAGATCTGGCCGGCCTGATACAGCGCGAGATCGATGTTTCGCGCGCGGGCCTGATCACGCTTACCGGCGTCGAGCTGTCGGCCGATTACGCCCATGCCAAGGTGTACTTCACCGTCATGGGCGCCGAGCCCGAGGCCGCGACGGCGGCGCTGGCCGAGAAGGCGGGCTGGCTGCATTCCCTGCTTTTCAAGCTGCTGCACATCCATACGGTACCCACACTGCGCTTCATCCACGACGAACAAGTGGTTCGTGGCATCGAACTGTCGCAACTCATCGACCGGGCCAATCGCCCCCAGGCCGAACCCTTCAAGCCCTCGGAGCCCGAGGACCCCGACGAACAGCCCTAGGGGGCTGTCGTTTTTGCATGGAACTATAAACGATGGCTTCCCGACGCGGGCAGATGCTCGATGGTGTCCTGTTGCTGGACAAACCGGAAGGTTTGTCCAGCAATCATGCCCTGCAGCGCGCCAAAAGGACGCTGGATGCGCGCAAGGCGGGGCATACCGGCACGCTGGATCCGTTCGCGACCGGCCTGCTGGTCTGTTGCCTGGGCCGGGCCACCAAGATTTCCGGCCACATGCTCGAGGCCGACAAGGGCTATACGGCCACCTTGCGCTTTGGCGAGGAAACGGATTCAGGCGACCTGACCGGGCATATCGTCTCGCAGGCGGCCGAGGGATTCAGCGGTGTCGGGCGCGACGAACTGGACGCGGCGCTGGAGGAATTCCGGGGCGAGATCGAACAGATACCGCCGATGTATTCGGCCCTGAAGCGCGACGGCAAGCCGCTCTATGAGTACGCGCGTCAGGGAATAGAGCTGGACAGGCCTGCCAGGAAAGTCACCATTCACAAGCTGGAACTCTTGAGCCTTGACGGGCTTGAGGCGGACATTGCGGTTCAGTGCAGCAAGGGCACGTACATACGGACGCTTGCGCAGGACATCGGCCGCCGCCTGGGTTGCGGCGCCCATTTGAAGGCTTTGCGGCGCACCCGCGTCGGGCCGTTCAAGCTGGACGACGCCATCGGGCTGGATGCGTTGCAAGCCATGCCCGCGCCTCAAACCACTTTAATCGCACTCGATGCCTTGCCCGCCGGCCTATTGCCAGCAACCACCAAACAAAAGGATGAAGAATTATGAATCGCGCTTTGCGCAATGTGGCAATCATTGCCCACGTCGATCACGGTAAAACCACACTCGTCGATCAGTTGCTGCGCCAGTCCGGCACCTTCCGCGACAACCAGCACATTTCCGAGCGGGTCATGGACTCGGGCGATATTGAAAAAGAACGCGGGATCACCATTCTGGCCAAGAACTGCGCGGTCCAGTACGAAGGCACGCACATCAACATCATCGATACCCCGGGACACGCCGACTTCGGCGGCGAAGTGGAACGGGTGCTGTCCATGGTCGACGGCGTGGTGCTGCTGGTCGATGCCGTGGAAGGTCCCATGCCCCAGACCCGCTTCGTGACGCGCAAGGCTCTGGCCTTGGGCCTGAAACCCATCGTGGTGGTCAACAAGATCGACCGTCCGGGCGCTCGCCCCGACTTCGCCATCAACGCGACCTTCGATCTGTTCGACAAGCTGGGCGCCACGGAAGAGCAGCTGGATTTCCCCATCATCTATGCATCGGGCCTGGCGGGCTATGCGGGCTTGACCGAAGATGTGCGCGAAGGCGATATGCGGCCTCTGTTCGACGCCATACTGAAGTATGTGCCTCAGCGCGAAGACAATCCCGATGCGCCCCTGCAAATGCAGATCATCTCGCTGGACTACAGCTCTTATGTGGGCAAGATCGGCGTGGGCCGGATCAATCGCGGGCGGCTCCGCGCGGCGCAGGACGTCGTCGTCAAATTCGGCCCCGAAGGCCAGCCCATCAAGGCGCGCGTCAACCAGGTCCTGAAATTCAAGGGGCTGGAGCGTGAGCAAGTCGAGGAAGCCCAGGCCGGCGATATCGTGCTGATCAACGGCATCGAGGATATCGGCATCGGCTGCACCATTGTGGACCCGGCCAACCCGGAAGCGCTGCCCATGCTGCGCATCGACGAACCCACGCTGACCATGAACTTCATGGTCAACACCTCGCCGCTGGCAGGCCGCGAAGGCAAGTTCGTGACCAGCCGCCAGCTGCGCGACCGCCTGGATCGCGAGCTCAAGTCCAACGTGGCCTTGCGCGTCAACGATACCGACGACGACACGGTGTTCGAAGTGCATGGGCGCGGCGAACTGCACCTGACCATCCTGCTGGAGAACATGCGGCGCGAAGGCTACGAGCTGGCCGTGTCGCGTCCGCGCGTGGTCTTCAAGGAAGAGGACGGCGTCAAGCTGGAGCCCTACGAACTGCTGACGGTCGACGTGGAAGACGGCCATCAGGGCGGCGTCATGGAAGAGCTGGGCCGCCGCAAGGGCGACCTGCAGAACATGGAAAACGACGGGCGCGGCCGCACGCGCCTGGAATACCGTATTCCCGCGCGGGGCCTCATCGGCTTCCAGAGCGAATTCATGACGCTGACTCGCGGCACCGGTTTGATGAGCCATATTTTCGACGACTACGCCCCCATGCGCGAAGGCGGCGTCGGCGATCGGCGCAATGGCGTACTGATCAGCCAGGACGAGGGCGGGGCAGTCGCCTATGCCTTGTGGAAGCTGCAGGATCGCGGCCGCATGTTCGTTTCTCCCCAGGACCCCTTGTACGAAGGCATGATCATCGGCATACACAGCCGCGACAATGACCTGGTGGTCAATCCCATCAAGGAAAAGAAGCTGACCAACGTGCGCGCATCGGGCAAAGACGAGCATATCGACCTGATTACGCCCATACAGCTGACGCTGGAATACGCCGTCGAGTTCATCAACGACGATGAACTGGTCGAAGTCACGCCCAAGTCGATACGCTTGCGCAAGCGCTACCTGCAAGAGCACGAGCGCCGCCGCGCATCGCGGGATGCCGCTTGATTTTGACGTAGCGGAAAGCAGTAAGCAAGGCGCCTTCGGGCGCCTTTGTTATTGTTTCTTTTCTGGGGAATTTTCGGTTCTCTTGGTTGTGCACTCTTTATGGCCTGTGAGTGTGTGGCGATGGGGCGAGTTCGTGGTCATGGCCTTGAGTGTGGAGTGTCAGCTTGTTGAACCGGCGCAGCCGGTGGGCAGGGGCCGGGCTCCTATCGCTGCGCCCCTTCGGGGTTCCCTTGCAGCCGCTTTGCGCCGGGGTCGGGCGCGAACTCGCAAAAATCGGTCCCCCGGACCGATTTTGTGCTCAGACATGCGTGCCCTCTTACGCCCCCGCCGCAAAGCAACTGCGGCGGCTTGCTCAACGTCGCTCATCCCCTGCCCACCGGCTACGCCTTGGCAGCATGGCTGGCAACGGACATCGTTAAGCGACGGACTTCAGTGGGGTGGTGATACCGTTGGGGTGCTGACACCGTCGAGGCGATGACCCCGTCGAGGCCATAGGCATCGTTGACGACGGATCATCCGCCAAGTCCGAATGTCCCGGCCCGCGTCAGAAAATACCCTACACAGTTCTTGCAAAGAACACTCTAAAAGCAAACGTTTGCCAGAGAAATGGAATTACATCCCACCCAGGCAAACGTATTTCATTTCCATGAAATCGTCCATCCCATAGACCGAGCCCTCACGCCCCAGCCCCGATTGCTTGACTCCGCCGAAAGGCGCGACCTCGTTCGAGATCAGGCCGGTGTTGACCCCCACCATCCCGTATTCCAGCGCTTCGGCGACACGGAAGATGCGCCCCACGTCGCGGCTGTAGAAGTAAGAGGCCAGGCCGTACTCGGTGTTGTTGGCCAGTTCGATGACGTGGCTTTCGTCGGAAAACTTGACGACGGGGGCGAGCGGCCCGAAGGTTTCTTCTTTCATGCACAGCATGTCTTCGCTGATGTCGGAGAGCACCGTGGGCTGGAAGAAGCGTCCGCCCAGGGCATGGGCCTGTCCGCCCGCCTTGACCTGGGCGCCCTTGTCGAGGGCGTCCTTCACGTGCTCCTTGACCTTGGCGATGGCGGCATCGTCGATAAGCGGGCCTTGCGCGACCTTGTCGCCGAAGCCGTCGCCCACCGTCAGCGCGGACACCTTGGCGGCGAACTTCTCGATGAAGCTGCCGTATACGGTTTCATGCACATAGATGCGATTGGTGCAGACGCAGGTCTGGCCGGCATTGCGGTATTTGGCCATCATGGCGCCATCGACGGCGGCGTCCAGGTCGGCGTCGTCGAACACGATGAAGGGCGCATGCCCGCCCAACTCCAGCGACAGCTTCTTGATGGTGGGCGCGCTCTGCTGCATCAGTATGCGGCCGACCGCGGTCGAGCCCGTAAAGGTCACCTTCTTGACGATGGGGCTGGCGCACAGCGCTTTGCCGATGGCGATGGAACGGTCGCTGTCGGCCGTGACGATATTCAGCACGCCCGCCGGAATGCCGGCCCGCTCGGCCAGTTCGGCCAGCGCCAGGGCCGACAGCGGTGTCTGTTCAGCGGGCTTGAGCACTACCGTGCAGCCGGCGGCCAGTGCCGGCGCCACCTTGCGGGTGATCATTGCGCTGGGGAAGTTCCAGGGCGTTATGGCGGCGCACACCCCTATGGGCTCGCGCATGACCAGCATGCGGTTGGCGGGGTTGGGCGAAGCCATGATGTCGCCGCTGACGCGCTTGGCCTGCTCGGCGAACCATTCGACGAAGGAGGCGCCGTAGGCGATCTCGCCGCGCGATTCGGCAATGGGCTTGCCCTGTTCCAGCGTCATCAATTGAGCCAGGTCTTCGGTGTTGGCAATGATCAGATCGAACCACTTGCGCAGGATGCCGGCCCTGTCCTTGCCGGTGCGTGCGCGCCAGGCTTTGTAGGCCTGGTCGGCGGCATCGATGGCGGCTTGCGCCTCGTCCGCCCCCAGGTTGCTGACCTGCGCGATGACGCGGCCATTGGCCGGATTGTCCACCGCGAACGTCCCGCCATCGTTGGCTTGCACCCACGCCCCGTTGATGTAGGAGCGGGTTTTGTACAGGGTGGGATCGTTCAGGTTCAAAGGAAGCTGCTGCGCGGTCATGTCGTTCTTCCAAGGCTAGAAAGTTTAGGGGGAATGGCGTTTCATTGTATGCCTGCAAGCCGGGCATGTGCATCCGGCCTATTCGGGAAGGGCGGGCGCCGTGTCGCGCTCTTCGGCATGGAACAGGCGGAACCTTTCGATTTCCGCCATGACCAGATCCAGGTCGTCGGTAAGCGTCAGCAGGTCCAGGTCGCGCGGGCCTATCAGCTTGTTGGCAAGCAAGTGGCTGCGTATCCAGCTTATCAGGCCGGACCAGAATTCGGTGCCGATCAGCACGATGGGCGCCGGAGGCACTTTGCGCGTCTGGACCAGGGTCAGGACCTCGAAGAGTTCGTCCAGCGTTCCGAAACCGCCCGGCAAGGCGATGTAGGCGGCGCTGTGCATAAAAAAAGTGGCTTTTCGTGAGTAAAAGTAATCGAATGTGAGGCTATGGGTTTGATAGCGGTTATTGGCGGCTTCGCGCGGCAATTTGATGTTCAGCCCCACGCTGTTGCCGCCCGCCTCGAAAGCGCCTTTGTTGGCGGCTTCCATGATGCCCGGGCCGCCGCCGGCGATGACGGTCAGGCCGGCCTTGGCCAGGCGACTGCCGATGGCTTCGCTTAGCGCGTAGTAGGGGGTGTCGGGTTGGATGCGGGCGCTTCCGAAGACGCTTACGCCCCAGCCTATTTCCTGCAAAGTCTCGGCAGCGACCTGCATCTCTGACATAATCCCGGGAATCTGCTGCGCTGCCGGCATACGGACTATTTTATTGTTTGACATGAAAAAAACCTTGTTACTTGTTGATGGGTCGAGCTATCTGTACCGCGCCTATCACGCCATGCCCGACCTTCGAAACGCCAAGGGAGAGCCGACCGGCGCCCTCTATGGTGTCATCTCCATGTTAAGGAGACTGCTTCAGGATTACAAGGCGGACTATGCGGCCTGCGTGTTCGATGCCCGAGGCAAGACGTTCCGTGACGACATCTATCCTTTGTACAAAGGCAACCGGCCGTCCATGCCTGAAGAGCTATCAGCACAGATCGAGCCCATCCATCGGGCGGTGAGGGCGCTGGGGTGGCCCGTGCTGGCGGTGCCGGGCGTCGAGGCCGACGACATCATCGGCACGCTGGCCTGCCGCGCAACGCGCGAAGACGTGCATACGGTGGTGTCCACCGGCGACAAGGACCTGGCTCAACTGGTGAACGAACGCGTCGAGCTGGTCAACACCATGAGCGGCGAACGGCAGGACGTGGACGGCGTGATGAAAAAATTCGGCGTCGGTCCAGAACGGATTGTAGACTTTCTGATGCTGACGGGCGACGCGGTGGACAATGTGCCGGGCGTGCCCAAGGTGGGCCCCAAGACCGCCGCCAAATGGCTGAACGAATACGGCTCGGTGGATGCTCTGGTGCAGAACGCGGCCAGCATCAAAGGCGTGGCGGGCGAGAACCTGCGCGGCGCCATCCCCAATTTCGAATTGACCCGGCAGTTGCTGACGGTCAAGACCGATTGCGATATTCCCGACCTGGACCTGGGCCTGGCCGATCTGGCGCCGCGGCCGCTCGATCGCGAGACGCTCATTGCGCTGTACGACGAATACGGCTTTCGCAGCTGGCTGCGGGAACTCAGCGGAGAGCCCGACCGCATTCCCGCGCAGGATAGCCGCCAGGCGGTCGAAACGCCTGCCCCCGTGCTGGATCTGCAGTATGAAACCATACTCGATTGGGAAGCCCTCGACCGTTGGTTGGCCATGTTGCGCGATGCCGAACTGGTTGCGCTGGACACCGAGACCACGTCGATAGACCCCATGGCCGCCCGGCTGGTGGGCATGTCGCTGTCCGTCGGTCCGGGGGTGGCCTGCTATATACCGGTGGCCCATCGCGGACCGGACAATGTGCAGCAGTTGCCCAAGGACCAGGTGCTTGCCCGCTTGCGGCCGTGGCTCGAGGATGCCTCGGCGGCCAAGCTGCTGCACAACGCCAAGTACGACGCGCACGTGCTCTTGAACGAAGGCGTGGCGCTGGCCGGCATAGCCGAGGATTCCATGCTGCAAGCCTACGTGCTGGAGTCTCATCGGCGCGTCAACATGCAAGAGCTGGGCCAGCGCTGGCTGGGCCGCACGGGTACGACCTTCGAGGATTTATGCGGCAAGGGCGCCAAGCAATTGTGCTTCGACGAGGTCGAAGTCCAGAAGGCCTCCCATTATGCATGCGAGGATGCCGATTTCACCTTCCAACTGCACCAGGTGCTGCGTCCGCAACTTGCGGTGGACCCAGGACTGGATGCCATCTACCTGCTTGAAATCCAGGTGTCCCGGGTGCTGACCATCATAGAACGCAACGGCGTGCGTATCGACGGCGATGTGCTGGTCCAGCAAAGCAATGAATTGGGCCAGCAGCTGCTGGATCTGGAAAAGAAGGCATTCGAACTGGCCGGCCAGCCTTTCAACCTGAATTCGCCCAAGCAGCTGGGCGAGATCCTTTTCCAGCGCATGGAGCTGCCGGTGGTCCGCAAGACCGCCAGCGGCGCGCCGTCCACCGACGAAGACGTGCTCACCAAGCTGGCGCGCGACTACCCCTTGCCGGCATTGCTGCTTGAATACAGGGGCCTGGCCAAGCTCAAGTCCACCTATACCGACAAGCTGCCCAAGATGATCAATCCCGCCACGGGGCGCGTCCATACGCGCTATGCGCAGGCGGCGGTGATCACGGGCCGCCTGGCTTCGTCGGATCCCAATCTGCAGAACATCCCCGTGCGCACGCCCGAGGGCAGGCGCGTGCGCACCGCCTTCATCGCCGACCGGGGGCGGATACTTTCCGCCGATTATTCGCAGATCGAGTTGCGCGTCATGGCGCACGTCTCCGACGACGAGAACCTGCGCAGTGCATTCGAGCGGGGCGACGACATCCACCGGGCGACCGCCGCCGAAGTGTTCGGCGTCGCGCTGGACGATGTCTCGGGCGAACAGCGCAGGGCGGCCAAGGCCATCAATTTCGGCTTGATCTACGGCATGGGCGAATTCGGCCTGGCATCCAACCTGGGCATCACCCGGGACGCGGCGCGCGCCTACATCGACCGGTATTTTGCCCGCTATCCCGGTGTGGCAAACTATATGGCCCAGACCAAGCAGATGGCGCGCGAACTCGGTTATGTGGAAACCGTGTTCGGCCGGCGCCTCTGGTTGCCGGAACTGCGCGGCGCCAAGGGGCCCAGGCAGGCGGCCGCCGAGCGCGCGGCCATCAATGCGCCCATGCAGGGCACGGCCGCCGACCTGATCAAGATGGCCATGGTGGCCGTCCAGGAATGGCTGGAGGCCGAGAATCTGGAAAGCCTGCTGGTCATGCAGGTGCACGACGAGCTGGTGCTGGATGTTCCCGCCGGCGAAGTCGATACGGTGGCCCGCCACCTGCCGGGCCTTATGTGCAACGTGGCCAGGCTCAGCGTGCCGCTGGTGGCCGAAGTGGGAATCGGGCCGAATTGGGAACAGGCCCATTGACGGCGCAAGCCGAGCGCATACTGGCAACAACAAGGAGTCGACATGTCGTTTTCACCCATTACCGGAGCAGCCGGAACCACTGTGCATACCCCCGCCGAGGGCTTGCGGCACGGGCAGGTGGACATGCCCACCTTCGACGGCACGATACCGGCCTACTTCGCCGCGCCGGCCGATAGCGAGCACCCGGCCGTCATCCTGGTCATCCAGGAAATCTTCGGCCTGCACGAACACATACGCGATGTATGCCGGCGCTTCGCCCATCAGGGTTATATGGCGGTGGGCGTCGAGCTGTACCAGCGCCAGGGCGATGCCAGCCAGTACACCGACGTCGGGGCACTGATCAAGGACATCGTGTCCCGGGTGCCCGACGAGCAGGTGCTGGCCGACCTGGATGCCGCCGTGAAATGGGCGGGAAGCCAGGGCGCTGACACGGCCCGCGTCGGCGTGACCGGTTTCTGCTGGGGCGGCCGCCTTGCCTGGATGTACGCGGCGCATAACCCCCGCTGCAAGGCCGGCGTGGCCTGGTACGGGAAGCTGACGGTGGGGCATGGCCCTTTGCAGCTGCGCAATCCCATCGATGTGGCGGGCGAGCTGCTCGCGCCCGTCCTGGGCCTTTACGGCGGGCAGGACGCCAGCATTCCCCTTGAAGACGTGCGGCGCATGGAAGCCGCGCTGGAGCAAGGCAGCGCCGCGGCGCAAAGTTCGCAAATCGTCGTCTACCCGGATTCGGGGCATGCCTTCTATGCCGATTACCGGCCCAGCTACCATCCCCAGGATGCGCAGGACGGCTGGGACAAGGCGCTGGCCTGGTTCAAGCGTTATCTGGGTTAGGACGCTGCCGGTGTCAACGGCGCCGCGGGCGCGCCGTCCTATTCGGGCGCGCCGCTGTTCTCGCGCAAGCGATTGGGCAGCAGCTCGTTGTGCTTGGCCAATATCGGGTAGGCGGCTGCTTCCACCAGGAATGAATTGACGGTCTTGGCGTCGCGCAATATGTCCAGATAGAAGGATCCCAGCTCGGCCTGGTCCAGCCTGCCCGCCTGGATGTTCTGCAGGTTGCGTTCGGCCGCCGTGGCCTCGAGCTCGCGGAAATGGTCTTTCTCGAAGGCCAGGTAGCGCGCGCTCCGGATATCCTCCGCGACGAAGAGCGCGGCGGTCTGCCGCTGGTTGCGCATCAGCCGGTCCAGCACGGTCGTCAGCTCGTCGCGCTGCGCGGCGGTGAATGCCCAGCCTTTCTTGCGCAGGGTGGCCGTGTGCCCCAGCAGTCCGCTGGTGGCGATGTTCCCGGCGTGCGCCATGTTCGACGAAAAGGCCAGTATCTCGTCGAGCCGGCGGTGATCGTCCTGGTTCATGGCGTCCTGGTCCAGCGTGGCCAGGTAGGTGGTAATGGCTCCGTCCAGGCGGTCGATGGCGCTGTTGACGTAGCGCGCATGCGCGATCCGGTGCCGGTTGTCCCGCAGGAATCCGGCGCGTGCCATGCCCAGCAGGCTTTGCGTCATATCGGCCACCCGCAAGGCTTCGCGCGCCGCATTGCCCAGCGCAATGGCGGGCACCTCGTGGGCGGATTCATCCAGATACTGGGGGCGGGAGGGGTCGTTCGGATCGCTGCGCTTGGGCAGCACGCGCACCAGAACCCGCGCATACGGGGTCAGCAGGGGCAGAAAAAGCAATGCGACCGCCACGTTGAACAAGGTATGGAAGTTGGCCACGGCGCGGGCGGGATCGGCGCTCAGGACGCCCATCAGGGTTGGCAGCCAGGGCAGGAGCACAAGCGCCAGCAGGCAACCCGCCAGGCGCGTTCCCAGGTTGCCCAGCGGCAGCCGGCGGGCGGCCGGGTCGTCGTCGCCGGCGCCTTCCAGCAGGGGGTTCACGGAGGTGCCCAGGTTGGCGCCCAGCACCAGCGCGTAGGCCAGCGACGGCTCGATCATGTCGTGGCTGGCCAGGGACATGATCAATACGACCACCGCCACGCTGGAATGCGATGCCCAGGCCAGGATGGCCGCGAGGAGCAGGGCAATGACGGGCTGGCCGGACAGGGCGTCCAGCAGTATTTCCAGCAGGCGCGCATCCTGCAAGGGCGCGAACAGCAGCACGAGTTCATGCAGCGACAGCAGCAACAGGCCCAGGCCGATGAATACGCGGCCCAGGTCGCGGCGCCGGCTGGGCTGGTGGCGCCGGAAGAGCCAGACGCCGATCAATATCAGTGTGGGCGCGAGGGCGGTCAGGTTGAAGGAAAGCAACTGGACGATGATGGTCGTGCCGACATTGGCGCCCAGCATCGCCGCCAGGCCGGGAGTCAGGGCGACCAGGCCTCCGGCGGCGAAGCTGGTGATCATCAGGCCGGTTGCCGTGCTGCTTTGTATGGCCGAGGTAATGGCCAGGCCGGTGAAAAAAGCGCGTACGCGGGTGCCCAGCGCCCGCCCCATCCAGATACGCAGGGCCGCCCCGAATGCGCGCTGCACGCCGCTCTGGACCATATGGACGCCCCAGAGCAGCAGCGCGATGTAGCCGCCGAAGTTCAGCAGGGCGAATAATTCTGTCATGTCCGCATAGTAAACTAGGTATGCGGATTCCGTCGCGGAGAATGGAAAGCGGCCGGCGCTAAAGGAAGGGAATTTTCCTTTTGGCGCCGGCGGCGATCAGATGCGTTGCGCGGCCTGCAAGGCGTGGATGCGCGCGGCGATGGGCGGGTGCGAGGCGAACATGGCGCTGATGGAGCGGGTGCCAGAAATGCCCGAGGCCTTGAATGCCTTGGGCAGCTCGCCGGCCTCGACCCCGCCCAGGCGGGCCAGGGCGCGGATCATGGGTTCGCGCGACCCCAGCAGGCTGGCCGAACCGGCATCGGCGCGGTATTCGCGCTGGCGCGAGAACCACGCGACGATGACCGATGCCAGTATGCCGAAGACGATTTCACAGACGATGACGGTGACGTAATAGCCGGCCCCCACGCCGCGGTCGTTCTTCAGCACGGCGCGGTCGACGAAGTAGCCGACGATGCGCGCAAAGAAGATGACGAAGGTGTTGACCACGCCCTGGATCAGGGTCAGCGTGATCATGTCGCCGTTGGCCACGTGGGCGACTTCGTGGCCCAGGACGGCGGCGACTTCTTCTTCGGTCATGCTGTCCAGCAGGCCGGTCGACACTGCGACCAGGGCATCGTTCTTGAAGGCGCCCGTGGCGAAGGCATTGGGCGCGCCGTCGTAGATGGCGACTTCAGGCCGGCCGATGCCGGCCCGGTCGGCAAGCTGGTGTACGGTGTCCAGCAGCCACGCTTCACGCGCGTTGGCGGGCGCCTGCGGGTCGATGACGCGGGCGCCGGTGGACTGCTTGGCCATCCATTTGCTGATCAGCAGGGAAATGATCGAGCCGGTAAAGCCCACCAGCGCCGAGAAAATCAGCAATTGGGTCAGGTCCAGGCCGTTGGCGGTAAGGAAGCGGCCCACGCCCAGTACGTTCATGGAAGCGCTGAGCACGACCATGACGGCGATATTGGTCAGCAGGAATAAAAAGATTCGTTTCATGTTTTAAGTTTTCCGAATAATGCGAGCAAAACCTTGGACTATCCATATGGAGGGCGGTTCCCGGATTTAAAGCCGCGGCGACCATAATTTTTTCAGCATCAGAGTATAGTAGCGGCTTGGCGGTTTTAATCAGGTTTTCGGTTGAGTTCATGCAGTCTCTGTGGATGTTACTGGCGAGTGTGATGTTTGCTGGCATGGGGGCCTGCGTGAAGGTTGCCTCGGATTACGGCGCAACGCTGCCGCACGTCATTCTTTTTCGGGGCGTGCCATCGGTCCTGCTGCTCTATGTCTGGACCCGCTACACGCATCGCAGCCTCGTCCCGGCAAGCTGGAAGTTGCATGTCTGGCGCAATGTCTCGGGCATCTCGTCCATGTGGCTGGGCTTCTTCGCCATTTCCCACCTGCCTCTTTCCACCGCCATCAGCCTGAACTACACCGCCCCTCTGTTCATTGCGGGCTGGATGCTGGGCTGGGGCGGCACTCAGCGCGATCCCTTGCGGATATTGGCGGTGTTGCTGGGGTTTCTCGGCGTCATCGCCGTGCTGCGCCCCAGCATTGCGCACGATCAGTTTCTTCCGGCCGCGCTGGGCCTGGGCGCCGGCGGCCTGTCAGCGGTGGCCATGATGCAGATACGCCAGCTGGGCCGGGTGGGCGAACCCGAATGGCGTACCGTCTTCATTTTTTCATGCTGCGTGTGCCTGACCAGCCTGGTGGGGCTGGCGTTCGAAGGCTGGAAGGACATCGGCCTGGCCGCCTGGCTCGCGCTGACCGGCGTGGGCGTGCTGGGACTGGTGGGGCAGCTGGCGATGACGCGCGCTTTCGGCCTCGGTTCGGCGCTATTGACGGCGGCGCTGCAATATACAACCATTATCTTCGCGGCCTTGCTGGGCATCGTCTTTTGGGGCGATCTGCCCGACCCGGTGGCGTGGGCTGGAATGGCGCTCATCATTGCCTCGGGCCTGCTCTCGATCTGGCGAACGTACAGCGAGGATCGCATCATGCGCGGCCAGACTGCGCTGAGCCAGCAGGCCGCCGGGGACGGCGGCCAGAAACAGGAGACACGAAGTGTATAAATTATTGATCAGCGCTGACGAGCTTCGCCGGGAGCTGCCCGCGCGGGATTGGCTTGTTTTCGACGTCCGGCACGACCTGGCCGACCATCAGGCCGGCCGCCGGGCATACGAGCAGGGGCATATTCCGGGCGCCTTGTTTCTGGATCATGAAACCCAGTTGTCCGCGGCGAAAACGGGCAGCAACGGGCGCCACCCTTTGCCCGGGCGCGGCGATTTCGCGATCCTGATGCGCTTGCAGGGCCTGACCCGGCAGTCGCAGGTGGTCGTCTACGACGGAGGCAACAGCATGTTCGCCTCGCACCTGTGGTGGATGCTGCGCTGGCTGGGCCACGAGAATGTCGCCATCCTGGATGGCGGCTGGCCGGCCTGGCTGGCCGCCGGGGGCGCGAGCGAAACCGGCGTGCGCAGCGCCTCGGTCACCGAGGCGCAGGCGGTCCAAAGCCTGGAGGCGCCCGCGGCGGCCGCGATGCCTACGGTCGATGCAAGGGCGGTCCTTGAAAACCTGGAAAATCCCGCGTTCACCGTGGTCGATGCGCGTGCCGCCAACCGCTATCGCGGCGAAACCGAGCCCATGGACCCGGTGGCCGGCCATATTCCGGGCGCCCTGAACCGTCCCAATTCAATGAACCTGCGGGACGACGGGCGCTTCAAGACGCCCGCCGAGTTGCGCGGCGAGTTCGAGGCCTTGCTGGAAGGGCGGCCGGCGGCTCAGGTGGTGCATCAATGCGGCTCGGGCATCACGGCCTGCCATAACCTGTTCGCCATGGAACTGGCCGGCCTGAACGGTTCGGCCCTGTATCCCGGTTCCTGGAGCGAATGGTGCAGCGATCCCTCCCGCCCGGTGGCGCGCTCCGCAGATTACTAAATAGCCCCCACGCCGAGCGGGCTGGCATCCGCTTGCTGTCCACCTCGCGGTAAAAGAAACGGGCGCTCAGGCGCCCGTCTCGTTCATCATGCGGCGGTACCATTCATGGAAGTGCCGCATGCCGTCTTCCATGGGCGATTGGTAGGGGCCGGCCTCGTCGGCGCCGCGACGCATCAGGGCGCGGCGGCCGGCATCCATGCGCTCGGCGATCTCGTCGTCCTCGATTGCCGTTTCCATATAGGCGGCGCGCTGCGCCAGCACGAATTCGCGCTCGAAGGCGGCGATGTCTTCCGGGTAGTAGAACTCAACGATGTTCAGGGTTTCCTGCGGGCTGACCGGATGCAGCGTCGACAGCACGACCACATGCGGGTAGAGCTCTATCATGTGGGTGGGGAAATACGTGACCCACACCGCGCCGAAGCCGGGTTCCTGGCCCTCGCGGTAGTCCAGCAGCCTGTCGTGCCATTGGCGGTATACGTCGCTGCCGGGCTGGCTGAGCGATTTGTGCACGCCCACCCTCTGCGAGCTGTACCAGTCCGAGAATTCCCAGCTCAGATCGTCGCAGGTCACGAACTTGCCCAGTCCCGGATGGAAGGGCCCTACATGGTAGTCTTCCAGGTAGACCTCGATGAAGGTCTTCCAGTTGTAGCGGCATGAATGCACTTCGACGTGGTCCAGCACATAGTCCGAGAAGTCGAATTCGGGCCGCTCGAACAGCGAGGCCATGTCCTGGGCCGGATTGCGCGGGCCCTCGAACAGCAGCCCATGGCAGTTCTTGAGCGTGTAGCGCTGCAAGTCCATGCAGGGTGTCTTGGGGAACTGCGGGGCGCCCAGCAGCTTGCCCTGCTTGCTATAGGTCCAGCGGTGGACGGGGCAAACGATGTTGCCGCCGGTGTTGCGCAGATTGCCGTGTTCGCTTTGCGCGCCGGCCACGCTTCCGGCCTGGCCGCCCAGCATGATGGCTTGCCGGTGACGGCAGACGTTCGAAATCAGTTCGACGCCGCCGGGATTGCGCACCAGGACGCGCCCGGCCTGTTCCTGCGGCAGGGTGCGCCAGTCGCCTGGCTCGGGCACGAGTTTTTCATGCCCGATATAAAGTGCTGAATTCCTGAAAATGCGTTCTTGCTCTTGGGCAAAAACGGCTTCGTCAAAATAACTGCTGACTGAAAGTTGTGTTTGCGCCGGCGCGATGTGCGCTTCCCGACCGATGTCGGTCATGATTCCCCCCGCCGAGATGAAACCAGGCAGAACGCGGTAAAGGCCAAGGTTGTTTCCTGTGGCTGTTCCAGCTGTCGTGTGCCCGGTGCGAAGAAAAAACGGACTGGCCGATGAAATTTTAAGGAGCTAGGATTGTACCCTAGTTTTTTTGCCCTGCCGCAGCGTCCGGATGGGGGACTCGGGCAGGCATGGCCGGCATCTCGTACAATTTGGGCAGGACGCAAAACAGGCGCGGCATCGCTGCGCTGATTTTCTGGAATACGCTCATGAATGACGCAAAACCCGGCGCCGCACCCGCCGTCGGCGGCACAGCCGCCTTGCCGCAGGATTTTGAAACGGCCCTGGCCCAGCTCGAGTCGCTGGTCTCGCAGATGGAAACCGGCACGCTGCCGCTGGACCAGTCGCTGGCCGCCTATGAACAGGGTGTGGAGCTCGCCAAGATATGCCAGCGCCGCCTGGATCAGGCTGAACAGCAGGTCAAGGTATTGCAGGGCAACCTGCTCAAGCCCTTGGCCGACGCCGATAGCGGCGAGGAATAGGCATGGGGCACAGAACAGTGGATTTTCCCGCATGGCTGGCTGAGCGCGTGCAGCATGTGGAAGGGGTGCTCGATCAGTTGCTGCCGCCGGCCGGCACCGAACCCGAATCCCTGCACGAGGCCATGCGCTATGCGGTGCTGGGTCCGGGCAAGCGCGTTCGCGCCGCCCTGGTCTACGCCGCCGGCGAAGCATCGCTGCAATCGGGCACGGCGGCCGCCGCGCAGGAAATCGCCCTCGATCATGCGGCGGCGGCGGTCGAGCTGATACATGCCTATTCCCTGGTTCACGACGATCTGCCATGCATGGACGACGATGCGCTGCGCCGCGGCCGTCCCACGGTGCATGTGCGCTTCAATGAAGCCACCGCGATGCTGGCCGGCGATGCATTGCAGCCCCTGGCTTTCGAGCTGCTGGCCTTGATGCCGATTGCGCCGGCCCTGGTCGTGCAGGCATCCCAATTGCTGGCGCGTTCGGCGGGCAGCCTGGGCATGGTCGGCGGGCAGGCCATCGATTGCGACAGCATCGGCGTGGCCCTGAACGGCGATCAGCTGCAGCAGATGCACAGCATGAAAACCGGCGCCTTGCTTGAAGCCAGCGTGTTGCTGGGCGGCATCGTGGCCGGGGCGGGTTCGTCCGCCCGGCAGGGCCTGGAAAGCTATGCGGCCGCGGTCGGCCTGGCTTTTCAGGTCGTCGACGACATCCTGGACGTGACTTCGGACACCGCCACCCTGGGCAAGACCGCCGGCAAGGACGCCGCGGGCAACAAGCCGACCTATGTGTCCATCATGGGCCTGGAAGGGTCCCGCGAATTGCTGCAATCGCTGCATGCCCAGGCCCGGGCGGCAGTCCTGCCCCTGGGGCCGGCGGCGGGCCGCCTGGCCGATATCGCCGATTACATCGTCGGGCGCGACCGTTGACCCATTCGCCCGTTTGCGCGCCGGGCCCCTTGAGAGCCTAAAATGCAGTTTGTACCCAACCCCTCGACTCGTATGCCTAACGTAAGCCTCGAAGATATCAATACGCCCGCCGATCTGCGCTCGCTGGACCGTGCCGGCCTCAAAGAGGCCGCCAGCCAGCTGCGCGAGTTCGTCCTGCAATCCGTGTCGAAGACCGGCGGCCATTTGTCGTCCAATCTGGGCACGGTCGAGCTTACCATCGCTCTGCATCATGTCTTCAATACGCCCGATGACCGCGTGGTGTGGGATGTCGGCCACCAGTCGTATCCGCACAAGATTCTGACCGGCCGGCGCGCCGGCATGGCCAAATTGCGCCAGCAGGGCGGCATATCGGGCTTTCCCAAGCGCAGCGAATCCGAGTACGACGCGTTCGGCACGGCCCATTCGTCGACGTCGATCTCGGCCGTGCTCGGCATGGCGGTGGCGTCGCGCAACGCGGGCCTGGACCAGCGGCAGCACATCGCCGTCATCGGCGACGGCGCCATGACCGCCGGCATGGCCTTCGAAGCCCTGAACAACGCCGGTGTGACGCCGGGCGTCAATGTGCTGGTCGTGCTCAACGACAATGACATGTCGATTTCGCCGCCGGTGGGGGCCTTGAACCGCTATCTTGCCCGGCTGCTGTCCGGCGGCTTCTATGCCGCCGCCAAGAATGTGGGGCGGGCGGTGCTGCAGCATGTGCCGCCCATGCTGGAACTGGCGCGCCGCTTCGAGGGACATGCCAAAGGCATGGTGTCGCCGGCCACCCTGTTCGAAGAGCTGGGTTTCAATTACGTGGGCCCCATCGACGGCCACGACCTGGACGCGCTGGTGCCCACGCTGGAAAACCTCAAGGCGCTGGGCGGCCTGCAGTTCCTGCACGTGGTCACCAAGAAGGGGCAGGGCTACAAATTGGCCGAGGCTGATCCCGTGCTTTATCACGGTCCGGGCAAGTTCGACCCCAGCGTGGGCATCCAGAAATCCAAAACCCCCGCCAAGCAGACCTTCACCCAGGTTTTCGGGCAATGGCTGTGCGATATGGCACAGGCCGACAGCCGCCTGGTCGGCATCACGCCGGCCATGCGCGAAGGCAGCGGCATGGTCGAATTCGAGCGGCGCTTCCCCACGCGCTACTTCGACGTCGGCATTGCCGAGCAGCATGCCGTCACCTTCGCGGCCGGCCTGGCCTGCGAAGGGCAGAAGCCGGTGGTCGCCATCTATTCCACCTTCTTGCAACGCGGCTACGACCAGTTCATACACGATGTGGCGCTGCAAAACCTGGACGTCACCTTCGCCCTCGACCGCGCGGGCATCGTCGGGGCCGATGGCGCCACGCATGCCGGCAACTACGATATCGCCTACTTGCGCTGCATTCCCAACATGGTGGTGGCCACGCCGTCCGACGAGAACGAGGCGCGCCTGCTGCTCAGCACCTGTTACCGCCATCCTGGTCCGGCTTCGGTGCGCTACCCGCGCGGAGCGGGCCGCGGCGCCGCGGTGCACGAGGGGCTGGACGAGGTCGAACTGGGCAAGGGCGTCGTCCGCCGCCAGGGCGAACGGATCGCCATCCTGGCCTTCGGCACGCTGGCCACAGCCGCCTTGCAGGCCGCCGAGGCGCTGGACGCCACCCTGGTCGACATGCGCTTCGTCAAGCCGCTGGATGAAGCCTTGCTGCAAAGCCTGGCCGAGACGCACCAGGCTTTCGTGTCGGTCGAGGAGGCCTCGATCATGGGCGGGGCCGGCAGCGCCGTGCTGGAGTTCTTCAGCCGGCGGGGCATTGTCCGGCCCATGCTGCAATTGGGGCTGCCCGATCAGTTCATCGATCATGGCGAACAGTCGGCCATCCTTTCGGACCTGGGGCTGGACGCCGCCGGCATCGAGCGTTCCATCCGGGAACGTTTCGGCGCTCCGGAGCATCCAATGGATGTGTCCGTCGCCGGACTTGCGGTAAAGTAGCAGTATCCCCATTGTGTCCGTAACCGGTGTCCGCTCCTGGCGGGCGCCCACCAGGCCTATATTTCATGAATATACTGATTGATTCTGCTGTTGCCATGCCTGACGTGCAGAGCAGCGTCGATACCCGCCACATCGCGATCCAGCGCGTGGGTGTTCGCGGCGTGCGCCATCCCATGGTCATCGCCCAGGCCGACGGCACGGCGCAAGCCACCGTCGCCAACTGGGAGCTTACCGTGGCCCTGCCGGCACAGGAAAAAGGAACGCATATGTCGCGTTTCGTGGCACTGCTCGAAGAACACCGCCGCACGCCCATGACGCCCGCCCTGTTTTGCGCCATGGCGCAAGACATGCTGCCCTTGCTGAACGCCCAGAAGGGCGATATCGCGGCGACCTTTCCTTATTTCCTGTCCAAGACCGCTCCCGTCTCGGGGGTGGCCAGCCTGATGGACTATGAAGTCAAGTGGTCGGCCCGCGCCCAGGCTGCCGGGCAAGAGGGCGCTGCGGAATTCGCGCTCTCCGTGCTGGTCCCGGTGACCAGCCTCTGCCCATGCTCCAAGGCGATCTCGCAGTACGGCGCCCATAATCAGCGCTCCCATGTCACCGTCGAGGTCATCTACCAGGATCCATCCCAGGTCGACGTCGACGCGCTGATCCGCAACATCGAGCAGCAGGCCTCGTGCGAGCTGTGGGGGCTGCTCAAGCGCGGCGACGAAAAATTCGTGACCGAGCGCGCCTACGAGAATCCCAAATTCGTCGAGGATCTGGTTCGCGACGTGGCCGAGCACTTGCAGGGCCTGGCCGGCGCGCGCAGCTTCCGCGTCACCGCCGAGAACTTCGAGTCCATACACAACCACTCCGCGTACGCCGTCATCGAAGGCTGAGAGCGGGGTTTTTTGATCCTTGCTGGCGTTCTAAATTCTTAAGGGCTGCTGCGCTTAGGCTGACCCCTTTCTGAATTCTTAAGCGCTTCGGTGGGTGGACTGGCTTCCCTTGGTTTCTTGCGCGCCGCGGTGGACGGACCGGGGCCGTGCTCCCGATCGCTGCGGCCCTTCGGGCTTCCCTTGTCCTGGCTTTCCAGCGGGGGACGTGCGCGAACTCGCAAACAATCAGTCCCGGACTGATTGTTTGCTCAGACAGCGCGCACTCTTACGCCCCCGCTTCCAAGCCAGGCCTGCGGCTGGCTCAAAGGTCGCACAGCCCCGGTCCGCCCACCGCGGCGAACATAGGGGCATGATGGAAGAATGAATCCTGCATGCCGAGGCTGAATAGCTTTTCCGCGCCATCCCGTAGGGTGTGGGAGAAGACGGGGCAGTAACGCTTTCAGACACAAACCAGAAGGCGGAAGAACGCCAAGCAAGCAGACTTTCCCGGCGACGCCACGCATTTCACCGATGCAGCCGTCGAGGTGGCGGGGGCCGGGCTGCGGCGACTTTCGGGGCCGAGCGAGCCGATGGTGAAGGGAGCACGCATGTGCGGACGAACAAGGCGATGCGATGTTCGGCGCGCAGGCGCCGAACCGGTCACGAGGAGCAAAGCCCGGCCCCCGCCACCTCGACGGCGTCACCAAAAACCATTAACGTCACCAAAAACCATTAACGTCACCAAAAACCATTAACGTCACCGAAAACAACACACATCAACGTAGCGGCGCTAATGCCAACAAAACCCACCAACCCCGGTATGCTGGAATATGACCCCTTATCCGGACCAGTCCCAAATTCGAGCCAACCGGCCATTGCCGAAAACTCCTAGTAATGCTATTATGGTTGGTTTCTTGCTCGACTAGCATCTATTTTTGATGCCGGCGGGCTGCCCCTTTTGGCGGCTGGCTTTGCCTTTGAATGCATCTAGGCAAGGTCCGGACGGCAAAAGACATCCACAAGGAGTTGTTTATGCGTCACTACGAAGTAGTGTTTATTGTGCATCCCGATCAAAGCGAGCAAGTGCCCGCCATGATCGAACGCTATCAGGCTGTCGTTACCGGCAACGGCGGACAGGTTCATCGCCTGGAAGACTGGGGCCGCCGTCAACTGGCCTACCCCATCCAGAAGCTGGTGAAGGCCCATTACGTCTGCTTCAACATCGAGTGCGGCCAGTCCGTGCTGGACGAACTGGAGCATTCCTTCCGCTACAACGACGCCATCTTGCGCCACCTGGTCATCAAGACCAAGAAGGCCCAGACCGCCGCATCCATCATGATGAAGTCGGTCGAGCGCGAAGAGGCTCGCAAGGCCAGCGCCGAAGCGGCCACCGCGAACCAGTCGGAATAAGGGCCTGTGTCCCGGGCAGCAACGTGAATCAACTGGTCCTTACGGCAACGGCTCTCGAGCTGCAGCCTTTAAGGTATACCCCGGCGGGCTTGCCGGCGGTCGAAATGGTCTTGAGTCACGAATCGGAAGTCCAGGAAGCCGGCCATGCGCGCCGGATCGAAATGGTTCTTTCCGCTGTAGCCCTGGGAGACATCGCTCTGTTGCTGGCGGACACCCCTTTGGGTGCGCTTTTGTCGATACAGGGGTTTCTGGCCCCCGCGCGCAAAGGCTCGAACAAACTGGTGCTGCACATACAACAGGCGAAACGGGTTTTTGCCGGCGGCGCGACAGCCGTTGTATAGCAGGAATTCATGGCAAATATGTAGCGCAGGCGCATTGAGCGCCGGGCGCATGAAATTTACAGTCCGGGTCAGTCCCGGGCACTAAAGAGGCACATCATGGCTTACTTCAAGAAAGGCAAGGAAAAACGCAAATTCACGCAACAGAACCCGCTGTTCAAACGTCGCAAGTTCTGCCGTTTCACAGCTGCCAACGTTGACGAGATCGATTACAAGGATCTGGACACGCTGCGTGACTTCATCCAGGAAAACGGCAAGATCATTCCTGCCCGCCTAACCGGCACCAAGGCACATTACCAGCGCCAGCTGGACACCGCCATCAAGCGCGCCCGCTTCCTGGCCCTGCTGCCTTACACCGACAACCACAACTAATCCGGGGCCTATCGTCATGCAAGTCATTCTGCTCGAAAAAGTCGTCAATCTGGGTAACCTCGGTGAAGTCGTCCGTGTGCGCGACGGCTATGCCCGCAATTACCTGATCCCCCAAAAGATCGCCCGCCGCGCCACCGACGCCGCCCTGAAGGAATTCGAAGCGCGCCGCGCCGAACTCGAGAAGGTCCAGGCCGAGAAACTGGCCGCCGCGCAAGCCACCGGCGAGAAGCTGGCCGGCCAGACCGTCACCATCCTGCAAAAAGCCGGCGTCGACGGCCGCCTGTTCGGATCGGTCACCACCATGGACATCGCTGCCGCCCTGGTCAAGGCCGGTTTCACCACCATCGAGAAAGCACAAGTGCGCTTGCCCGATGGCGCAATCAAGGCCGTGGGCGAGTTCCCCGTCCAGGTCGCGCTGCACGCCGACGTGGTGGTCGACATCACCGTGGTCGTGCAAGGCGAAATGGCCTAAGCCATCTTGCCGCGCGTGGTACATTCCTTTTCCAGGAAGGTGCCGAGCCAGCGCTAGTGAAAAAGCCGGCAGATGCCGGCTTTTTTCATTCATGGAATTTTCCACCCCCCGATTGTTCGGAGCCCGATTTGGACAGCAAGAAGACAAGCAGCGACCCCCAACTGGATTATTTGCGCGTGCCTCCCCATTCGGTGGAAGCCGAGCAGTCCGTGCTGGGCGGCCTGTTGCTGGACAATGCCGCCTTCGACCGGGTTACCGACGTCCTGAATGAAGACGATTTCTATCGCTTCGACCACAAGATCATCTGGCAGCACATCACCCGCCTTATCGGCCTGGCCCGTCCGGCCGACGTCGTCACGGTCAACGAGTCGCTGGCCAGCGCGGGCAAGTCCGACGAGGTGGGCGGGCTGTCCTACCTGAATGCCCTGGCGCACAACACGCCTTCGGCTGCCAACATCCGCCGCTATGCCGAGATCGTCCGCGAGCGGTCCATGCTGCGCAAGCTGGTATCGGTGGCCGACGAAATTTCGGCAGCCGCATTCAATCCCCAAGGCAAGGAAGCCCGGCAACTGTTGGATGAGGCCGAGTCGCGCGTCTTCCAGATTGCCCAGGAAGGAGCACGCGGCGGCACGGGATTCCAGGAAATCCAGCCGCTGCTGACCCAGGTGGTCGAGCGGATCGACGAGCTCTACCACCGCGAGGGCGACTCCGACATCACCGGGGTGCCTACCGGCTTTACCGACCTTGACCGCATGACCTCGGGCCTGCAGCCCGGCGACTTGATCATCGTGGCCGGCCGTCCCTCCATGGGCAAGACCTCGTTCTCCATGAATATCGGCGAGCATGTGGCCATCGAGCAAGGCCTGCCCGTTGCCGTGTTCTCCATGGAAATGGGCGCGGTGCAGTTGGCCATGCGCATGGTCGGCTCGGTGGGCATGCTGGACCAGCACCGCATGCGTACCGGCAAGCTGACGGCCGACGACTGGCCGCGCCTGACTCATGCCGTGCAGCAAGTGCAGGAAGCGCAAATCTATATCGATGAAACCCCGGCGCTGACGGCCATGGAGTTGCGCGCACGTTCGCGGCGCCTGGCGCGTCAGTGCGGCCAGTTGGGCTTGATCATCATCGACTATATGCAGTTGATGTCGGGCAATTCCTCGGGCGAGAACCGGGCAACCGAGATTTCAGAAATCAGCCGTTCGCTGAAAGGCCTGGCCAAGGAATTGAACTGCCCCTTGATCGCCTTGTCGCAGCTTAACCGCAGCCTGGAGCAACGCCCGAATAAGCGTCCGGTCATGAGCGATTTGCGGGAGTCCGGCGCCATCGAGCAGGATGCCGACCTGATTCTCTTCATCTATCGTGACGAGGTCTACAACCCGGACTCGCCCGACAAGGGCACGGCCGAGATCATCGTGGGCAAGCAGCGTAACGGCCCCATCGGCAGCGTGCGCCTGACCTTCCAAGGGGCCAGCACGCGCTTCCTGAACTTCACCGCCGGGATGGGCTAAGCTCGGGCACCGGCCGCCTCGAGGGCGGCAAGGGAGTCAGGCCGCGCAGGCCTGATCCGGCGTCATGGCCAGCGCCAGGTCGTAGGCGGCGCGCAGCGAGCTTGGGTCGGCGATGCCCTGGCCCGCGATGTCGAAGGCCGTCCCGTGATCCACGCTGGTGCGCACAAAAGGCAGGCCCACGGTTACGTTGACGCCCTGGTCCACGCCCAGGTACTTGACGGGAATCAGGCCCTGGTCGTGGTATTGCGCCACCACGATGTCGAATTCGCCCCGGCGCGCGCGCATGAATATGGTATCGCCCGGCCAGGGGCCGCTGGCATCCATGCCTTCCGTCCTGGCCTGCTGGATGGCCGGCGAAATCACCTGGATTTCCTCCTGCCCGAACCGGCCGTCTTCGCCCGCGTGGGGATTGAGCCCGGCCACGGCGATGCGCGGCCGCCGGATACCTGCCTGGAGGCAGGCGCGCTGGGCCAGGCGTATGGTCTCCAGCTCGGTCTCGAACGTGATCAGCGGGCTGACCTGGGCCAGGGCCACGTGTATGGTCGCCAGGATGACGCGCAGTTCGTCGTTGGCCAGCATCATGGCGTAGTGGCGCGTGCCGGTCCGTTCGGCCAGGATTTCGGTATGTCCGGGATAGTCGATGCCGCCCGCCTGCATGGCTTTCTTGTTCAGCGGCGCCGTGACGATGGCGCGCAGCCTTGATGCCTGGGCATCGTCGATGGCGTGGCAAAGGTATTCGTAGGCGCCGCGTCCCGCCTGAGCGTTCAATTGGCCGGGAGGCAGCTCGCTCGGCAGGGCCTGCCAGCGGTTCAGGACGGGCAGCATGCCCGGCCGCCCCGTGGCCTGATCCGGCGAGGCGATCAATTCCACGGACAACGCATCCGACAGCCCCAGGCGCCGCAGGGTGCCATCCAGGATGCCCGCATCGCCGTAGACCAGAGCGGGGCAAGGCAGGCCGGCGGCGAACAGCTTGACGATGATTTCCGGGCCGATGCCGGCCGCATCGCCCAGGGTGAATCCGACGGGCAAGGGCGCGCGATCGTCCATGGGCGGCTCTTACAGCGCCTCGCTGGCGTAGTCGGCCAGCCGGGAGCGTTCTCCGCGCTGCAAGGTGATGTGCCCGGCATGCGGCCAGCCCTTGAAGCGGTCCACCACGTAGGTCAGGCCCGAACTGCCTTCGGTCAGGTAAGGCGTGTCGATCTGGGCGATATTGCCCAGGCAAACGATCTTGGTGCCCGGGCCGGCGCGGGTCACCAGCGTCTTCATCTGCTTGGGCGTCAGGTTCTGGGCCTCGTCGATGATCAGGAACTTGTTCAGGAAGGTGCGTCCGCGCATGAAATTCAGGGACTTCACCTTGATGCGCGAACGGATCAGTTCCATGGTGGAATTCTTGGACCAATCCTGGCCGCCGCCAGCCATCTCGTTGTTGCCCGCGCCCAGATGCAGCACCTCGAGATTGTCTTCCAGCGCGCCCATCCAGGGCAGCATTTTTTCTTCTTCGGTGCCGGGCAGGAAGCCGATGTCGTCGCCCACGGGAACGGTTGCGCGGGTGATGATGATTTCGTTGTAGCGCTTGGTTTCCAGGGTTTGGGTCAAGGCGCTGGCCAGCGCCAGCAGCGTCTTGCCGGTGCCCGCCTGGCCCAGCAGCGACACGAAATCGCAGTCGGGGTTCATGAGCAGGTTGAGCGCGAAATTCTGTTCGCGGTTCCTGGCCGTGATGCCCCATACATTGTTCTTGCCGTGGCTGTAGTCGCGCAGGGTGGCCAGCACGGCGCTGCGCCCACTGACCTCCTTGACTTGCGCCTGCAGGGGCAGGTCGCCATCGAAATACACGAACTCATTGACGATGAATTCGGAGCACAGCGGGCCCTTGATGCGGTAGTAGGTCGTGCCGCCCTGTTGCCAGGATTCGACATCCTTGCCGTGCTTGGTCCAGAAGTTCTCGGGCAGTGGCATGACCCCGTCGTACAGCAGGTCGGAGTCGTCGAGCACGTGGTCGTTCAGGTAGTCTTCGGCCGGCAAGCCCAGCGAGCGGGCCTTGAGCCGCATATTGATATCCTTGGATACCAGTATGACTTCGCGCTTGGGGTGCGCCAGCTGCAGCGCATGCACCACATTCAGTATGGCGTTGTCGGCCTTGCCCAGGGGAAGCTCGATGGGCAGCTTGGAATGCAGGGCCGAGGTCTGGAAGTGCAGCTTGCCCAGGGCTTCCTGGTTGCCCAGCGCGTCCAGGTCCAGGCCTTTCTCCAGCGCCTGGGTGCCGGCCACCAGGCCGTCCAGGAAGCGGCTGACCTGGCGGGCGTTGCGCGCCACTTCGGACATGCCCTTTTTCTGGTGATCCAGTTCTTCGAGCACCATCATGGGCAGGAAGATATCGTGCTCTTCGAACTTGAACAGGGAATTCGAGTCGTGCAGCAGCACATTGGTGTCGAGCACGAACAGCTTGCGCTTGGCGACGGCCAGCCGTGTCTTGCGGGCCGGACGCGACGCGACGACGGTCAGGGCCGGCACTTCGGGCGCGGGCGGTATCAATGCCGCCTGGTCCGTGGCCGCGGGAGCCGCGCCGCGTTTTGCCGCCGGCTTGCCGGCGGTCGCCGCTACGGCGGGCGCAACGGATGCCTTGCTTGGCGCATCGGAGGAAACCATGGCGCCCATACGGGTCGGCAAGGGGGGTAGCGGCATAAACTGTGTGCTCCTGCGATTCTGAAATAAGGGCGTGGCGGAATGGCGGCGCGCGGCCGCTCTAGGCGCCGTCGCGCACTGCCTGCAAGACCTCGTCGACATGGCCCGGAACGCGCAGGCCGCGCCATTCGCGCAGCAGCGTGCCGTCGGCGCCGATCAAAAAGGTGCTGCGCTCGATTCCGCGTACCTGTTTACCGTACATGTTTTTCATTTTGATGACCCCGAAAAGCTGGCACAGCGTTTCGTCGGCATCGGAAATCAGGGGAAAGGGCAGGTTCTGCTTTTCGCTGAAATTGGCATGCGACTTGAGCGAATCGCGCGAAACGCCGATGACCTGGCAGCCGGCGTCGACGAACTCCTGGTAGGCGTCGCGGAAGTCCTGGGCTTCGGTGGTGCAGCCCGGCGTGCTGTCCTTGGGGTAGAAGTACAGCACGGCGCGGTGCCCGCGCAAGCCGTCCAGGCTGACCTGGCCCTGCGTGCTATGGGCGGTGAATTCCGGAACCGGCTTGCCGGCGGCTATCTGGCTCATGCGATCTCCTTGTTGGGCAGCAGGGCGACGACGACGCGCCGCCCTTCGGACATCAGGATGTTGTAAGTGCGGGCGGCCGCTTCCGTGCTCATGGCTTCTATGCCCACGCCCAGCCGCAGCAAGGGCTGTGTAACGTGGGATGCCAGCAGGTGCTGTTTCAGGCCGGTGCCCACCAGCAGCACCTCCGGCGCATCGGCGGGCCTGGACGCGTTCGCGCCGCCATCCAGAAAGGCCATGGGGTCGGGTTTGCTGTCCTCCAGGCCGGCCACCTGGCGCAGTGCGCCGGTGTCGATGTCGCCGATGGTTTCGACCATCCATTGGTGTATTTCGCCCTCGGGGGCGAAGTAGACGGCGTGCCCGTACGGCACCTCGTTGATCTCGATGTAGTCGGGCCCGTACGCAGTGACCGTATTGAGCGCCGGATTGGATTCGCTTTGTAATTGCACAAATAACTCCATGGGTCAGGTCGATCATAGCGCAAAGCAAAGTTTCCGATCACGCGGCATCCGGTTTTTTTTGGATGGATTAAACTTGCATGTTATTTGCCGCAAGCGCCGGCTTGGGCTAGATTACTGCTTTTGCTGCACCGCACCCATCGATACAAAGCTCCCCCTTCGTGACCCAAGGATAATCATGACGAATTTTCCGCGCATAGAGCGTTTACCGCCATACGTTTTCAACATTACCGGCGAATTGAAAATGGCGGCGCGACGGCGGGGCGAAGACATCATCGATATGTCCATGGGGAATCCCGACGGGCCCACTCCCAAGCACATCGTCGACAAGCTGGTCGAGGCCGCCAGCCGGCCCGACACGCACGGCTACTCGGTGTCCAAAGGCATACCGCGGCTGCGCCGGGCGATCTCGGGCTGGTACGAGCGCCGCTACGGCGTGCAGATCGATCCGGACTCCGAGGCCATCGTCACCATAGGTTCCAAGGAAGGCCTGGCCCACCTGATGCTGGCCACGCTGGATCGGGGCGATACCGTGCTGGTGCCCAACCCCAGCTATCCCATTCATATCTACGGCGCCGTCATCGCCGGGGCGAACATCCGCTCCGTGCCCATGACGCCCGGCCTGGATTTCTTCGAGGAAATCGAGCGCGCGGTCAGGGAAAGCATACCCAAGCCCAAGATGATGATCCTCGGCTTTCCCAGCAATCCCACGGCCCAGTGCGTCGACCTGAGCTTCTTCGAGCGCATCATCGCACTGGCCAAGGAACACGGCATCCTGGTGGTGCACGACCTGGCCTACGCCGACATCACCTTCGACGGCTATGTGGCCCCGTCCATCATGCAGGTGGAAGGCGCGCGCGATGTCGCGGTCGAGTTCTTCACCATGAGCAAAAGCTACAACATGGCGGGCTGGCGGGTGGGCTTCATGGTGGGCAACCAGGAACTGGTCAATGCCCTGGCCCGCATAAAGAGCTATCACGATTACGGCACGTTCACGCCCATACAGGTGGCGTCCATCGCGGCGCTCGAAGGCCCGCAGGAATGTGTCGCGCAGGTGGTCGAGCAGTACCGCAACCGCCGCGACGTGCTGGCCAAGGGACTGCATGAAGCCGGCTGGATGGTCGACATTCCCAAGGCGTCCATGTACATCTGGGCAAAAATCCCCGAGGCCTATCAGCATCTGGGTTCGCTGGAGTTCTCCAAGCGGTTGCTGGCCGACGCCAAGGTGGCGGTGTCGCCGGGCATCGGGTTCGGCGAGTACGGCGACGACTATGTGCGTTTCGCCCTGATTGAAAACGAACAGCGCACCCGTCAGGCGGTGCGCGGCATCAAGGACATGTTCCGCAAGGACGGAGTAGGGCCTGCGAACGCGAAAAAAGAGACCCTAGAGAAATGAGTCCCATAAAAGTTGGTTTGCTGGGTCTGGGCGTCGTCGGCGGCGGCACCTGGAATGTATTGACGCGCAATGCGCAAGAGATCGCGCGGCGCGCCGGCCGGCGCATCGAGGTGGCGGCCGTGGCGGTGCGCGACGTGGACAAGGCCAGGCGCCTGGTCGGCGACCGGATGCTGGTGACGCGCGACGGCATGGAGGTCGTCCGCCACCCCGATATCGACATCGTGGTCGAACTCATCGGCGGCGACACCCTGGCGCGTGAATGGATCATGGAAGCCATCGCCCAGGGCAAGCATGTGGTGACCGCCAACAAGGCCTTGCTGGCCAAGCATGGCAACGAGATCTTCGCCGCGGCCCACGAGAAGGGCGTCATGGTGGCTTTCGAGGCGGCGGTGGCGGGGGGCATTCCCATCATCAAGGCGATACGCGAAGGGCTGACCGCCAACCGCATACAGTGGCTGGCGGGCATCATCAACGGCACGACCAATTTCATCCTGTCGGAAATGCGTTCGCGCGGCCTGCCTTTCGGCGACGTGCTGGCCGAGGCGCAGCGCCTGGGCTATGCCGAAGCCGATCCCACCTTCGATATCGAAGGCGTCGATGCCGCGCACAAGCTGACGCTGCTGGCGTCCCTGGCCTTCGGCATACCCGTGCAGTTCGACAAGGCCCATATCGAAGGGATTTCATCGCTGGCCCAGGAAGACATCGCCCATGCGGAACGCCTGGGCTATCGCATCAAGCTGCTGGGCATTACGCGCCGCCGGGCCGACGGCATCGAGTTGCGCGTGCATCCCACCCTGGTGCCCATGGAGTGCCTGCTGGCCAATGTCGAAGGCGCGATGAATGCGGTGCTGGTCAGCGGCGACATGGTCGGGCCCACCCTGTATTACGGCCAGGGCGCCGGCGAACTGCCCACCGCATCGGCCGTGGTGGCCGACCTGGTGGACGTCACCCGCCTGCAGGCCGCCGATCCCGAGCATCGCGTGCCGCACCTGGCCTTCCAGCCCGATGCCATGGACGACACCCCCGTATTGCCTATTTCCGAGGTCCATTCCTCGTACTACCTGCGCATGCGCGTGCAGGACCGCCCCGGCGTGCTGGCCGATATCGCGCGCATACTTTCCGAGGTCGGCATCTCCATCGGCTCGATGTTCCAGCAGCCCAGCGGCGATGCGCAGGCCGACATCATCTTCCTGACGCACGAAGCGCGCGAAGGCTCGATCGACGCGGCCCTGCTGAGGATACGCACGCTTGCCTTCGTTCATTCCGATGTCACGCGCCTGCGTGTAGAGAGCCTGTTATGAAATACCGTTCCACCCGCGGCGGCATGGCGCCGCAATCCTTTTCCGACATCCTGCTTGAAGGGCTGGCGCCCGACGGCGGACTGGCCCTGCCCGAGCACTTGCCCCGGATCGGCGCCGACACGCTGGAATCGTGGCGCAGCCTGGGCTACGCGGATCTGGCCGCCGAGATTCTTGGACTGTTCATCGACGATATTCCCAAGGCCGACCTGTCGCGCCTGACGCATGCCGCCTACACGCCGTCTGCCTTCGGCAGCGAAGCCATCGTGCCGCTCAAGCCGCTGGACGGGGGCATCAGCCTGCTGGGCCTCTCGGAAGGACCCACGCTGGCCTTCAAGGACATGGCCATGCAGTTTCTTGGCCACGTGTTCGAATACGTGCTGGACAAACGCCAAGGCAGCCTGAATATCCTGGGCGCGACATCGGGCGACACCGGCTCGGCGGCCGAGTACGCCCTGCGCGGCAAGCGCGGCGTATCGGTCTTCATGCTGTCGCCGCATGGCCGCATGAGCGAATTCCAGCGGGCCCAGATGTATTCGCTGCAGGACGCCAACATCCACAACATTGCGCTCAAGGGCGTGTTCGACGAATGCCAGGACATCGTCAAGGCGCTTGCAGGCGACCTGAAGTTCAAGTCCGATTACCACTTGGGCGCGGTCAATTCCATCAACTGGGCGCGCATTGCCGCCCAGGTGGTCTACTACTTCTGGGGATGGCTGCGCAGCACGTCCGGACCGGGGCAGCAGGTTTCCTTTGCCGTGCCCTCGGGCAATTTCGGCAACATACTGGCCGGCCATATCGCCCGCCAGATGGGCTTGCCCGTACGCCGTCTGGTGCTGGCCACGAACGAGAACAATGTGCTGGAAGAATTCTTCCGCAGCGGCATCTACCGCCCACGGGCGGCCGCGCAGACGCATGCCACGTCCAGCCCGTCCATGGACATATCCCGCGCCTCCAACTTCGAGCGCTTTGTCTTCGACTTGCTGGACCAGGACGGCGGCCGCGTGCGCGCCTGCTGGGACGAGCTGGCCCGTACCGGGCAGTTCGACCTCAGTTCGCTCAAGCCCCTGTTCGAGGCGCGTTATGGCTTCGTGGCGGGCGTCAGCACACATGCCGACAGGCTGGCGACCATCAAGTCGCTGTACGAGCGCACAGGCGTGCTGATCGATCCGCATACGGCCGATGGCGTCAAGGTGGCGGCGGACTACGTCGAAGAAGGCGTTCCCATGCTGGTGCTTGAAACGGCCTTGCCGGCCAAGTTCGGCGAAACCATACAGGAAGCCATCGGCGAGCCGGCGCCCGTGCCCGCCCACTTGCGGGACCTGGCCGATTTGCCGCAGCGCGTCCATGTCATGGAGTGCAGGGTCGATCTGGTCCGCGAGTACATCAAGCAACACGCTCCGGCCTAAGGATCCGCGCGGCCCCGGCCGCGCCGCATTCCGGCAATGTTCGGTTGCAATGGCCTGGATTCGTTTTGCTACACTGGATCGACCTTCTAAGGAGCCTGATATGCCAAATGAAAATCATGCAGAAACAGAAGTCGTCGAAATTCATCCGGATGGCCGCCGCGCCGTAGTATGCATCAGGGCAAACGGCAGATCGTATTACCAGGCCTTCGGGCAGGACGGGTTCGGCGTGGGGGTGTACGATCTTCGCGACGAAGCGTCGGCCGCCGCCCAGTGGGCCTGGGATTTTCTTCAAGAGGAGCCCGCCCTGCGCCGCCTGGCGCTGATGCAGCTCATTATCGATAAACTCAAGCTCCAGTTCCCCCTGGAATCCCCCGAGGTAGTCCTCGGACTCAAGGAGTAGCCGCCAGAAAATGCTGACATTCAGCCACTTCCTTGCCATTGGCGTGGGCGCCGCCCTGGGCGCCATCAGCCGCTGGCTGCTGGGCTTATGGCTGAATCAGGCGCATGCCGCCTTGCCCTGGGGCACCCTGGCGGCCAATCTGGCCGGCGGCTATCTGATCGGCGCCGTGCTGGGTGTGGTGTCCCTGTACCCGGAAGTGCCCATGTGGCTGCGATTGATGCTGGTCACCGGCTTCCTGGGCGGGCTGACCACTTTTTCCACTTTTTCTGCCGAGACCTTCGGCTTGCTGGAACGCGGCGCCTACCTGCACGCTTTGGGGTACAGCGGCCTGAGCCTGCTGGGCAGCCTGGCCCTGACGGCCCTGGGCTATGCGACGGTGCACGGCTTGCGTCCCGCGCTGTAGCCGTCTGTTGCCGCAGCCGTCCTGGGGCGCGGCCCGTTCAAGCCTGGACGCGATCGCGATGCAGCGCGTGGTGCAGCAGATCGGCCGCCTTGCGGCCGCTGCGCACGGCGCCTTCCAGCACGGCGGGGTAGCCCGTATCGGTCCAGTCTCCGGCCGTCCATAGCCGCGGCCACGGCGTGCCGTTGCCCGGCCGCGCAAGGTCGGGTACGGCGGCGAAGGTTGCGCGTTTTTCCACGATGAGGCTGTGGCCGGTCACGGAGGGCATGGAGCCGAACCGCCGGGTCTGTTCCCGTATCTGTTCGACGATCGCCGCCACGACGCGTTCGCGCGGCTGGTCCGCCAGGGCGCCGGCATCGCTGACCACGATATGCAGCAGCGGGGCGTCTGCATCGCTCACGGCCGCCGTGTCTTTGGTCGCGGGTCCGCGCAGGCTGCGGCGGTTGAACAGCCACTGCCCGAAATGCAGCCGGACCGGGTCGTCGTGCAGCAACAGCATGGCTTGCGGCAGCGCCCAGGGCCGGGCCAGCCGCAGGGTGAGGGTGGCTATGGGTATGTGGGAGAAGGCCGACAGCGCATCCAGATAGCGCACCCCTTCAGGCGTGGGATCAAGCTGGGCCAGCAGCTTATGGGCGGCCGGCGCGTTGACGGCCACCACGGCGGCATCGAAGGACTCATCGTCCACCTTCACCCCTGCGCCCTCGCATGCCAGCTTCCTGACCGCATGGCCCCGGTAAAGACGGGAGCGGGGTCCGTCCTTCTCATTCTCGGCCAGCCAGGCTTCCAGGCGGTCGGGCCACAAGCGCGACAGGTCGACATTGGGAATCAGCACGTCCGAGGCATGGCGCGTGCCGCCCAGGCTGTCGCGCAGGACGTGCGCGAACAATTGGGCGCAGGCCGATTCCAGCGGCGTGTTCAGCGCAGCCAGGCACAGCGGTTGCCAGAAACGGCGGATGGCCCGGGGCGACTGGCCGCCCTGGTCCAGCCATTCCGCGACGCTCAGGCCCTGCGCCACCCGCCATCCCCGGCCTTGCAGTCTGGATGTGATGGCAATCAGCCTTAGTTTTTCACGCGGGCCCAATCCGCGCGCACCGGCTATGGCGGCCAGCAGATGCAGGGGGGCGGGCAGGGCCGCCGCCCGCAGCTTGAATCGTCCGTCCGCGGACTCCAGAGACAGCCTTTCGCGATGGAACAGGGCGTCGGGATCCAGGCCCAGGTCCCGCATCAGGTCCAGGGTTTCGGTGTAGGCGCCAAGCAGGATGTGCTGGCCGTTGTCGATGGGCGCATCCAAGGTGCGCGAATGGACGCGGCGTGCCCGGCCGCCCAGGGTATGGGCGGTTTCGAACACGGTCACGGCATGTCCGTGGCGCTTCAGGCGATGGACGGCGGCCAGGCCGGCCCAGCCTCCGCCGATGACGGCGACCTTCATGGCGGCGCCTTTCAGGACCGGTCCGCCCCAAGGCGCCTGACCAGGCCCCGTCCCCCGCCCACCCATGTCTTCCAGGCCAGCCAGAACTTGCGTATGGGCGTGAGGGAAATGCGCTGATCCAGCACCTGCCAATTGTCCCGTTCGATTTCATGCAGGAGCGCGCTATAGATGGCCGCCATCATCAGGCCGGGCCGCTGCGCGCGGCGGTCCGCCTCGGGCAGCGCCTGCATGGCCTCGCGGTAGCACTGCCTGGCGCGTTCGGTCTGGAAGCGCATGAGCTCGACGAAGCGCTCGGAATGCTTGCGCTCGATGATTTCAGCCGCCGTGACATTGAACCGCTGCATGTCTTCGACCGGCAGGTAGATGCGCCCGCGCCGGGCGTCGTCGCCGACGTCGCGGATGATGTTGGTCAACTGGAATGCCAGGCCCAGCTTTTCGGCATAGACCCGGGTTTCGGGCCGGGTATAGCCGAAAATGGCGGCGGAGAGTTCGCCCACCACGCCGGCCGCATGCCAGCAGTATTTGCGCAGGCCGGCCCAGTCCGCATAGCGGGCCTGATCCAGGTCCATCTCCATGCCTTCGACGATGGCGTGCAGGCGGTCCGCATCCAGGCCGAAGGTCTTTATGTGCGGGGCCAGCGCCTGCATGACGGGATGGTCCGCATGTCCGTTCTTGTACAGCTGTTCGATCTGGCTGCGCCACCAGGCCAGCTTCATGCGGGCTACGGACGGTTCGGTGGACTCGTCGACGATGTCGTCGACCTCGCGGCAAAATGCATACAGGGCGGTGATGGCCCGGCGGCGCTCCGGCGGCAGGAACAGGAAGGCGTAATAGAAGCTGGAGCCGCTCTGGGCGGCCTTGTTCTGGCAGTATTCGTCTGGACTCATGGGGTCGTCATGGGCAGGGCTGTGCTTGGCGGCTGCGGCCGGCGCGGGCGTCAGCCCAGCGCCCGCCACAAAAGCAGTATCCAATCGCGTTTCTCAAGCGTTGGCCGGTGAAAGAATATGTCGTAGTGTAATTGTTCCATGCGTTCCAGGATACGCAATCCGCCTTGCACGACCAGCTTCAGTTCAAAGCCTATCCGCCCGGGCAACCGGCGCGTCAGCGGCAGGCCCGAGCGCAGCAGGTGACGGGCCTGTTCCACCTGGTCGTTCATCAAGGCCTGCCAGGAGGAAGTGCGGGGGTCGCCGGCATAGGCCCGGCCCCCGGCGTCCGGCGGCATCCTTCCGGCCAGTCCGGTGTAGTCGGCGATAAAGGCTTCGTCGACCTTGTGCCGCCGCAGCGCGTCCTGCGGCAGGTAGACCCGGTTCTTTTTCCAGTCCAGGGCCACGTCCTGCCAGAAATTGGTCAGTTGCAGGCCGGTGCAGATGGCGTCCGACCCGGCCAGATTGGCCTGGCCGGACTTCCCGTACAGATGCAGCATGATGCGGCCCACGGGATTGGCCGAGCGCCGGCAGTAATCGCGCAATTGGCCGTCATCATCGTAGCGTGTGGTGCCCACGTCCTGCTCGAAGGCGGACAATAGGTCGAAGAAGGGTTCCAGGGGCAGCTCGTATTGCCTTATCGTTTCAGCCAGGGGGGCGAACACCGGCTTGCGGGGATCGCCGTCGGGCAGGCTCAGGGCCTGGCCGGCGATATCGCGCAGCGCGGCGCGGTAGCCCGCCAGGAGCTCCAGGCGCTCCTCGGCCTCGGCATCGCCCTCGTCGGCGATGTCGTCCGCGCTGCGTGCATAGCGGTAGATATTCCGGACCGGTGCGCGCAGGCGGCGCGGCAGCAGCAGGGATGCGACAGGGAAATTTTCATAATGATCGACGGCCATAGGCGCTGAGTATAAGACACGGCTTAGCGTATAGTCGGCGGCTGGTTTAGACTTCGGTATCGATAGGGAGTAGCAATGCCGCGTCCAATTTCGGCGACCGTTTCGGTGTCGTCGCTCAGCCATAATCTGCATACCGTGATCCGGCAGCTCGGGCCGGCCGCGGGGCAGCGCGCGCCCAGCGTCTGGGCCGTCATCAAGGCCAATGCCTATGGGCACGGCATCGACAACGCCGTCCGGGGCTTCCAGCAGGCGCAGGGGCTGGCCATGCTGGATCTGGACGAAGCCGTGCGCTGCCGTGAATTGGGCTGGGACAAGCCCATCCTGCTGCTCGAAGGGTTTTTCCAGCCCGGCGACATCGCGGTGCTGCAAGAATACCGGCTGACGACGGCGGTGCATTGCCAGGAACAGCTGGATATGCTGCTTGCGGCGGGCGCGGCCCGGCCAGGCGCGGCCCGGCCCCTGGACGCCTTCATCAAGCTCAATACCGGCATGAACCGGCTGGGCTTCGCCGCCGAGGATTATCCGGGCGCCTACCGGCAGGCCTTGGCGGCGCAGGAGCGCGGCATCCTGGGCGCGGTGGGCAAGATGACCCATTTCGCCCGCGCCGACGACGACCCCATCGTCACCCGGCAGCAGCTCGATATCTTTCACCAGGCGACACAGGGCCTGCCCGGCAAGGTCAGTGTCTGCAATTCGGCCGCCACGCTCACGCAAGGACTGTGGGCGGGCGTTTCCGTGCCCCAGGGCCAGGAGCAGTGGCTGCGTCCGGGCATATGCCTGTATGGCGCCTCGCCGTTTGCCGACAGGACGGCGGAGCAATTGGGCCTGCTGCCGGCCATGACGCTGGCGGCGGAACTCATCAGTGTGCGCCGCATAGCCGGGGGCGCCGCCGTGGGCTACGGGCACTCGTTTGTGTCTTCGGAGCCCATGCGGGTGGGCATCGTGGCCTGCGGTTATGCGGACGGCTATCCGCGCCATGCCGGCACCGGCACACCCATCGTCGTCGACGGCGTTCGCACGCGGGTATTGGGGCGTGTCTCCATGGACATGCTGGCGGTCGACCTGACACCGGTGCCGCGGGCTCGCGTGGGTAGCCGCGTGGTGCTGTGGGGCCAGGGCGGGCCGTCGGTGGACGAGGTCGCGCTGGCGGCGGGCACCATAGGCTACGAGCTGCTTTGCGCGCTGGCGCCCCGGGTGCCGAAAATTATTGCCTAGCCCGCGCCCGCATTGAGTACACTGTTGCGTCGTCTTTTCGTGCTTCGACGAATCTTGAAAAGGAAATCGCGTGAAGAACAAATGTGTATTGGTAACCGGCGCTACAAAGGGAATAGGGTGGGCGATCAGCCAGCATCTGGCCGATCTGGGATGCCATGTGGTGGGTCTTGCGCGCAACACGCAGGACATCGATTTCCCAGGCTATCTGTATTCCTGCGACCTCGGCAATGCCGGTGAAACCGAAGACATGCTGCGCGTCATCCGAGAAAAATACCCCGTCGATGCCGTGGTCAACAACGTCGGGCTGGTCCTGCCCGAGCCCCTGGGCGAAGTCGACCTGGCCTCGCTCTATCAGGTGTTCGACCTGAACGTGCGCGTCGCCGTCCAGGTGACCCAGACTTTCATCCCGTCCATGAAGGCCCGGAAAGAAGGGCGCATCGTCAACATCTGCAGTCGGGTCACGCACGGGGCAGTCAGCCGGACCAGCTATTCGGCCGCCAAAAGCGCCTTGGTGGGCTGCACCCGCACCTGGGCGCTGGAACTGGCGCCCTATGGCATTACCGTCAATGCGGTCTCGCCCGGCCCCATCGAGACCGAATTGTTCCGGGCGGGGCACCCCGAAGGCAGCGAGGCCGAGAAAAGGGCCTTGTCCTCCATTCCCATGGGGCGCCTGGGCGCGCCGGCCGACGTGGCCGCCGCGGTCACCTTCCTGTTGAGCGACGAGGCCGGTTTCATCACCGGACAAGACCTGGGCGTGGACGGCGGAGGCAGCATTGCCGGCAGATAGCTTCATGAGCGCCGGTTAAACTTGCCAGATGGCCAAAGCAAAAACCTTATTTACCTGTAGCGACTGCGGCGGAAGCTGCCCCAAGTGGGAAGGCAAATGCCCGCATTGCGGCGCCTGGAACACTCTGCAGGAAACCCGCGACGCCGCTGCGGCCGCGCATCGCTACGCGCCGCTGGCCGGCGCCAGCCCGGTGCGCAGCCTGGCCGAGATCGAGGCGCGCGAACTGCCGCGCCAGCCCACCGGCATTTCCGAGTTCGACCGCGTCCTGGGCGGCGGCCTGGTGGCGGGCGCCGTCGTGCTGATCGGGGGCGATCCCGGCATCGGCAAGTCCACCCTGCTGTTGCAGGCCCTGGTTTCCCTGTCCAAGGCGGTCAAGGTGCTGTACGTGACGGGGGAAGAGTCGGCCGAGCAGGTTGCGCTGCGGGCCCGGCGCCTGGAACTGGTCACCGGCGAAGTCGACCTGCTGGCCGAAATCCGCCTGGAGTCCATCATGGCGGCCCTGGCCGAACAGAAGCCCAGCGTCGCCGTCATCGACTCCATCCAGACGCTGTATTCGGGCGAACTCAGCGCCGCGCCGGGCTCCGTATCCCAGGTGCGCGAGTGCGCCGCCCAATTGACGCGGCTGGCCAAGCAGACCGGCATCACCATCGTCCTGATCGGGCACGTCACCAAGGACGGCAGCCTGGCGGGCCCCCGCGTGCTGGAACACATCGTCGACACGGTGCTGTACTTCGAGGGCGATACGCATTCCTCCTTCCGCCTGGTGCGGGCCTTCAAGAACCGCTTCGGGGCGGTCAATGAACTGGGTGTCTTCGCCATGACCGACCGAGGCCTGCGCGGCGTCACGAATCCCTCGGCCTTGTTCCTGTCCCAGCACGAGCAGAACGTGCCAGGCTCCTGCGTCATGGCCACTCAAGAGGGCACGCGTCCCTTGCTGGTCGAGATCCAGGCCCTGGTCGATACGGCCCATGTCCCCAATCCGCGACGGCTCTCGGTAGGACTGGAAGGCACCCGCCTGGCCATGCTGCTGGCGGTGCTGCACCGGCACGCCGGCGTCGTGACCTTCGATCAGGATGTCTTCGTCAATGCCGTGGGCGGCGTCAAGATCACCGAACCGGCGGCCGACCTGGCGGTGCTGCTGGCCATCATGTCCTCGCTGGGCAACAAGCCGCTGCCCAAGGGCTTGGTCGTATTCGGCGAAGTCGGGCTTGCCGGCGAAATACGGCCCGCTCCGCGCGGCCAGGAACGCTTGCGCGAGGCGGCCAAGCTGGGGTTCAGCCTGGCGCTGATTCCGAAGGCGAATGCGCCCAAGCAGCCCATCGAAGGGCTGGAAATATGGGCGGTCGACCGCGTGGACGCCGCCATGGCCCGCTTGCGCGCCCATGCTTGAGGGGTAGCGATTGGAGTGGCATGTCATTGCCCTGGGCTGCTTGCTGTCGGGCGCCATCATCGGTTTCACCGGCGGCGTGCTGGGCATAGGGGGCGGCTTGCTGGCCATCCCTTTGCTGGGCCTGGTCATGGGCATGGGCCAGCAGGCCGCGCAGGGAACGGCGCTGATCATGGTGTTGCCGGCCGTACTGATCTCGGTGCGCAAGTACAACCAGCACGACAAGATCGACGTGCGCGCGGCGGTGGCGGGGGCGCTGGGCTCCATTGTGTTCACCTGGGTGGGCGCCAGGATAGCCCTGGGCATCGATCCCATTGCCCTGCGCCGCATCTACGCGCTATTCGTCCTGTGCGTCGCGCTGTTTTACTTTTACCAGAGCCGTCGCAAGCCGCGGGGCGGCAAGCCGCCCGCTCCCCGAGGCAGACCCCAGGATTTCCACAAGGGCTGGTTTGCACTGCTGGGCGTGTTCGCGGGGCTGGCCAGCGGAATATTCGGCGTGGGCGGGTCGGTGCTGGCCGTTCCCGTATTGACGACGGTCTTTCGCCTTAGCCAGACGGGCGCCCAGGCGCTGGCCCTGACGATGATCATACCCGGCATTTTCGTGGCGCTGTTCACCTATGCCCTGCACGGGCAGGTCGATTGGCTGGCCGGGCCGTTCATGGCGCTGGGCAGCATCTTCCTGGTTCCCTATGGGGTTCGGCTGGCCTATGCCCTGCCAGAGCCCAGATTGAAGCTGACCTTTGCATGCATGCTTCTTGTTATCATGGTCTTGTTGCTTTTGAAGGCCTGATTCCATGCGCGCCGGTTGGTTGTCCACTATTCGATTCGGGGCGAGAGCCCTGCGGCGCGACTGGCGCTCGGGCGAGCTGCGCCTCTTGCTGCTTGCCCTGCTGATCGCCGTGTCGGCGGTGACCAGCGTCGGCTTCCTGGCCGACAGGGTAGGGGGCGCCCTGGAGCGCGACGCGGCGCAGATGCTGGGTGGCGACCTGGCCCTGCAGGCCGACGAACCCATACCGGCGGAGTTCCTGGCCCAGGCTTCCACGGCGGGCCTGGCGACCGCCCAGACCCTGCAATTTCCTTCCATGGCCGGCAGCGGCGAAGCCAGCCAGCTCGTCTCGCTGAAGGCCGTGTCCGATGCCTATCCCCTGCGCGGCGAACTGCGCCTGTCGGATGCCCCCGCCGGTGCGGTGACAGCCGCCAGCAAGCCCCCGGACCGGGGGACGGTGTGGGTCGATGCCCAGGTGCTGGGCCTGCTGGGCGTCAAGGTGGGCGATATGATCGACATCGGCGACGCCAGCATGACGATCGCGCACATCATTGCCTACGAACCCGATCGCGGCATGCAATTCGTCAATGTCGCGCCGCGCGTGATGATGAATCTTGCAGACCTGCCGGCCGCCGGGCTGATGGGACCGGGCAGCCGCATCGGCTATTCCCTGCTGCTGGCCGGCCCCGAGGCGGCGGTGCGCGGCTACGAGGCCTGGCTCAAACAGAACATGCGGCGCGGCCAGAAGCTGAGCACCGTCGAGACCAATCGGCCGGAGGTCCAGCGCGCCCTGACGCGGGCGCATCAATTCCTGGTCCTGGTCGCCTTGCTCACCGTCATGATCGCGGCGGTCGCCATTGCGCTGGGCGCCAGGCGCTTCGCCCTGCGCCATCGCGACGGAATCGCCGTCATGCGCTGCCTGGGAGCGAGCAAGGCGCAACTGGGCCACATGCTGTGGTCGGAGTTCCTGCTGCTGAGCCTTGCGGCCTCGCTGGCGGGCGCCTTGATCGGCTACGCCATGCACGAGGGCCTGGTCGCCGTCGTATCGAACTGGCTGGAGGTCCGCCTGCCCGCCGCCACCCTGCAGCCCGCCTTGCAAGGCCTGGCCGCCGGCCTGTTGCTCCTGCTGGGCTTTGCCTTGCCGCCGCTGGCCGCCTTGCGCGGGGTGGCGCCCGCGCGCGTCTTGCGGCGCGACACGGCCAGTGCGGCCGTGTCGGGCTGGCTCTCGTACGCCTTGGGAGCCGGCGCATTCTTTCTGTTGATGCTTTGGATAGCCGGAGACCTGAAACTCAGCCTGGTCATGGCGGGCGGATTCCTGATCGCCCTGGCGGTCTTCGCCATGCTGGCCTACGCCATGGTGGTTGTCCTGGGCCTGCTGCGCTATCGCGCCATGGGGCATGCGTCCCTGCGTTTTGCGCTGGCTGGCATGGCGCGCCGCCGGGGGCATACCGTCACGCAATTGTGCGCCTTGTCGGTGGGCCTGATGATCATGCTGCTGCTGGCCATCACACGCAACGATTTGCTGCAGGGATGGCAAAACACCTTGCCACCCGATGCGCCAAACACCTTCCTGATCAATATCCAGCCCGATCAGCGTCAGGCGGTGGCGCAGAGCCTGGAACGGTCCGGCATGGGATCGCCGCCGCTCTCGCCCATGGTGCGTGGCCGGCTGCTTGCCATCAACGATCAGCCGGTCAGCGCCGACCGCTACGAGGATGACCGCGCGCGCCGCATGGTGGACAGGGAATTCAATCTGTCCTATGCCAGTTCGCTGCCTTCCGGCAATGACATCGTCGAAGGCCGCTGGCTGGATCCCGCCCGGCACGAGCTTTCCCTGGAAAGCGGGCTGGCGGGGACGCTGGGCATTCATGTCGGCGATGCGCTGACCTTCGACGTGGCGGGCCGGCCCCTGCGGATGACCGTCAGCGGCCTGCGCAAGGTGGACTGGGATTCCTTCCAGGCCAATTTCTTTGCCATCGCCAGTCCCGCGGCCCTGTCCGGCGCGCCCGCCAGCTTCATCACCGCCGTCCATGTTTCCAAGGATGGCAGGCCAGCCATGCGGGACCTGCTGCGCGAATTTCCCAACCTGACCGTGTTCGATGTCGGCGCCATCCTGGGGCAATTGCAGCAGGTGCTGGACCAGGTGGCACAGGCGGTGCAATTGCTGTTCCTGTTTACCGTGCTGGCCGGCATCGTGGTGCTGGGCGCCGCCCTGTATTCGACGCGGGATGAGCGCATGCACGAAGTGGCCGTTCTTCGCGCGCTGGGCGCCAGCGGCCGGCAGCTTTCCGCTGCGCTGCGCACGGAACTGCTGCTGCTTGGCGGCCTGGCCGGCCTGCTGGCGGCATCGGCCGCCGTGGCGGTGGCCTGGCTGCTGGCGCGCGAGGTGTTCGATTTTTCATTGGGCCTGTCGTGGTGGCCCTGGGCCATCGGGGTGGGCGCCGGCATGCTCGCCGCCCTTGCGGGCGGCCGCATTGCGCTGGCCGGTGTACTGGGGACGCCCCCGCTGGTATCCCTGAGAGAGGCGGTATGAGCGATCGCGTCGAGGCATGCACCCTTGGTTTCACGGACGGCGCCATGCGCTACGATGCGCAGCGCATAAAGGAGGCAGGGCCGTTTCTGTTCGACCCCGGCTCGGACGGGTTGGGGGCGGTTCCCGTTGCGCAGGGCGGCCGTCAGGCGGCCTGGTTCGTGCAGGGCGAGTTCGGCCAGGCGGTGCTGCGCCGTTACCGGCGCGGCGGCCTGATGGCCAGGATCAGCGCCGATCGCTATGTCTGGGGAGGGGCGGACCGCACGCGCTCGTTCGCCGAGTTCGAACTGCTGCGCTTCATGCACGATAAGGGCCTGCCGGTGCCCAGGCCCCTGGCGGCGGGCTACTGGCGCAGCGGCCCGACCTACCGCGCCGCCATCCTGGTCCAGCGCATTGCAGGCGTGCGGCCCCTGGCAAGCATGCTCGACACCGGCTCTCCGGCGGTGGTCGCCATGGCCATCTTCGCCATGCATGAAGCGGGCGTCTGGCATGCGGACCTGAATGCCTACAACATCCTGCTCGATCAGCAGGACAAGGCCTGGCTGATCGATTTCGACAAGAGCTACCGTAAAGTGCTGTCGGCCGAACGCAAGCACGCCAATCTTTTGCGGCTGCGCCGCTCGCTGGTCAAAGTGGCGGGCAGCCGCGGCTTGCAGTGGTGGGAAGAACTTGCCCGCGACTATCGTCTGCTGACGGCGGCAAAAGCGCACATTTAGCGAGAAAAAGCTTTATCATCACGCCTTTTGACGGTTTTGTGATTGTCGGGGGAAACTCGCAATGAAATTCGGCACGGTAAAAGGTCTGATCCTGGGCGCGGCCCTGGCTGCGTCGCCCCTGGCGTGGGCGCAGGAAAAAGTCGTGAACGTCTATAACTGGGCCGAATACACCGCGCCCGACACGATTCCAGGTTTCGAGAAGGCCACCGGCATCAAGGCGCGCTACGACGTCTACGACAGCAACGACACCCTGCAGGCCAAGCTGCTGACCGGCAAGTCGGGCTACGACGTGGTCGTGCCGTCCACGCATTACGCCGCGCGGCAGATCGAGGGCGGCCTGTTCCAGAAACTGGACAAGTCCAAGATACCCAACTGGAAGTACCTGGACCAGGACATCATGGATATCGTCGCCGCGGTCGATCCGGGCAATCAGTATCTCGTGCCCTGGGGCTACGGCACCAACGGCCTGGGCTACAACGTGACCAAGGTGCGCGAGATCATGGGCGAGGATGCGCCGCTGGGCAGCTGGGACATGCTGTTCAAGCCCGAGAACGCCGAGAAGCTGAAATCCTGCGGCATCTCGGTGCTCGATGAAGCGGCCCAGGTGTTTCCCGCCGTCCTGCATTATCTGGGCAAGGATCCCAACAGCAGCAATGCCGACGACTACAAGCAGGCGCTCCAGTTGCTCAAGACCATACGGCCCTACATCAGGCAGTTCAGCTCCTCGGGCTACATCGACGAGCTGGCCGCCGGCGACCTGTGCATGGTCTACGGCTATTCGGGCGATGTCATGATCGCGGCCAAGCGCGCGCGCGAGGCGGGCAAGAGCTACAAGATCGACTATTACATACCTGAAGGCGGAGCGCCGGCCTGGTTCGACACCATGGCCATTCCCAAGGATGCCGCGCACGTCGACGAGGCCCTGGCCTTCATCAACTACATCGAAACCCCCGAAGTGCATGCCGCCATCACCAACGTCATGTTCTATCCCAACGCCAACAAAGAGGCGCGCAAGCACGTTGTGAAAGAGGTCGCCGACAATCCCATGATCTATCCGCCGGCGGATGTGGCCAAGACCCTGTTCGTGATCAAGCCGCAGCCCCTGGCCGCGCAGCGCCTGCAGACGCGGATGTGGGCCGAACTCAAATCGGGACGATAGCCGCCATGCTCGACAACCGATCCGCCGCGCCATCCTGGTCCGGCGATGCCGATGAATTCGTCCGCGTCGAGGAAGTCGTCAAGATATTCGGCGATACCGTTGCCGTGCAATCCGTCAACCTGTCGGTGCGCCGCCACGAGGTCTTCGCCCTGCTGGGCAGCTCGGGCTGCGGCAAGTCGACCCTGCTGCGCATGCTGGCCGGCTTCGAGGAGGTGACCTCGGGCCGCATCTACCTGGACAACGAGGACATCACCGCCTTGCCGCCGTACCGGCGGCCCGTGAACATGATGTTCCAGTCCTACGCCCTGTTCCCGCACATGACGGTCGAGGCCAATGTGGCCTTCGGCCTGAAGCAGGAAGGCGTGCCGCGCAACGAGATCCACGAACGGGTGTTCGAGGCGCTGGACCTGGTGCAGATGGCGGGCTTTGCCCGCCGCAAGCCGCATCAGATGTCGGGCGGGCAGCAGCAGCGCGTCGCCCTGGCCCGCAGCCTGGTCAAGCGCCCCAAGCTGCTTTTGCTGGACGAGCCCATGTCGGCGCTTGATAAGCAGATACGCCAGAAAACCCAGATCGAGCTGGCCAAGATCCTGGAGCAGGTCGGCGTGACCTGCATCATGGTCACGCACGACCAGGAAGAGGCCATGACCATGGCGCACAGGCTGGCGGTCATGACCGAGGGCCAGATCGTCCAGTGCGGCACGCCGCACGATGTCTATGCCTTTCCCAATTCGCGCTTCGTGGCCGGCTTCATCGGTTCGACCAATCTGTTCACGGGCACCATCGTGGTCGACGAGCCCGACCACGTGCTGATCGAAAGCGCCGAGCTGACACGCCCCCTGTACGTCAATCACGGCGTCAGCGAGCCGCTGGGCATGGAGGTGCATGTTTCCATACGGCCCGAGAACATCCGCGTGCTGCGCGAGCAGCCCGAGGCCGAGTCGAATTGGGGCCATGGCATGGTCAGCCACGTGGCCTGGATGGGAAGCTATGCGCGCTACCAGGTCCGGCTGGATGCAGGGCAGGTCATCGAGGCCAACGTGCCCAGCCTGGTGCTGGCCCAGGCGGATGCGCCCGGACTGGACGACGAAGTGTACGTCGCATGGTCCAACGACAGCGCCACCGTGCTGCCGTCATGAAGAAGATCTTGTCGTCGGGCCTGCCGGGGCGCAAATGGCTGTCGATAGGGCCGCCGTTCCTGTGGCTGGCGCTTTTCCTGCTGCTGCCTTTCCTGCTCGTCCTGAAGATCAGCTTTGCCGAACTGAAGTTCGGCATTCCGCCGTATACGCCCCTGGCCGAGCTGAAGGACCAGACGGTGACGCTGGCGCTCAGCCTGCGGGGATACGCGCTCCTGTTCACCGACAGCCTGTACATCGCCACCTACCTGAATTCGGTGAAGATGGCGGCCGTGACCACCTTGTGCTGCGCGCTCATCGGCTATCCCATGGCGTATTACATTGCGCGCTCGCATCCCTCGGTGCGCAACCTGCTGCTGCTGGGCGTGATACTGCCTTTCTGGACTTCGCTGCTGCTGCGCGTCTATGCCTGGGTGGGCATCCTGCGCAACGACGGCCTGCTCAACAATCTGCTGCAATGGCTGGGGCTGATTTCCGAACCGCTGGAAATCTACCGTACGGACCTGGCCGTTTACATCGGCCTCGTCTATGCCTACCTGCCGTTTTTCGTGCTGCCCCTTTACGCAACACTGGTGAAGCTGGACATACGCCTGCTGGAGGCCGCCTACGATCTGGGCGCCCGACCCTGGCGCGCCTTCTTCAGCGTGACCCTGCCGCTCTCCATGCCGGGCGTCATCGCCGGCGCCATGCTGGTGTTCATTCCTTCGGTGGGCGAGTACGTCATTCCGGAGATGCTGGGCGGGGCGAACACACTCATGATGGGCCGTGTGATGTGGACGGAGTTCTTCAATAACGCCGACTGGCCCATGGCGGCGGCGGTCACCTGCGTCATGGTCATGATGCTGCTGGTGCCCCTGGTCATCTTCCAGTACAACCAGATCCGGCAACTGGAACAGCAGCGAGGAAAAACGCAATGACCCGCCCACATCCCGTGCTGCGCGCCACGGTCCTGGCCTTGGGGTATGCCTTCCTGTACATACCCATTCTTTGCCTCATGGCGTTCTCGTTCAACGATTCATCCATGATGACGTCATGGACAGGCTTTTCGCTGAAATGGTATGTGGAGCTCTTCAACGACCAGGCCCTGCTCAGTGCAGCACGCCTGTCGCTGCTGATCGCCGCGCTGACCGCCACCGCCGCCGTGGCCATCGGCACCTGGGCCGGCTATGTGCTGGCCCGCATGGGCCGCTTCCGCGGATTCGCCCTGTACATAGGCATGGTCAGCGCGCCGCTGGTCATGCCCGAGGTCGTGCTGGGCATCTCGCTGCTGCTGATGTTCGTCGAGATCAGCCAACTGTTCGGATGGCCGTCCGGCAATGGCATATTCACGATATGGGTGGGGCACGTGACCTTGTGCATGGCCTACGTGGCGGTCATCATCCAGTCGCGCATACGCGAGCTGGACCGGTCGCTGGAAGAGGCGGCCCTGGACCTGGGCGCCACGCCGCTCAAGGTATTCTTCGTCATTACGCTGCCGCTGATACTGCCGGCCCTCATGGCGGCCTGGCTGCTGGCCTTTACGCTGTCGCTGGACGATGTGGTGATCGCCTCGTTCCTGTCGGGGCCGGGCTACACTACCTTGCCGCTGGAGGTCTTCTCGCGCGTCCGCCTGGGCCTGAAGCCTGAAATCAACGCGCTGGCGACCCTGTTCATGCTGACTGTCGGCATTTTCGTCGTGGTCGCCAACCACATGCAGTGGCGCAAGGGACAGGCATAAAGGAAGAAAATGAGCACTGTGCAGCTTTATGGATTGAAAAATTGCAGTACCTGCGTCAAGGCCATGCGCTGGCTGGAGCAGCAGGGCGTCGCCTACGAATTCAGCGACTACCGCGACAAGCCGCTGGCGCCAGCGGCGCTGCGTGCATGGGCGGCCGAGCTGAGAGGATGGGAAAAGCTGGTGAATCGCGCTTCGATGACCTGGCGCAATTTGCCGCAGGAAAGCAAGTCGCCCGCATCCGACGATGAATGGCTGGCATTGGTGGCCCGGTTTCCGGCGCTCATCAGGCGCCCGCTGGCCATAGACGCCGCAGGCCGGGCGAGCGTCGGTTTTTCAGAAAAAAAATATGGCGAGATCTTCGCCTGACAACACTGGAGCCTACCATGTTTACTCAAGACGACCTCAAGCAGAATGTCGCGCGGGCCGCTGTGCAGTATGTTCTGCCTTTCCTGAAGCCCGACACCATACTGGGGGTCGGCACGGGCTCCACCGTCGATATGTTCATCGACGCGCTGGCGGCCTACAAAGACCGCTTCCGGGGCGCGGTGTCCAGTTCCGAGCGCAGTTCGGCGCGCATGAAGGCGCTGGGCATCAGCGTGTTCGACCTCAACCAGGTCGAGTCCATGCCTTTGTACGTGGACGGCGCCGACGAGGTCGACCACGATCTGTGCATGATCAAGGGCGGTGGCGGCGCGCTCACGCGCGAGAAGATCGTGGCCTCGGTGGCCGAGCGCTTCGTATGTATCGCCGATGAATCGAAGCTGGTCAATACGCTGGGCCGCTTCCCGCTGCCCATCGAGGTCATACCCATGGCGCGCGAAGCCGTGGCCCGCCGCCTGGCCCGCCTGGACGGCAGGCCGGGGCTGCGCGAAGGCTTCGTCACCGACAACGGCTGCGAGATCCTGGACGTATCCGGCCTGATCATCGACGCGCCCGCCGAACTCGAAGCCACCATCAACAGTATTCCGGGGGTGGTCAGTTGCGGGCTGTTCGCGCTGTCGGGCGCCGACGTCGTGCTGTTGTCCACGCAGAAAGGCGTGCGCCAGATCGACAGGCTCCAGGCCCAGGATCTGGAGTCATGATCTTGTCATAATCGGCCGGTAAGCTAGCCGGGCTTGCGGCCGCGAAGGTCCGCGGCCGTGGGCCGCGCCGCCCGCCTACACAAGCGGCGGCGATAGTGCTACGCTATTTCCTCACACCCATTTCCGCGATATTCAAAGGCCGATATGTCCGAGCATACCAACAAGCAATTCCACGCCGACCTGGAAACCACCCGTTCCCTTTTCCTGCAAATGGGCGGCCTGGTCGAATCCATGGTCAAGGAAGGCATGGAAGCCCTGGCGACCGGCGACCTGAGTCTGGTGGACAAGGTGCGGGAACGCGAAAAGGAAGTCAACCGCCTCGAAGTCGACATCGACGAGCGCATCGGCCTGCTGATCGCGCGCAACCAGCCCACGGCGGTCGACTTGCGCTTGCTGCTGTCGATATCCAAGATGCTGACCGATATGGAACGCTGCGGCGACGAAGCCGAGAAGATCGCCAAGATGGCCCGCCGCCTGCACGAGTCGGTCAGCCGCTACGAGCCCGTCGTCGAGCTGCGCCACATGGCCAATTTCGTGACGACCATGATCCACGACGCCCTGGACGCCTTTGCGCGCCTGGACCCCGTGCATGCCGCGCAAGTGGTGCGCAACGACAAGGACGTCGACAAGGAATGGAAGGGCTCGCTGCGCCACATCATTACCTACATGATCGAAGATCCGCGCACCATCTCGCATTCCATCGACCTGATCTTCATTGCCCGCGCGCTGGAGCGCATCGGCGATCATGCCAAGAACATGTCGGAACGCGTCATCTACATGGTGCGCGGCGACGACGTCCGCCACACCGGAATCAAGAACACCGAACGCATGGCGCGCGGCGAAACGATCGAAGAGGAAAACGGAATCTGACCGTGGTTCCGCAAATGGCAAAAGGGCGGCCGACAAGCCGCCCTTCGCATTTGCGGTGACAGGGTCTTAAGCCGAGGGAGGCACGTAGCCCTGCGCCTCGACGTCGGCGTCGTCGAAAAGATAGCTTTCCATTTGCTGCGCCAGGTATTTGCGGGCGCGCGCATCGGCCAGGTTCAGACGGTTCTCATTGACCAGGCGGGTCTGCGTATCCATCCATTGAGCCCAGGCTTCCTTGGAAATGCTTTGCCAGATGCGCACGCCAAGCTCGCCGGGATAGGGCGGATAATCCAGGCCTTCGGCTTCGCGCTTGAGTTTCACACATTGAACCATACGTGCCATGACGGTACCTATAAAAACAAGTTAGCTGATCAGGCCATTGTACCCAGCGGAGCGGCTCGTGGGCGGGCCCGCCGGCTTGCGTGCGGGAGCATCAAAGCTTCTTGATGAAAACCAGGCTGTTGCGCGAGCGGTTGTAGTGCGCCTGGCGCTCTTTGGGCAGGTCCGATATCCCGCCCTGCACGAAGCCGCGCTTGATGAACCAGTGCGAGGTGCGCGTCGTCAGCACGAAGAGGCGCTTTGCGCCCATGGCGCGCGCGCGCAGTTCGGCATGGCGCAGCAGCATTTCGCCTTCGCCGGCTCCCTGCCATTCCTGCTGCACGATCAGGCAGGCCATCTCGGCCATGCCTTCGCTGATGTAGGGCATCACCGCCACGCAGCCATAGATGACGCCGTCGTGCTCCAGCACCGTGAATTTCTCCACGTCGCGCTCGATCACGGAGCGGCCGCGCGGGACCAGCGTTCCGTCCGCTTCCAGCGGTTCGATCAGTTGCACGATGGCGCCCACGTCGTCGACGGAGGCAGGACGCAGGTCGTCCAGGGTGTCTTCGACCACCATGGTGCCCACACCGTCGTGGGTGAAGATTTCAAGCAATACGCTGCCGTCCAGCGTATAGGGCACAAGGTGGGCCCGCGCCACGCCGCGTTTCACGGCGCGCGACGCATGGCTCAGGAAGGAGGCGGTGTCCTCGTCCAGCATGCCGCCGGCCAGCAGCTTGTCGGCGTCCTCGCGGGCCAGCTCGGTATCGACCGAGCCGTCCTGGTCCAGGACGGTGCGGTCCTGCGTCAGGAAAATGAGCTTCTCGGCGCGCAAGGCCGTGGCGGCGCTGGTGGCCAGGTCTTCCATGGCCAGGTTGAAGGCTTCCCCGGTGGGCGAAAAGCCCAGAGGGGAGAGCAGAACGATGGCGCCCTGATTGATGACGTTCTTGATGGCATCCAGATCCATTTTGCGGACCGCGCCGGTGTGCCTGTAATCGATGCCGTCGATCACGCCCACCGGACGTGCCGTGACGAAGTTGCCCGATATGACGCGGATCTGGGCATGCGACATGGGCGTGTTGGGCAAGCCCTGGCTGAATGCCGCCTCTATGTCCAGCCGGATTTCTCCGGCGGCCTCTTTGGCGCATTCAAGCGCCTCGGGACTGGTGGGTTCGGTGCCGCGCCCGAACTGGGTCTGATAGCCTTTGAGCTTGAGCTGCTCATTGACCTGGGGCCTCGAGCCATGCACCAGCACCAATTTCACGCCCAGCGCCGAAAGCAGCGATAAATCCTGTATAAGGGTATTCAGCGCGCCGTCGCTGACCAGTTCGCCGCCGAAAGCCACCACGAAGGTCTTGCCCCGGAAGTCGTGCACGTACGGAGCCACTTCGCGAAACCATCGCACGAACTGGGCCGGAGCGAATTCGGGAGCGTCCTGCGCAGAGAGCGTGGTATCAATGTCGATCGAAGTCATGGCGACGTTTTATGCCTCGGTAAGAGTGGATTCATCCAAAATTATAATAAGGGTCTGCCTGTTCAAAAGAAGTTTTATGCAAGAGCCTGTTAGTTTGTCGGAAAACACACACACACGCCCGGCCAAAGCCGGCGGCGGAGCCAAGGCGGGCCCCAGGGTCGAGCGTGCCTTGCCGCCGCTGCTCTATCCGGAAGAGCTGCCCGTCAGCGCGCGGCGCGCCGATATCGCGGCCGCCATCCGCGCGAACCAGGTCGTCATCGTGTGCGGCGAGACCGGTTCGGGCAAAACCACCCAACTACCCAAGATATGCCTTGAACTGGGGCGGGGCCGGCATAAAATCATCGGCCATACGCAGCCGCGCCGGCTGGCCGCGACCTCGGTGGCCAAGCGCATCGCGCAGGAGCTGCAAACCGAGCTGGGCGACTGGGTGGGGTACCAGATACGCTTCAACGACCGGACCGGGCCCAATGCCGCGATCAAGCTGATGACCGACGGCATCCTGCTGGCTGAATCGCAGCGCGACCCCTTGCTGCGCCGCTACGACACTATCATCATCGACGAGGCGCACGAACGCAGCCTGAACATCGATTTCCTGCTGGGCTTCCTGCTGCAGCTGCTGCCCAGGCGCCCCGACCTGAAGCTCATCATTACTTCGGCCACCATCGATGCCGACCGCTTCGCGCGCCATTTCGCGGGCAAGGGCGGGCCGGCCCCGGTCATCGAGGTTTCAGGGCGGCTGTATCCCGTCGACATCCTGTATCGCCCGGTCCGCCAGGAAACCGATACGGATGTCGCAGCCAGCGACAGCGGGCGCTCCGGCGCCGACGAGGAGCGCGACCTGATCGACGCCGTGGTCGATGGCGTGGCCGAATGCGCGCGCCATGGACCCGGCGACGTGCTGGTCTTTTTACCCGGCGAGCGCGAGATACGCGAAACCGTCGAGGCCCTGCGCAAGAACCACCCGCCCGGCACCGAAGTGCTGCCCTTGTATGCGCGCCTTTCGCAGGCGGAGCAGGAACGCATCTTCCGGCCCCAGGGCAATGCGCGGCGCGTGGTGCTGGCCACCAATGTGGCGGAGACTTCGCTGACCGTGCCGGGCATACGCTATGTCGTCGACAGCGGCCTGGCGCGCGTCAAGCGCTATTCCTGGCGCAACAAGGTCGAACAGCTGCGCATCGAGCCCGTCAGCCAGGCTTCGGCCAATCAGCGCGCCGGACGCTGTGGCCGCATCGGCCCCGGCGTGTGCGTGCGCCTGTATGCCGAAGACGACTACAAGGGCAGGGCGGCCTTCACCGACCCCGAAGTGCTGCGTTCGTCGCTGGCCTCGGTGATTCTGCGCATGAAGGCCTTGAGGCTGGACGATATCGAGTCCTTTCCCTTTGTCGATCCACCGCCGGGAAGGGCGATTGCGGACGGCTACCATCTGCTCCAGGAACTGGGCGCCATCGACGAAGGCAATCGACTGACCGAGAGCGGCCGCGAACTGGCGCGGCTGCCCGTGGATCCGCGCCTGGCCCGCATGATACTGGCCGCCAGGGACCAGCAGTGCCTGACCGAGATACTGATCATCGCATCGGCCCTGTCGGTGCAGGATCCCCGCGACCGGCCCATGCAGGAGCGCGAGGCGTCGGAGGCGGCGCATGCGAAGTTCGGCGACGACAAGTCGGAATTCATCTCCTACCTGAAGCTGTGGCGCTGGTACGGAGAACAGGTCGAGCACAAGGCGTCGCAGCGCAAGCTGGTGGCCCTGCTGCGGCAGAATTTCCTGTCGCCGTTGCGCCTGCGCGAATGGCGCGACGTGCACAGCCAGCTGGCGGCCCTGGTGGGCGAACAGGGCTGGCGCATGAACGCCGTGGACGCTACCTACGAGCAGACGCACATGGCTCTGCTGGCCGGCCTGCTGGGCAACATCGGCCTTAAAAGCGAGGACTCTTCGACCTATCAGGGCGCGCGCGACATCCGCTTCCAGATCCATCCGGGTTCGCGGCTGGTCAAGAAGGCCGGCCGATGGATCGTCGCGGCCGAACTGGTGGAAACGACGCGCCTGTATGCGCGCTGCGTGGCCAGGATAGACCCGGTCTGGCTGGAGAAGGCTGGAGCCCACCTGATACGGCGGACCTGGTCCGATCCCCGTTGGGAAAAGAAGGCCGGCCAGGTCGTGGCCAACGAGCGCGCCACGCTCTACGGACTGCCGGTCTACACCGGCCGCCGTATCCACTTCGGCAAGATCGACCCGGCCCAGGCGCGCGAACTGTTCATCCGCCAGGCCCTGGTCACCGGCGAGATCGATTCGGCCCTGCCTTTCCTGAAGCACAATCGGCAGCTGATCGCCTCCATCGAAAAGCTGGAGCATCAGACGCGCCGTCCCGACATATTGGTCGACGACTCGCTGATTTTCGCATTCTACGATCAGCAGATTCCCGCCGACGTATTCCAGACGGCCACCCTGGAAAAATGGCACAAGTCTTTATCCAAGGACCAGGCGCGCTCGCTGATGCTGACGCGCGACGCGCTGATGCGCCACGACGCGGCCGGCATCACCACCGAGGTCTTCCCGAAGAAGGTGGAATGGCAGGGCGTGCAGATGGCGCTGGACTATCATTTCGAGCCCGGCTCGGTTCGCGACGGCGTCACCTTGACCGTGCCTCTGTTCGCCTTGAACCAGATCGACCCGATGCGCTGCGAATGGCTGGTGCCCGGCATGCTGAAAGAGAAAGTGCATCTCTTGCTGAAGTCCCTGCCGCAGAAGATCCGGCGCCATTGCGTGCCCTTGCCGGACTACGCGGCCGGCTTCGCCGACCGCTGGTTCGAACGCGCCGCCGACCCGGATCAGGGACTGCTGGAAGCCATAGGCGCGGACATGTGGGATCAGGTCAAGCTGCGCCCGCAGCGCAGCGACTTCAAGCCCGAGACCCTGCCGGCGCATTTGTTCATGAACTTCAAGGTCGTCGACGAGCATGGCCGAATGCTGTCCGGCGGGCGCAACCTGGACCAGCTCAAGGCGGAGCACGGCAAGCAGGCGCAGGCGTCCTTCCAGAAGTTCGCCGCCAGTGACGACCAGGTGGCGCAGGCGCTCGCGCACGAGCAGCTTACCGACTGGACCTTCGGCCCTCTGCCCGAGATCATGGAGATCAAGCGCAAAGGGCAATCGTTCGTGGGCTATCCGGCCTTGATCGACCGCCAGACGCATTGCGACCTGGATGTCTTCGACGATCCGGCCCAGGCGCGCCGGCATCACCACGCCGGCCTGCTGCGCCTGTTCCGCCTGGCCCTGCGCGAGCAGGTCAAGTTCCTGGAGAAGAACCTGCCCGACCTGACGCACATGAGCATGCTGTACATGAGCCTGGGCACTCAAGAAGAGCTGCGCAATCAGATCGTCGACTCCGCCCTGGACCGGGCCTGCCTGGCCGAGCCCTGGCCGTCCGACCAGCAGGCCTTCGAGCTGCGGCGCAACGAAGGCAAGGCTCGCCTGGGACTGCTGGCGCAGGAAGTGGGGCGGCTGGCCAAGCAGATATTGACGGAGTGGTCCGCCCTGCAGAAGAAGCTGCCCCAGGCCAAGCCGCATGCCGCCGCTTATGCCGACCTGCAGAAGCAGCAGGCGGGCCTGATGGGCAAATGGTTTCTGCGCGACACCCCGTATCGACAGCTGACGCACTACCCGCGCTATCTGAAGGCGGCGCAGGTGCGCATCGACAAGTTGCGGGCCGATCCGGCCAGGGACGGCAGGCTGATGGCCGACATGGCGCCCTTGCTGGCGCAATACCAGCGCGCGGTGTCGGCGTTGAAGGGCGCCGGGGATGCCCAGCTGGAAGAATTCCGCTGGCTGCTGGAAGAGCTGCGCGTGGCGCTCTTCGCACAGGAACTGCGCACCCCCATGCCGGTTTCCGCCAAGCGGCTGCAAAAGGCCTGGGCGGCCATGCAGCGCTAGGACGGGTCGCGCATCAAGCCTTGACCAGTCTGGCCGACAGCCCCATTTTGCCGGCCGTCAGCAGCGCGTTCTTCATGGCGCCCGGCGTAGCGACGCCTTGCTGCACGATGTCGTAGGCCGTGCCGTGAGCCGGCGTGGTGACCGGCATGGGCAGGCCGTAATGCACCGTGATGCCTTCCCCGAAGCTCATCAGCTTCATGGCGATCTGTCCCTGGTCGTGATACATGGTCAGGACCCCGTCGTAGCCGCCGCCCTTGGCCTTGTTGACGGCCCGGACGAAGGTGGTGTCGGCGGGAAACGGGCCCTCGGCATGAAACCCGCGGCTGGCGGCCAGCTTGACGCCCGGTTCGATCACGTCGATTTCATCCCGGCCGAAGGCGCCGCCGTCCCCGTTATGGGGATTCAAGCCGCATACGGCGATTCTCGGCTGTTCGTAGCCCGCCGCCTGCAATCCCTGCCACAGCAGTTCGATGCCTGTGGCGATTCGTTCGGCGTTCAGCAGGCCGCTGACATCCTTGTGCGGAACATGAGAGGTGACGCGCGAAGTCCAGAGCTTGTCGTTGACGTTGAACTCCACCGTCTTGCCTTTGAAATCCAGCACTTCGCAGAAGTAGTGCATTTCATCCGGATGCTTCATGCCGCCCGCGCGCAGCGCCGCCTTGTTCAGCGGCGCAACACACATGGCATCGGCCATGCCCTGTTGGCAAAGCCGCAGGCCCAGCGCCAGGCCATCCAGCATGAAGCGCCCATTCTTGGGCGTGACCTGTCCCAGCTCGAAGTTGTCGGCATTCTCGTGCTCCCAATGGACGAGCAGGGGGGCATGGTCGCCGTCGGGCAGGTCGGCGGGCGCATAGGCCAGTTCGGTCGCTGTTCCGGCTGCGCGCATTCCTGCTTCCAGCACCGGGCGGCTGCCGATGATCAACAGACTCACGGCATCGAGCACTTCCCGATCCGCCAGGACTTTGGCCACGATTTCCGGACCGATGCCGGCAGGGTCGCCGGCGAACAATGCGATGGTGGGTTTCATGAAATTCAACCTTTTGAGATAAGGGATAGGGTGGGTCGAATTTTATGTGTATTGTCGACAATCGTCAATATAAGTATAATTCGTCCACCCCTATACTTATATCCAGGAGACATCATGAATAAAGCCCGTCGCATACTGTTTGCAGCCTGTGCCGCCATTCTCGGCACGGCATTGCTAGGCCCGGCCGCCGCGCAGGCCTTCCCCGACAAGCCCGTCAAGATGCTGGTGGGCACGGCGCCCGGCGGCGGCACCGATTTCGTAGCCCGGCTCGTGGCGCAAGAGCTCTCCAAGCTGTGGGGCCAGCCCGTCGTCGTTGAAAACCGCACGGGGGCCAGCGGCACCATCGCCGGCGGCGAACTCAAGAACGCCAAGCCGGATGGCTATACCTTATGGATTTCGCCTCAAACCGCCGTCGCCGTCGCGCCGCAGCTGTTGGCCAAGACTCCTTACGATTCGCTCAAGGATTTCACGCCCATAACGGTCATCGCCTCATCGCCGCTGGTCCTGGTGGCCCATCCGTCCTTTCCCGCGTCGAACTTCAAGGAATACATCGACTACGTCAAGAAGAATCCCGGTAGCATCAGCTTCGCCTCGGGCGGCGTCGGTTCTTCGCCCCACATGACGCAGGAGCTCCTGAACAAGGAGCTCGGCCTGAAGATGATCCACGTGCCTTATCGCGGCGAAGCGCCGGCCATTGCGGACGTCCTCGGCGGACAAGTGCCGGTGCTGTTCGCCAACATTCCGTCGGGCATGCCCTACGTCAACTCGGGCAAGCTGAAAGCGCTGGTCACTACGGGCGCAACACGCTCCCCCGAAGCCAAGGACGTCCCCACCATGATCGAGTCGGGCGTGGTCAATGTGCAGACCGCAACCTGGAATGCCTTGTATGCGCCTGCGGGGATGCCGCCGGAGCTTGCCCAGAAGATCTATGCCGACGTCGCCAAGGTGCTCAAGCAGGGTGCGGCCAGGGACCGTCTGCTGGCGTCGGGAAATGAGCCCGTGCTGGACACGCCCGAACAGTTCAAGGCATTCCTGGCCGAGGAATACAAGCGCTGGGGCGATGTCATCAAGGCGGGAAACCTGCGCGCCGAATAAGCGCCGCCAAAGTCGGGGCCGCGCCGCAAACACCATAAAGGAGAGCCTGAGTTGGACTACAAGCGAATTCTGATTACCGGGGCCGCCGGGCAAGTGGGGCGCTTGGCCCGCCAGGCCCTGCGCGGCCGCGTGCCGCATCTGCGGCTCAGCGATATCGCGGCGATGGACCCCGCCGGCGACGGCGAAGAACTATGGCCCTGCGATCTTGCCGATGCGCCGGCGATCGACGCCATGCTGCAGGGCGTGGACGCCGTGGTTCATCTGGGCGCGAGCCTGAATGTCGACGATTGGCAGGACACCCTGCGCATCAACATCGCGGGAAGCTACAACATCTATGAATCGGCCCGGCGGGCCGGTGTGAAGCGGATCGTTTACGCCAGCTCGCATCATGCCGTCGGCATGTATCCGGTCGGCGAACGCATAGACACCGACGCTCCCGGCAGGCCCGACAGCCTGTACGGCCTCAGCAAATGCTTCGGCGAAGACCTGGCCCGTTATTATTGGGACAAGTATGGAATCGAATCCGTATGCCTGCGCATCGGATCGGCCAGGCCGCAGCCCAATGAGTCCAGGGAACTGGCCACCTGGCTCAGCGAGCCCGACCTCGAGCGCCTGCTGCTGGCCAGCCTGGCCGCGCCCTCGGTCGAGCATACCGTGGTTTTTGGCGTATCCGGCAACCGCGATTCGTGGTGGGACAATGAAAAGAGCGCGGCGCGCCTGGGCTATGCGCCACAAGACGATGCAAACGTACACGCCGACAGGGTCCATCGGCGGGTGGAGCGCGGGGAGTCGCCCGGGCCCTACCCCCTGCAGGGCGGGAAACGCGCCGAGCACGGGCTGGCGCGGGGCGGCAAGGAAGCGCATAAGCAGCCATGATGCCGACCGACAAATCCTTGTGTCTTCCGGAGGGCGCCTGCGATACGCACTCCCACATCTACGGCGATGCGGCGCGCTATCCGGCATGCCCGGGCCAGCAGGCGGAAAGCAACGCCACCCTCGACGACTACCTCGGGCGTGCGCAAGAGCTGGGAATACGGCGCCACGTCTTTGTGCAGGCCAAGGCATACGGACCGGACCCGCAATGCATGCTGGACGGAATCGCCAGGCTGGGCCGGCATCGGGCGCGCGGCATCGTCATGGCCTGCGCCGCGCTGGGCCAGGCCGATATGGCAAGCCTGCATGAGGCCGGCATACGGGGCATCCGCTACTTGTTTCCCCAGGGCGCGCCCGTGGATCTGGCCGCGATCGGGCTGGCGGCGGAACGGGCGGCCGGTCTCGGCTGGAGCTTGCTGGTTCAGGCCGGGGGATCGGAACTGGCGCAGGCCTGCGCCGATCTGGAATACATGCCCTGTCCCATCGTCATCGATCACCTCGGGCGCTTCCCGGCGGAGACGGGCACCGATGACAAGGCGTTCCGGACGGTGGTCGAGTTCATCGCAAACGGCGGATGGATTAAACTGGCCGCGCCCTATTATGGGACGCCCGATGGCGCATCCGATTTCAATGCGCTAAGCTCGCGTGTGCATGCGTTTTTGGACGCCGGCGCTGAACGCGTCATTTGGGGGATGAACTGGCCGCATCCCAATCTTCCCGCCGGGCACAAGCCCGACGACGCGGCAACGCTGGGGTCCTTGCTGGATATCCTCCGCTCGGATGACGAAAAGCACGCCGTGCTGGTCGACAATCCGGCCAGGCTTTACGGATTCGTTCCCGCGGACTAGGCCCAACGACCTCCAGGTCCCGGTTTGTTCTGTGTAATGTTTGATCTCTATGGCTGACAACACTCTCGCCACACATGCGAAAGCGCCGCGATCGGCGGCGTCCCACGAGGCTGCGCAAGACGAGTCCTCGGCGCTCGCTTTTCTTCGATCGGAATCGCTCACCACGGTCCTGCAGGAGAAAATCGAACGAATGATCCTGGGCGGAGAACTCAAGGCCGGTGAACGCATCAACGAGCTGGCCCTGGCCCAGGCCTTCGGCGTAAGCCGAAGCCCCATCCGCGAGGCCTGCCGCAAGCTCGAGCAGGCCGGCATGGTCGAGATCATCAAGAACCGCGGCATGTTCGTGTGCAGCATCGATGTGCAGCGCGCCATGGATATCTATGAAATCCGGGGCGCCCTGGCCGGGCTGGCGGGAAAGCTGATCGTTCAGCGGGCCTCGGACGACGATATCGCCGCCTTGCGCCTGATGGTTCAAGGCATGAAGGACACGGTCCGGTCCGGGGGCGTGGCGGAGTATTACCGGCAAAACATCGCTTTTCACAGCGCGCTCGTGCGCTGCACCGGAAACCAGCGCCTGGTCGACATGTTCCTGGGAACCGATAAAGAACTGCACCTGTATCGTCATCGCAGCCTGGTCCAGCCGTCCGGCATCGCCATTTCCAACCAGGAGCACGACGATATCGTCGAGGCCATAGCGGCGCGCGACGCTGCGCGGGCCGGCCGGGCGTTCAAGCGCCATGTGCTCAATGGAAAAGCCCGGGCCCTGGCCGCCGCGACGGCAGCCGATGCCGAGCAGGGCGGCGGCTCGTCCGCTATATAAAATCGGCAGCCTCCAGGGCTCACGCATGGGCGCCGGGGTGGGTACAATCCGACCATGACCGAAGCGATTTCTCCTACCCCATTTGTGCATTTGCGCGTCCATTCCGAATTTTCGGTGGTGGACGGCCTGGCCCGCATTCCCGACCTGGTGAAGAAGGCGGCCGAATACGGCCAGCCCGCCATGGCGCTGACCGATCTTTCCAACCTGTTCGGCTTCATCAAGTTCTACAAGTCGGCGCGCGGCGCCGGCATCAAGCCCATCGCGGGTTGCGACGTCTGGCTCGAGAACGAGCAGGACCGCGAAAAGCCGTCCCGCCTGCTCCTGCTGGCCCGCAATCAGCAGGGCTACCTGGCCCTGTGCGAGATACTGACCCGCGCCTGGCTCGACAACCAGTACAAGGCCCGGGCGGAAGTGCGCCGCGAATGGCTGTCGGGCCGGGAAGGCCTGATCGTGATTTCGGGCGGCCGGGCGGGCGACGTGGGCCAGATGCTGGAAGCCGGCCGCATGGATGAGGCCGAACTGGTCGCGGCAAGCTGGGCCAGGGCTTTTCCGGACAGCTACTATATCGAACTGCAGCGCAGCGGACATGACGGCGACGAGGCCTATGTGCAGGCCGCCATGCGGCTTGCCGGCAAGCTGGGCCTGCCCGTCGTGGCCACCCATCCCGTGCAGTTCCTGCAATCCAGCGATTTTCGCGCCCACGAGGCGCGGGTCTGCATCGCCGAAGGTGAACAACTGGGCAATGCGCGGCGGGTGCGCCGTTACACCCAGGAGCAATATTTGCTCAGTTCTCTTGAAATGGCGGAGCGCTTTGCGGATGTGCCCTCGGCGCTGACCAATTCGGTGGAAATCGCCAAGCGCTGCAACCTTACGCTGGAACTGGGCAAGCCGCGCCTGCCCGACTTTCCCACGCCCGACGGCATCACACTGGACGATTACCTGGTCCAACTGGCCCAGGAAGGCCTGGAAAAGCGCATGGTCCAGCTCTTTCCCGACGAGGCCGAGCGCCAGGCGAACTATCCCCAATACCAGGAGCGGTTGCGCTGGGAATGCAAGACCATCATCGGCATGGGCTTTCCGGGCTACTTCCTGATCGTGGCCGACTTCATCAACTGGGGCAAGAACAACGGGGTGCCCGTGGGGCCGGGGCGCGGATCGGGCGCAGGGTCCCTGGTGGCTTATTCCCTGGGCATCACCGACCTGGACCCCATACGCTACGACTTGCTGTTCGAGCGCTTCCTGAATCCCGAGCGGGTTTCCATGCCCGACTTCGATATCGACTTCTGCCAGGACAACCGCGAACGCGTCATCGACTACGTCAAGCAGAAGTACGGGAAGGCGGCCGTCAGCCAGATCGCCACCTTCGGCACCCTGGGCGCCAAGGCGGTGGTGCGCGACGTGGGGCGGGTCCTTGAAATGCCGTATTCCCTGTGCGATGGCCTGTCCAAGCTGATCCCGTTCAGCCCGGCCGACCCCTGGACCCTGGGACGGGCATTGGAAGAAGAACCTAGCTTCAAGGAACGCTACGAGCAAGAGGAAGAAGTACGCGCGCTGATCGACCTGGCGCGGCCGCTGGAAGGGTTGACGCGCAATATCGGCATGCATGCCGGGGGCGTGCTGATCGCTCCGGGCAAGCTGACCGATTTCTGCCCCCTGTATTGCCAGCCGGGCACCGACAGCAATGCGGTGTCGCAATTCGACAAGGACGACGTCGAGGCGGCCGGCCTGGTCAAGTTCGACTTCCTGGGCCTGCGCAATCTGACCATTCTGGACTGGGCGGTGCGCTACGTGCGGCAGTTCAACGAAGACAAGCGCGACTTCGACGTCATGGCGCTGCCGCTGAACGACCCGCAAGCCTACAAGCTGCTCAGCGAAGGCAACACCACGGCGGTGTTCCAGCTTGAATCACGGGGCATGAAGGAACTGCTCAAGAACCTGCGCCCCAACACCTTCGAAGACGTCATCGCCATGCTGGCCCTGTATCGTCCGGGGCCGCTGGAGTCGGGCATGGTGGTGGACTTCGTCAACCGCAAGCACGGCCGCGCCGAAGTCGATTATTTCCATAAAGACCTGGAGCCCGTGCTGACCAGCACCTATGGCGTGATCGTGTATCAAGAGCAGGTGATGCTGATTTCGCAGATCATCGGCGGGTACACGCTGGGCGGCGCCGACTTGCTGCGCCGTGCCATGGGCAAGAAGAAGGCCGAGGAAATGGCCAAGCACCGGGCCATCTTTGAAAAGGGCGCGGTCGAGAAGGGCTACGATGCCAAGCTGGCCGTCAAGCTCTTCGACCTGATGGAGAAGTTCGCGGGCTACGGCTTCAATAAAAGCCACTCCGCCGCCTACGCCCTCATCGCCTACCAGACCGCCTGGCTGAAGCATTACCATCCGGCCGAGTTCCTGGCCGCCACCTTGTCGTCCGACATGGACGATACCGACAAGGTGCAGATATTCTGGAAGGACGCGCTGGCCAACGGCGTCGAGGTCTTGCCGCCCGACGTCAACGCGTCGGCCTACCGCTTCGAGCCGGTACCCGATGCCCATTCCGCCAAGGGCCAGCCGCCGCGGACCATGCGCTACGGCCTGGGTGCGGTAAAGGGCACGGGGCAGGGCGCCGTCGAGGAAATCATCCGCATCCGGGACGAAGGCGGTCCGTTTGCCAGCCTGTTCGATTTTTGCCGTCGTGTGGACCGGCATACGGTCAATCGCCGCTGCATCGAGGCGCTGATACGCGCCGGGGCCTTCGATACGATAGAGGAAAACCGGGCGGCCCTGCTGGCCACGGTGGGCAACGCCATCGAGGCGGCCGAACAGGTCGAGCGCAGCGCCAACCAGGTATCGCTTTTCGCCGACGATGCCAACGACATCGTCGAGGGCGAACTGGCCAAGGTGGCGCCCTGGGACCTGCAAACCCGTCTGACCCAGGAGAAGGCCGCGCTGGGCTTCTATTTCAGCGGCCATCTGTTCGACGCCTGGCGCGACGAGGTGCGCCGCTTCGCGCCCAAGCCGCTGGCCCGCCTTGAGCCGTCGCGCAGCCCGCAATGGTTTGCCGGCGTATTGTCTTCCGTGCGCCCGAAAATGACCCGCCGCGGCAAGATGCTTTATGCCGTGCTGGACGACGGCTCGGCGCAGGTCGAGGTGGCGATCTTCAACGAACTGTACGAGCAGCATCGCAATCGCCTGAAGGAGGACCGCCTGGTCATCATCCAAGGCAAGGTCAGCAACGATGACTATTCCGGCGGCTTGCGGGTCTCGGCCGAATCGGTGTTCGACTTGCAGCTGGCCCGCGAAGCGCGAGCCCGCAGCCTGCGCATCACGCTCAACGGCAATGCCGATGCCGCCCGCCTGCGGCAGATGCTCAATCCTTTCCGCGCCGAACCTGAAAACGGCGTCCCGGGCGTGCCGGTCGAGGTTCGCCTGCACCGCGAAGATTATCAGTGCATGATCCGCCTGGGCGAAGACTGGCGTGTCCGCATGGCCGATGCCATGCTCGATCAATTGGGCGACTGGGCCCAGCCGGACGGCGTGGAGATCACGTATTCATGACGCCTTTGCGCATCCTTCATTCGGAAGCCGCCACCAGTTTCGGCGGGCAGGAACAATACATCTATCGAATGATGCTGGCCATGCGCGATCGCGGTCATCACCTGGAAGCGGTTTGCCAGCCGCATGCCATGTTGACGCAGCGCTTGCGCGAGCAGGGCTTCACCGTGCACACCACTTATATGGACGGGCCGGTCAACTTCGTCAAAAGCGTAGCCGCCATCCGGAAAATATTGCGCGGCGGACGCTTCGACGTGCTCAATACCCATAGCCGTCGCGACACGATCGTGGCGGGCTGCGCCGGCCGTCTGGCCGGCACGCCGCTGATCGTGCGCACACGCCATCTGGCCAACCGTGTGGGCTCGCTGCTGTCCTATACCGTGATTCCCCACCGGGTCACCACCGCCAGCGATTTCGTGCGTGAACACCTGATCGAACGCGGTGTGCCGCCGGGCCATGTGGCAACCGTCTATCCGGCCGTCGAGCTGCCGCCCATACCCGGGCAGTCGAGCTTGCGCCAGGAATTGGGGCTGGCGGAGGGCGACATCGTGGTGGGCTGCGTGGCCGTCATGCGCGCGCAGAAGGGGCATAAAGACCTGATCGATGCCATGGAGCCCCTGATCCATGAAAAGCCCGGGCTGCATCTGGTATTGGTCGGCGGAGGGTCGCCGGTCTTCGAGGAGGTGCAGGCCTATGTGGCGGAGAAAAAGTTGCAGCGGCGCATCCACTTGCTCGGCGCCCGGCGCGATGTGCCCAACCTGTTGGCGGGCTTCGATGTGTTCGCCCTGGCGACGCGCAAGGAAGCGTCGGGCACTGTTTTCGTCGAGGCGGGCGCGGCGGGCCTGCCCGTCGTCGGAACCCGCGTGGACGGCGTCCCGGAAATGATGCGGGACGGCGTCAGCGGCCTGCTTGTGCCGCTGGATGACCGGGCGGCGTTGACGCAGGCCATAAGGCGCCTGGTCGACGATCCGGACCTGCGCAGGCGCATGGGCCGGGCCGGCCTGGAATTCTGCCGCGAGCAGGGCAGATTCAGCCTGGCTGCCATGGTGGAACGTATTGAATCCTGCTATACCCGTTGGCTTGCGGAGCGAAAGTCATGAAGCATAACCGGACCGTGCCGGTACTGATGTACCACCATGTTTCCCCCGTCGAGGGCATGATCAATGTCACTCCTTCCAATTTCGAGGATCAGTTGCAATGGCTGAAGCGCCATGGCTATCGATCGCTCAGCAGCGATGAGTTTGCCGCGCACTTGGGCGGCAGGCCCGCTCCCGCCCGTTCCGTGCTGATCACCTTCGATGACGGTTATCTGGACAACTGGGTCTACGCCTATCCGCTGCTGAAAAAATACGGCTATACCGCCATGGTGTTCCTGGTCACGGGATGGATGGGCGACGGCCCCCCGCGTCATTGCCTGGGACAGGGCGAGCTTCCTGAGACACCCTCCCACCACGACTGCGAAGCGCGCATTGCGCAGGGCCGCGGCGACGAGGTCGTTTTGCGCTGGAGCGAAATCAAGGCCATGCGAGACGACGGCGTCATCGAGTTCCACAGCCATACGCATACCCATACACGATGGGACCTGAGCGCGCCGGCCGATAAAAACATCCGCATCGCGGAAGAACTGGCCCTTTCGCGTGCCGCCCTGCAGACTCATCTGGGCGGCGTTTCGGATCATTTCTGCTGGCCGCAGGGTTATTTCGATGTCGACTACACCCGGCTGGCCATCGATGCCGGCTTTCGCTATTTGTACACCACGCAGGCATTCGGCCAGAACCGGCCGGGCACCGATCCCGCGCACATCTATCGCTTCGCGGTGCGCAACACCTCGGGCAATTCGGTGGGGCGGCGCATCCGGGTGGCCGCGCATCCGCTTGTCGGGCCCTTGTTCAACAGATGGAAGCTCTGGAAGCGCAGCCTGAGGAAGCGGGCATGAGGCTTTCGGTCATCATCATCACCAAGAACGAGGCCGCGCATATCGGAGACTGCATCGATTCGGTCGGCTTCGCCGACGAGATCATCGTGATCGACTCGGGGAGCACGGACGGGACCCGGGAAATCGCCGAAGGCAAGGGCGCCAAAGTCAGCCTGACGGACGATTGGCCGGGCTTCGGCCCGCAAAAGAACCGGGCGCTGGACCTGGCCGAGGGCGAATGGGTGCTTTCCATCGACGCCGACGAACGCGTCACGCCGGAATTGGCCGAGGCCATGCTCCGGGAACTGGAGCATCCCCGCGCCGAGGCATACAAAATTGCGCGACTCTCGAATTTCGGCGGACGCTGGATACGCCATAGCGGCTGGTGGCCGGACCACGTGCTGCGTCTGTTCAAGCGGGGAACCGCCCGGTTCAAGGATGTTGCAGTGCACGAAAGCGTGCAGCCCCGCTCCCAGCCTATGGTGCTGGAGGGCCACTTTCTGCACTACCCCTATGCCGACCTGGAAACATTCATCGCGAAGATAAACCTTTACTCGTCCGAGGCCGCGGCCATGATGCACGCAAGGGGCCGGAAGACCAGCGTGTTGGGCGCGACCGGCCACGCCATATGGACCTTTATCCGTATCTATTTGATACGACGCGGTTTTCTGGACGGAAAAGAGGGTTTCATTCTTGCAACAATGGGCGCCGCAGGCAGTTTTTTTCGTTACAATAAATTGCTGTTTTTGAATAAACAAAATAAGTAACGGCGGGGCCGGCGACGCGGGGGCGTTCAAGGGCATCGCCGGCTCACAATGAAAATCCTTATCACCGACATCCACCATGGTAATGGCGGCGGCCATGTCACGTATGTGCTCAGCCTGCTCAAGGGGCTGAAAACCCAGTACGACCTGACCGTGGCCGCTCCGCCGACCGGCCGTCTTTATCAAGCCGCATCCGCCGAGCCGGGCGTACGCGTGCTGCCCGGCCTGTATACATCGCGCCCGCTGACGCTTCTGAAGGAGGTCTGGCGTTTGCGCCAGTTCCTCCGGCAAGAACGCTTCGACGTGGTGCATGTAAACGGGGGCGCCGACCATAGGCATGTCATGCTGGCCAGCCTGGGGCTGCGGCACCGGCCGGCCATTGTCTGGACCAAGCACAATACCAACCCCGTGTGCAGCGTCGGTCATCGATTGCGGGCCAGATTCGGCACGCATGCATCGATCGCCGTATGCGAATACGTTGCCCGCATTCTGGGTGAATCGGGCTATAGCCGCCATCCCATCAGCGTGGTCAGGAACGGCATCGATCACAACCACCTGAGGCCCGTCGGTCCGGCCGACAAGCAGGCGCACAGAGACCGCCTTTTCGGGCCCTTGGATTCCGATGTGCTGGTATTGGGCAGCATAGGCGGAACCGATTACAACAAGGGCTGGCTGGATCTGGTCCAGGCCATTTCGCGATTGGAGCCTCCCCTGCGGAGCCGCCTTCGGATGGTGGTCGCCGGTGATCCTCCGACGCCCTGTATGCTGGCCAGGGTCGATTCCCTGGCCATGCGCGAACAGGTGGTTTTCCCGGGGCTGGTCAAAGACGTGCGCACGGTGCTGGGCGCCTGCGACATTGGTTTCGTCCTTTCCTATCGTGAAGCCGCATCGTATGCCAGTTGCGAGACCATGGCCATGGGCCTGCCGGCGCTGGTGTCCAATGCGGGCGGCTTGCCCGAAAACGTGCGCGACGGCGTCGATGGCTGGGTGGCGCCCGCCGGAGACATCGATTTTCTGGCCGATGCGCTGCGCCGCATATTGGCCGACACCCGCTGCCTTTCCGCAATGGGCCGATCGGCGCGCGAGCGTGTGGAGCACATGTTCTCCACGCCCGGCTTCATCGAGGACACCAAGAAAGTGTATGCGCAGGCCGATCGCCTGGCGCGGGATCTGCCGGCGCCGATATAATCAGCCACATGATCCCCATACTCATGTACCACCAGATAGGCCAGCCCGCAGTCAAGGGATCGCCGTATCGCAGCCTCATCGTGCATCCGGCCGATTTCCGGCGGCAAATGACCTGGCTGCGCCGCTTCGGCTACCGGGGGCTTTCCATGCGCGATCTCATGCCTTATATAAGGGGCGAGCGCCACGGCAAGGTGGTCGGCATCACCTTCGATGACGGCTATCGCAATGTATACCGGCACGCCTTGCCCATTCTGCGCGAACAGGACTTCACCGCGACCAATTATTTCGTGGCGCGCCAACTGGACGGCGGCAATGTCTGGGATTACGAAAAAGGCATAGCGCACGCCGATTTGATGTCGATCGACGAAATGCGGGAATGGACCACCGCCGGCATGGAAGTCGGTTCGCACACCCTGGACCATCCCTTTCTTCCCAAGCTTTCCCCTGAAGTCGCCGACTACCAGATCCGTCAGTCCAAGCACGAACTTGAAGATGCCATGGGCTCCGAAGTCACGGCTTTCTGCTATCCCTACGGCGGCGAATCGCCCGAACTGCGTGCCATGGTGCGCAATGCCGGCTACATCAACGCCACCACGACTCAGGGCGGCCTGGCCAAGGAAACCGACGATCCCTTCGGACTGCCCAGGGTCACGGTCGCCCGATCCACCAACATCTTCCGCTTTCTGCAAAAATGCATGACCCGGCTGGAACAGAAGCGACGCAAGGAATAAGGGACGCCGCATGTCCGTGCCTCGACTGAAAATCGCCTTCGTCGTCGATCGATTCGGCAACCGCTACGGCGGGGCCGAGGCATACGGGGTCGAACTGATGCGTGAACTCTCTCCCGGCCACGACATCACCGTGTTCGCCCGGGAATACGACGAGGATTGCGGGCTGCAACTGCCTTTCGTTCCCTTGCGGTCCTGGTCCTTCCTGCCCAGCTGGCTGCGGGTGTTGCTGTTCGCATGGCGGGCGCGCCGCGCCACACGCAAGGGCTATGACATCGTCCATTCCCACATGAACGGCTGGTGCGGAGACGTCGAAGTCGTGCACGTCACGCCCGTCCGCTACAACTGGCGGGTGCGGGCGCTGCCTGACATCAAGCGCTTGCTGTCCTACCCCAGCTTGCGTGTCCAGACTTATTTGCGCCTGGAAGCGCGGCGGGTAGCCGCCAGGCCGGGCCACCGGACGGTTGCCGTATCCGGCTTGATCGCCGAGCAGTTGAAACAGGCCTACGGCCCGCATCTTTCCTTTCCCATTATTCCGCCAGGCGTATCCCGCACCGCAAGCCCGGACCCGGCGGGCAGGCCACAGGCGCGCGGCGCATTGGGCTTTTCGCCCGACGACTGCGTATGCTTGCTCGTGGCGCGCAATCCCATGCGCAAAGGCCTGCCCACGGTGCTGAAGGCCCTGGCACGGCTGCCGGCCCGGTACAAGCTGCTGATCGTGGGCAGCAACGCCGCCACGCGCGACTTCATACACAAGCCGCCCGAAAACCAGGGTTTGTCGGAGCGCATCAAGCTGATCGAGGAAACGGCCGACGTGGCGCCGTACTATCAGGTCGCCGACATCTATGTGCATCCCACGCTGAACGACAGTTTCGGCATGGCGCCGCTGGAAGCCATGTCCTTCGATCTGCCGGTCGTCCTTAGCCCGGCGCCCTGGTGCGGCTTTGCGCAGTATGTGCAGGACGGGCAGGACGCCATGGTGCTGGACCATCCCGAAAACGACGAGCAACTGGCGCGCTTCATTGCGCGCATCGATGGCGATGAGGCCTGGCGCGACCGTTTGCGGCGGGGCGGCAGCGACGTCGTGGACCGGCATACCTGGAACGAGGTGGCTGGCGAATACCTGGGGCTGTATCAAGAGATACTCAAAGAGCGCGGCTCCGTGTAAACCTCCGCCAATGCCGCATGGACCGGGGTTCGCGTCATAAAGTAAAACCGCCCCGAAAGGGGCGGTGGCTTTACGGCGCATCAGCCGCGCCGAGGGATTTACAGCCAGCCAGGCGGTTAGGCTCAGGGTGGCAGGCCGAAGGATCGAGTATGTGGATTCCGCCCGCGCTCAGGCCTGCACAGGAGGGTTGTCGCGTTGCATGGCCTGCGCCGCCAGGAAGATGGCCGTTCCGATCGCCAGGAAAATCCACGAGCCGGTCACCATGGTAACGGCCCCCAGCGCAATCGCGGCAAGAGAACCGATAAATAAGGATTTGTCGCGCGGTACAAGCAAGGCGCCGATGGCGGTGCCCACCAGCATGGCGGCGAGAATAAGAATGATGTAGTGCATGGAAGCCCCCGTTTCTTGATTTAATCCGCGGGCGGCACGTATACAACCCGCGTCGTCGTCCATACAGGACCGCCCGAGTGTAGCACCGAACAAATGCCAATTTGCCGTTACGGCGCGGTGGCGCGTTCCAACTCGCTTATCCAGGCAATGGCTTGTTCGCGGTTCGATCCACACATTTCCCGAGTTGCCTGCAGGCCGGCGCATACCGCCGGCCTCTCGGGGTGTCCGAAGATCCGGCACCGATTATCGTCCGCCAACTGGATGCATCGGACGCCCGCCGCTTTGCCGGACGGCATGCCGGGAATGGGGCTAGAGATGGACGGGGCGATGCAGCAGGCTCCGCAGCCGGGGCGGCATTGCATGGCTAGATCCAGCCTCGAATCCAGTACACCAGCAGTCCCACGTACTCCTTCACGATGGAGCGGCTGGCGGAGAGGGCCCGCATATTCGGCTGCCAGAATGAAAATCGGGAGTCGTCGGGAACCACGATCTGGGGCGGCGATGGCGCGGCGATGGCGTCGATGCCCTGCTTCCTGAACACGGCCATGGCCCGCGGCATGTGCAGGGCGGACGTCACCAGCAGGACCTGGCCTATATGGCGCTCCTTGAGCTTCTGCGTGGTGTACAGGGCATTTTCATGGGTGGTGAAGCTGCGGTTCTCCAGCACCATGGCGCTGTCCGGGATATCTTCCTGCCTTAGCGCGCTTGCCATCATCTGGGCCTCGCTGGTGCTGCCCTCCAGGGCGGCACCGGAAAGAATGATGAGCGGCGCCCGCTTCGCTTTGTACAGTACGGCGGCGGTATCGACGCGTGCGGATGCCGTGTTGCTGTCATAGGGCTCGAACCAGTTCTGCCGGCCGTTGGCCGTGCTGCCGCCCAGGACGACGATGGCCTGGGCGGTGGGCAGCGCCATGACGGGCCTGTGCGGGTACAACTGCTCCAGGCGTCCGCCCGCCCACAGCGACGAGGCGGGCAGGGACCAGAACAGAGCCCATGCCAAGCCGGCGGCGGCGATGAAGAATGCCGTCTTGCGCCAACGCAGCATGAATACCACCGCGGCGATCAGCAGCAGGGTAATGCACAGGTTAAGCGGTATCACCAGGTTGGTCAGGAAGCTCGAAATCGTCATGCGTTACCGTTCAATGTTTTCGGGCAGAAGGTCCAGCACCTGCTGTTCCGCCTGTTCCAGCGTAGGCCAGGCGTGCATGGCGCCCAGGCAGACGGCTACGTCGGACCAGGGGCCCGTGCGTTCGCGCTGGGTAACACCGAACAAGGTCAGCTGCCTGGCATGGGCGGCGGCGGCCAGGTGCGAAACCCCGGAATCATTGCAGACGACCAGCGCGGCAAGTTGGGTGAGTGTAGCAAACGCACCCAGCTTCAAGGGGGGCAGGCAAACCGCGGTCGGCGCATTGCGCCGGGCCGCCTCGGCCTCGGCGGGAGGCGGGCACATGGCAACGACATGGCCGCGTTCCTGCAGGCGGCGGGTCAGGGCATCGAACTGCGGCCACACCTTCACCTTCCCGCGGTGCAACCCGGTCGCCGTGGGGGCGATCAGGATGAACCGGCCCGGCTCCAGCCCGGCGGCATCCACGGCCTGCATGGCTTCGGTGCCGTGCCTGCCGGCAAGGCGCAAGCCCAGCTTCCTGTTCGAGGGCAGGGGGCGCACGGGAAGGTTCCAGCGCTTGAGGGCCTGGGCGGTCACGTAGTGCCAGGATTGCACGGCATGCAGGTGTTCCGGCGGCTTGCCGATGGGCCAGCGCAGGATCAGGCTGCGCCCGTCGTCCCGGTATCCGGCGCTGGGCACGCCCGCAAACTTGAATACCATGGCGCTGGACAGGGAATCGGGCAGCAGCAGCCCGCGCGGATGGGCGTGCTGGGCTTTCTTCTTGTGCTGCTGGACGGCGGCCCTGTCTTCCCGCCATCGGCCTTTCATCTCGACGAAGCCTTCCAGCCTGTAGCCGGCCAGCAGGTCTTTGGCCCAGGGCCGCGCGCACACCACCACGGGCAACTGCGTGTCCAGCAGCGCATGCAGGCTGGGAAGACTCATGCAGACATCGCCGATCCAGTTGGGAAGACGTACATAGATGGCGGAGGGCATAGTCATGAGCGGGAAGGGCTGGCCTGGGCGGTATGATGGCTGTTGAACGATCGGCATCCCGCGAAGGGACGTTAAAATGATTCATCCAATAGTATATAAGCGAGTTTATTGTTGAAGTCAGCCACTGAAGCCGCATCGTCACCTTCGGATCCCGTCAAGCTGGACTTGTGGCGCCGCATCTACAGCCGCCTGGGCGTGTACTGGAAAGCGGTGATCGCGGCCGTCCTTCTCGTCAGTGTCGCAGCGGCCACCCAGCCCACGCTGGCCATCATCATGAAGCCCCTGCTGGACGATGGCTTTTCCGGGTCCAGGCCTTCGTACATGTGGTCGATTCCCCTTGCGGTGGTGGGCCTGATGTTTTTGCGCGGAGTGTGCAGTTACTCCAGCACCTATCTGCTGGCCTGGGTGGCCAACAACATGCTGCTGGGCCTGCGCAAGGAAATGTTCTCACGCCTGCTGGGACTGTCCGACGAGGATTTCAAGCGGGGCGACTCCGGGCGCCTGCTGAACCGCTTCACCATCGACGCGGGCACCGTCACGGGTCTGGCGACCGAGGTCATCACCGTTGTCGTGCGCGAATCGCTGGTGGTCGTGGCGCTGTTGTGCGTGCTGCTGTACATGTCGTGGCAACTGACCTTGATCGTGCTGGTCATGCTGCCCATCTCGACCTTGATCGCGCGTGTTTTCATCAAGCGGCTGCGGCGCATCAACCGCGAGACCATAGGCATGAACGCCGAGCTCACGCGCGTCGTGCGCGAAGGCATCGACGGCCAGCGCGTCATCAAGCTGTTCGATGGCTATGAGCGCGAATCGGGCCGCTTCGAATACGTGAACGGCCGCCTGCGGCGCTTTGCCATGCGCGCGGCCAGTGCCGACGCGGCCATGTCGCCCCTGTCGCAGTTCTCCATCGCCTTGTCGGTGGCCGCGGTCATTGCCGTCGCCCTGTACCAGGCCAACAACCAGGGGCTTACCGTGGGCAGCTTCGCCGCCTTCATGGCGGCGCTGGGTCAGATTTTCGACCCCATGAAGCGGCTGACGAACATCGCCAGCGCCATGCAGAGAATGCTGATCTCGGCCGAGAGCGTGTTCACGCTCATCGATCAGAAGCCCGAGGATGACAGCGGCACCGGAACCCTGGCGCAGCCGGTCAAGGGGCGGGTCGAGTTCAGCGGCATCTATCACCGCTTTCCCAACGCACAGACCGATACGCTTTCCGATGTGTCCTTCGTGGCGGAGCCGGGACAGACGGTTGCCCTGGTGGGACGTTCGGGCAGCGGCAAGACCACTCTGGTGAACATGTTGCCGCGTTTCGTCAATCCGATGCGGGGCGAAGTGTGCATCGATGGCCAGAACGTCAAGGAACTCAGCCTGCGGGGGCTGCGGGCCCACCTGTCGCTGGTCAGCCAGGATGTCGTGCTTTTCGACGGAACCATTGCCGAGAACGTGGGCTATGGCGCCCTGCACGAAGCCGATCGCGGCGAGATCCGCAAGGCGCTGGAGGCCGCGAACCTGCTCGACTTCGTCGACGGCCTGCCGCAGGGGCTGGATACGCCGGTCGGGGAAAACGCCAGCCAGTTGTCCGGCGGGCAGCGCCAGCGTCTGGCCATTGCGCGCGCCTTGATCAAGAATGCGCCCATCCTCATCCTGGACGAAGCCACCTCGGCCCTTGATAATGAATCCGAACGGCAGGTGCAGGCCTCGCTGGAACTGCTCATGGCGGGGCGCACCACGCTGGTGATCGCGCACCGCCTGTCGACCGTACAGAAGGCCGACCGGATCGTCGTGATGGATGCCGGAAAAATCGTGGAGCAGGGCCGGCACGAAGAATTGCTGGAGTTGAACGGGCTGTATGCTTCGCTATACCGCATGCAGTTCCGTGAAGAAGATTGAGAGCAAGGCCGGGTTTACAAGGCTGGGCCGCGCTCTTTCGTTATTTCGATAAAGGAAGTCACCTACATGAAGACGATGGCAATGCTTGCCGCAGTGACGATACTGGCCGGCTGCGCCGCCACTCCGCAGGGACTGCGTATCGGCGACGTGCGCGAACCCGCTTATTTCCGTGGCGAGCGCACGATACCCCTGACGTTTCCCAAGATACAAATGGCCTTGTTCAAGCACCAGGCGGCTTGCGGCGCATCCGCAAAGTTCACCCTGGATCCGCGGCAGACCGCCTATGCCACCATTACGGAAATGCCGGAACCGTCGGCTTCCTACGAACACGCCATTGTCGTCGACCTGACCCAGTACCAGAGCACCATGATGGCGGAAGAGCGGTCCAAGGCCCAGGTATATTCCTATTACGCGGACAGCGGCACGAAGGCGCGCATCGAGCAGTTGTTCCAGTCCATCATGCATCCTGAAATCTGCCCCCAGCCAGGCGGCTGACTTTCCACGCGGCCGGCCGCGGCTTCGCCGCCGCGGCGCCTCATGCGGTCAATTCCACCACAGGCCTATCAGCGATGAGGCCAGGATGATCGCCAGGACCGAACTCGAAATCACCGCATAGGCATAGTCCCGTTCGCGCAGGAACATGACCAGCATCAGTCCGACGCGCATTACGGGAAGAAGGATGAATACGGCGATTCCCGCGACAGCCACCTGCTTTCCATAGCCCGGCGCATCATCCCAGTAGCCGGCGACGCCGATCAGCATGCCCATCGCGATCAGCATGGAGGCGAACCACGTTCCCCACCTCAGCAGACCGGCGATCATCCGGTCCCTGCGTTGGCGGATGTCTGCATTGTTCTTCATGATAGGCCTCCGGGCAGTTCTATGCCGACGCTGCTCATCAGCATCTGAATCGCCAGCAAGGACAACACCAGCACGAAGAAGAGGCGGAGCCGCTCGGCCGGAATGCGCAACAAAAGCCGGGCGCCGGCGAATGCGCCCAGGACGGAGCCCAAGGCCACGGGGGCGGCGATGTCCACATCGATATCGCCGCTTATGAAATAGGCCACGGCGCTGGCCGAGGCGGTAACGCCGATCATGAAGTTCGAGGTGGCCGATGAAACCTTGATGGGCAGGCGCAGGGCGGCATCCATGGCGGGAATCTTCAGCACTCCGGAGCCGATGCCAAGCAAGGCGGACAGCAGTCCGGCTCCGTACATCAGGATCAAGCCCAGCGGGACATGGCCGACCTGGTAGGCGATCGAGCGGCCGGGCGTTTTGTCGGGAAAATCGGAATCCAGCCTTAGCAAGGCCGCCCAGCTTCGCGGGTCGGGCTCGCTGGTGATCGTCTTCTCGCGCCGCCGTGCCAGCATTTGCCTGGCCGATACGGCCAGAATGACGGCGAACAGGCCATAGAGGTAGGATTCAGGAATCAGGCCGATAAAGAAGACCCCCGTGAGCGCGCCCATCGCAGTGGCTGTTTCCAGAACGATGGCAAGGCGGATATTCGTCAGTCCCGCCTTCAGGAAAGGGGCCGCGCTTGCGCAAGAACATGCGATGACCGACACAATGCTCGCGGCGATGGCGATCCGGATTTCCAGGCCAAAGAACAGCGTGAGTATCGGTACGATGAAGATGCCGCTCGCCATGCCAAGCACGCCGCCCAGCGCGCTGGCGCCGAAGGCCGCTGCAAACAACAGAAGAATACTGATTTCCGACATGCGTGGTCTTTGCGCCTCCATCCGGCGCTTGCTGAAGAAAGCCGGTAAGCATACCCCATCGATCAGATCAGAACGATGTCGTATTGCTCCTGTGAATATTGGCTTTCCACTTCCAGCGATACGGGCTTGCCGATGAAGTCGCCCAGCATGGCCAAATGGGCGCTTTCTTCTTCCAGGAACAGATCCACGATGGCCTGCGAGGCCAGGATGCGGAACTCCTTGGGATTGAACTGGCGCGACTCACGCAATATCTCGCGCAGTATTTCGTAGCATAGGGTGCGCGGCGTGCGGACATTGCCGCGCGACTGGCAAGTGGGGCAGGGCTCGCATAACTGATGCGCCAGCGAATCGCGCGTGCGCTTGCGGGTCATCTCGACCAGGCCCAGCTGGCTGAATCCGCTGACCGTCATGCGGGTGCGATCCTTGCTCAGGGCCTTGTTCAGTTCGGCGAGCACGGAACTGCGGTGCTCCGTGTCGTCCATGTCGATGAAGTCAAGGATGATGATGCCGCCCAAGTTGCGCAGGCGCAGCTGGCGCGCCAGGGCCACGGCGGCTTCCAGGTTGGTCTTGAATATGGTGTCGTCGAAATTGCGTCCACCCACGAAGCCGCCGGTGTTCACGTCGACTGTGGTCAGGGCTTCGGTCTGATCGATGATCAGGTAGCCGCCCGATTTGAGGTCCACCCGGCGCGACAGCGCGCGCGCGATCTCCTCGTCGACGTTGGCGGTATCGAACAGGGGCCGCTCGCCGCTATAGTGCTTGATCCGGCCCAGCACCGAGGGTGTGTAGGTCTTGGCCCAATCCAGCAGCTGCTGCGTGGTGCTGCGCGAATCCACCTGTATGGTTCCGGTGTTCGGCCCCACCATGTCGCGAAGCACGCGCTGGGCCAGGGTCAGATCGGTATACAGCACCGATGGCGTGGGCTGGCTCTTGGCTTTCTCCTGGATGCTGTTCCACAACGTGCGCAGATAAGAGTGATCCGCCTGCAGCTCCTCATCGGTGGCGCCCTCGGCCTGGGTGCGGACAATGAATCCGCCCTTGTCGTCTCCCCTGAATCGCAGCACCCTCTCCCGCAGGGAGATGCGATCTTCTTCCGATTCGATCTTCTGCGAAATGCCCACATGAGGGTCATAGGGCAGATAGACCAGCATGCGCCCGGCGATGCTGATTTGCGTGGATAGCCGCGCTCCTTTGGTGCCCAGCGGATCCTTGATCACTTGGACCATCAGCGACTGGCCTTCGAACAGCAGCTTTTCTATAGGGGTGACGGCCGCGCCGGTGCTGCGTTCCGTACGGTTCTGCCTGAGGTCGGCCACATGGATGAAGGCCGCGCGGTCCAGCCCGATATCCACAAAGGCGCTTTGCATGCCGGGGAGCACACGCACGACTTTGCCCAGATACAGATTGCCGACATGGCCCCGCTGGATGCTGCGTTCCATATGAAGTTCTTGTACTGCACCTTGCTCTACCAGTGCGACCCGTGTTTCAAAGGGAGTGACGTTTATAAGTATGTCTTCGGTCATGGATGCTCGTGGGCGGTTGTCTGTATGAGAGGATAGATTGAATTCTATGCCTGCCGTCTATAAAGAGAGTATGGCGGATTCCGCGCTTGCGTGTCCGGTCCAAAGATAAATTAAATCCGCGGCGGCCTCATGCATGGCTTTCGCATGGCCGGGACGTTCAAGGCGCGGCCTTCGATGCAGCGCGGAGCACCATGAGCCACCTTGGGTGAAAACATATCTATATAGATAGAGAGAGTAGAAAGGGAGCGCATGCATTGCTTTGTGTAGCGGGCGCCCGTGGCCACACGAATGCGCACACCAAGAAGCAGCGCCCTGGTGCATAAAGCGCGCTGAGTCAATCGCCGGGATCGAGGGAGCCAACGCTAATTTCAACCCGCCTTCATTCCCTTTTGCCTGGTTTTCAGCAGACGGCCAAAATTATTTCCATTTTCTTAAAAAAAGATTGCACTGGTATTTCAAGGGCTTGGCGCAGGGGTGCGGGTGGGGGCGGGGATTTTGAGGGAATTTGGCCGGTTTCGATTTGCATGGGCTCAAAAAGCTGTGCTATAGTTCTGTTCTTCGCAGCACACGCACTAGGGTTTTCCCTAGCGACGCAAACGATCCAAGTCCTTGAAGTTACGGGCTTTTTTGTGGGCGGTGCGCGGCGAAGCGCAGGGATGCGGCGCATCGAACTGTGGTAAGCTTACGGGCTTGGCCGCAGTGACCCAAACGGGTTCGGAGGCGCGGCGCGAGTGCGAGGCAGTAGCTGTCCCAAGTGGCGGTTTGGCGGTTTGGCGGTTTGGCGGTTTAGGCTTTGAGGCCAACGCGACGAACCCCGACTTGACAAGCTTAAAAAACTGCTTCATAATCTCGTTTCTCTGCTGCTGACACAGCAACGCACCGGTCGCAAACACCGGGTGCAGCGCGGGTCAGGGTGGTACGGAATTTAGCGGTAACGGTCACCTGCCAATGGGCGGGGCCGGGCAGTAAACGCTCTTTAACAATTTAACAGCCGATAAGTGTGGGCGCTTGGCATGAGTGTGCAACCTTTCTCACGAAAGGCTCGCCAAATTTATATCAAGTGCTCGCACAAATGAAGAAGTAAGGTTTTAAGTAATTAAAATCTTGTCTTTTTCTTTGAGCGAAACGCGACGTATGACCACTTGCCCTTTGGGCAGGATGGAAATTACGATTTATACAGAGATTGAACTGAAGAGTTTGATCCTGGCTCAGATTGAACGCTAGCGGGATGCTTTACACATGCAAGTCGAACGGCAGCGCGGAACTTCGGTTCTGGCGGCGAGTGGCGAACGGGTGAGTAATATATCGGAACGTGCCCAGTAGCGGGGGATAACTACGCGAAAGCGTGGCTAATACCGCATACGCCCTACGGGGGAAAGGGGGGGATCGCAAGACCTCTCACTATTGGAGCGGCCGATATCAGATTAGCTAGTTGGTGGGGTAAAGGCCTACCAAGGCAACGATCTGTAGCTGGTTTGAGAGGACGACCAGCCACACTGGGACTGAGACACGGCCCAGACTCCTACGGGAGGCAGCAGTGGGGAATTTTGGACAATGGGGGCAACCCTGATCCAGCCATCCCGCGTGTGCGATGAAGGCCTTCGGGTTGTAAAGCACTTTTGGCAGGGAAGAAACGGCACCGGCTAATACCGGGTGTCACTGACGGTACCTGCAGAATAAGCACCGGCTAACTACGTGCCAGCAGCCGCGGTAATACGTAGGGTGCAAGCGTTAATCGGAATTACTGGGCGTAAAGCGTGCGCAGGCGGTTCGGAAAGAAAGATGTGAAATCCCAGAGCTTAACTTTGGAACTGCATTTTTAACTGCCGAGCTAGAGTATGTCAGAGGGGGGTAGAATTCCACGTGTAGCAGTGAAATGCGTAGAGATGTGGAGGAATACCGATGGCGAAGGCAGCCCCCTGGGATAATACTGACGCTCATGCACGAAAGCGTGGGGAGCAAACAGGATTAGATACCCTGGTAGTCCACGCCCTAAACGATGTCAACTAGCTGTTGGGGCCTTCGGGCCTTAGTAGCGCAGCTAACGCGTGAAGTTGACCGCCTGGGGAGTACGGTCGCAAGATTAAAACTCAAAGGAATTGACGGGGACCCGCACAAGCGGTGGATGATGTGGATTAATTCGATGCAACGCGAAAAACCTTACCTACCCTTGACATGTCTGGAATGCCGAAGAGATTTGGCAGTGCTCGCAAGAGAACCGGAACACAGGTGCTGCATGGCTGTCGTCAGCTCGTGTCGTGAGATGTTGGGTTAAGTCCCGCAACGAGCGCAACCCTTGTCATTAGTTGCTACGAAAGGGCACTCTAATGAGACTGCCGGTGACAAACCGGAGGAAGGTGGGGATGACGTCAAGTCCTCATGGCCCTTATGGGTAGGGCTTCACACGTCATACAATGGTCGGGACAGAGGGTCGCCAACCCGCGAGGGGGAGCCAATCCCAGAAACCCGATCGTAGTCCGGATTGCAGGCTGCAACTCGCCTGCATGAAGTCGGAATCGCTAGTAATCGCGGATCAGCATGTCGCGGTGAATACGTTCCCGGGTCTTGTACACACCGCCCGTCACACCATGGGAGTGGGTTTTACCAGAAGTAGTTAGCCTAACCGCAAGGAGGGCGATTACCACGGTAGGATTCATGACTGGGGTGAAGTCGTAACAAGGTAGCCGTATCGGAAGGTGCGGCTGGATCACCTCCTTTCAGAGCGACGCACACGAAGCGAAAGCGTCCACACTTATTGGCTGTTTGATTAGAAAGAGTAAGCCACGACAAGGTTACGTGCCAAGCCAGTTGCTTGGGGCGCACACTGGGTCAGTAGCTCAGTCGGTTAGAGCACCGTCTTGATAAGGCGGGGGTCGTTGGTTCGATTCCAACTTGACCCACCAGTACGATTTTATCGCTGCGGGGGATTAGCTCAGCTGGGAGAGCACCTGCTTTGCAAGCAGGGGGTCGTCGGTTCGATCCCGTCATCCTCCACCAACGCCTTTTAATGTAAAAGCAAAGGCGCAGCGCGTGAGAGTACGGTGAAGGGTGCAAAGGCGCTTGTCGGCTGGGTAGTGGGGTTAACGAAGAGGGTTTTAGGCCGGTTTGGGCTAAAACGCTGCTCGTTAAATCTACGGATTTAATGGTTTAAATGGTATTACTCGTTCTTTAACAATCTGGAAGAAGCACAACGAAGTAATTATGGTGTGCGTCTGCGCTATTACCTAGGCAGGCGACACGTAAGTACGGGTTGTGATTGCATTAAACAATTTTGTTCAAATAGTTCTCAAAAATACGTATTCGAAAGGATACGGCCTTTGAAAATGATGAACGGCACAAACACGCATACTCAAGTGTTTCTATAACCTATAACGTTATAGGATCAAGCGACTAAGTGCACATGGTGGATGCCTTGGCGATCACAGGCGATGAAGGACGTGGTAGCCTGCGAAATGCGGCGGGGAGCTGGCAAACAAGCTTTGATCCGCCGATGTCCGAATGGGGAAACCCACCCTCGCAAGAGGGTATCCCTGGCTGAATACATAGGCCAGTGGAAGCGAACCGGGTGAACTGAAACATCTCAGTAGCTCGAGGAAAAGAAATCAACCGAGATTCCGATAGTAGCGGCGAGCGAACTCGGAACAGCCTTGACGTTTTAGCCGTCTGGGTAGTCGAACGCGATGGAAAGCGCGGCCATAGCAGGTGATAGCCCTGTAGACGAAACCCAGGCGGTGGAACTAGGCGTCAGACAAGTAGGGCGGGACACGTGAAATCCTGTCTGAAGATGGGGGGACCATCCTCCAAGGCTAAATACTCGTGATCGACCGATAGTGAACCAGTACCGTGAGGGAAAGGCGAAAAGAACCCCGGAAGGGGAGTGAAATAGATCCTGAAACCGTGTGCATACAAACAGTAGGAGCGGGCTCGTCCCGTGACTGCGTACCTTTTGTATAATGGGTCAGCGACTTACATTCAGTGGCAAGCTTAACCGAATAGGGAAGGCGTAGCGAAAGCGAGTCCGAATAGGGCGATTTAGTCGCTGGGTGTAGACCCGAAACCAGGCGATCTATCCATGGCCAGGTTGAAGGCACGGTAACACGTGCTGGAGGACCGAACCCACTAATGTTGAAAAATTAGGGGATGAGCTGTGGATAGGGGTGAAAGGCTAAACAAGCCTGGAAATAGCTGGTTCTCTCCGAAAACTATTTAGGTAGTGCCTCACGTATTACTGCCGGGGGTAGAGCACTGTTATAGCTAGGGGGTCATGGCGACTTACCAACCTATGGCAAACTCCGAATACCGGCAAGTAGCAGCGTGGGAGACAGAGCACCGGGTGCTAACGTCCGGACTCAAGAGGGAAACAACCCAGACCGCCAGCTAAGGTCCCAAACTATGGCTAAGTGGGAAACGAAGTGGGAAGGCATAGACAGTCAGGAGGTTGGCTTAGAAGCAGCCATCCTTTAAAGAAAGCGTAATAGCTCACTGATCGAGTCGTCCTGCGCGGAAGATGTAACGGGGCTAAGCCATAGACCGAAGCTGCGGGTGTATATCGTTGATATACGCGGTAGGAGAGCGTTCTGTAAGCCTGTGAAGGCAGATTGTAAAGTCTGCTGGAGGTATCAGAAGTGCGAATGCTGACATGAGTAGCGATAAAGGGGGTGAAAAGCCCCCTCGCCGTAAGTCCAAGGTTTCCTGCGCAACGTTCATCGGCGCAGGGTGAGTCGGCCCCTAAGGCGAGGCAGAGATGCGTAGCTGATGGGAAGCTGGTTAATATTCCAGCACCGTCGTGAGATGCGATGGGGGGACGGATTGCTGCAAGGTCATCGGGGTGTTGGATGTCCCCGTTGCTGCATCATAGAAGGCGCTTAGGTAAATCCGGGCGCGTAATTCAAGGGTGTGGCTGAATAGGACTTCGGTCCTAAACTGATCGGAAGCAGTTCCAAGAAAAGCCTCTAAGCTTCAGTCTCACGAGACCGTACCGCAAACCGACACAGGTGGACGGGATGAATATTCCAAGGCGCTTGAGAGAACTCAGGAGAAGGAACTCGGCAAATTGATACCGTAACTTCGGGAGAAGGTATACCCTGGTAGTGTGAAGCGCCTGCGCGCCGAGCATGACGGGGTCACAGAGAATCGGTGGCTGCGACTGTTTATTAAAAACACAGCACTCTGCTAACACGAAAGTGGACGTATAGGGTGTGACGCCTGCCCGGTGCCGGAAGGTTAAGTGATGGGGTGCAAGCTCTTGATCGAAGCCCCGGTAAACGGCGGCCGTAACTATAACGGTCCTAAGGTAGCGAAATTCCTTGTCGGGTAAGTTCCGACCTGCACGAATGGCGTAACGATGGCCACACTGTCTCCTCCTGAGACTCAGCGAAGTTGAAGTGTTTGTGATGATGCAATCTACCCGCGGCTAGACGGAAAGACCCCATGAACCTTTACTGTAGCTTTGCATTGGACTGTGAACCGGCCTGTGTAGGATAGGTGGGAGGCGTTGAAGTAGGCTCGCCAGAGCTTATGGAGCCATCCTTGAAATACCACCCTGGTTTGTTTGCGGTTCTAACCTTGGCCCGTTATCCGGGTTGGGGACAGTGCATGGTGGGCAGTTTGACTGGGGCGGTCTCCTCCTAAAGTGTAACGGAGGAGTTCGAAGGTACGCTAGGTACGGTCGGAAATCGTGCTGATAGTGCAATGGCATAAGCGTGCTTGACTGTGAGACTGACACGTCGAACAGGTGCGAAAGCAGGACATAGTGATCCGGTGGTTCTGAATGGAAGGGCCATCGCTCAACGGATAAAAGGTACTCTGGGGATAACAGGCTGATACCGCCCAAGAGTTCATATCGACGGCGGTGTTTGGCACCTCGATGTCGGCTCATCTCATCCTGGGGCTGTAGCCGGTCCCAAGGGTATGGCTGTTCGCCATTTAAAGAGGTACGTGAGCTGGGTTTAAAACGTCGTGAGACAGTTTGGTCCCTATCTGCCGTGGGCGTTGGATACTTGACGGAGCCTGCTCCTAGTACGAGAGGACCGGAGTGGACGTACCGCTGGTGTATCGGTTGTCATGCCAATGGCATTGCCGAGTAGCTATGTACGGAAGAGATAACCGCTGAAGGCATCTAAGCGGGAAACTCGTCTGAAGATTAGGTATCCCGGGGGCTAGACCCCCCTGAAGGGTCGTTCGAGACCAGGACGTTGATAGGCTGGGTGTGGAAGCGCAGTAATGCGTGTAGCTAACCAGTACTAATTGCCCGTGCGGCTTGATCCTATAACCTTGTAGGTTGTACGTGTTCAAGTGCCGTTCAAACAAATGAAAAGTCGTACCGTGGGTTGACCGGTACGCAACCCCATCGCGGCCCGTACGCCGCCACACACCAAACATTACACCCCGGTGGGTCCACCGGCGCGGTGCTTCTTCCCAGATTCGTTATCGCCGCCCCAACGCGGCGATGACACCCGGTTACGCTTGACGACCATAGCAAGGTGGTCCCACTCCTTCCCATCCCGAACAGGACCGTGAAACGCCTTCGCGCCGATGATAGTGGACGTACGTCTGTGAAAGTAGGTCATCGTCAGGCTCTTATTGCTCAAAACCCCTCGCCCTACAAAGCGAGGGGTTTTGTTTTTGGGGCGGCGAAGATGGTTTTACGGACTGGTTTTGCTCCCGTATTTCCGGATACCAGATCCACCCTTGGATTAATAATTCCTGCTGCTGTCTGAACTCCCTAGGAAATTGATATTTCAGTGCATTGTGAGGGTGGTGCTCGTTGTAGTGTTCGAAGGCAATCGCCAGATTCTGCAGCACTGTAGGCACATCGGGCTTGGGCATAAAGGCGACGTAATCGCGCTTGATCGTCTTCACGAAGCTCTCGGCCATGCCATTGCTCTGAGGACTGCGCACCGGCGAGGTGACGTGTTTCAGGCCGATCTGCTGAGCAGCTGCCCGATGCTGCTCGATTTCCGCGAACAACCCGCCGTCCTGGAGCGTGCGGGTCTTGCGGCCATCCCGCCAATTCAGGGGGCTGATCTACGGGCCATCTTGCCTGTGAATACGATTATCTTGACAGTTGGTTTCCATGGAAACTATAATAGTTCATGTTTCCACAGAAACCCATATGAAAGAATCTCAAAAACACAACGCCAGCCAACTTGAGGACCATCTCGGCTACTGGCTTCGTTTTGTCTCAAATCACGTCTCCCGTCGCTTCCAGCAATTGCTGGAAGACCAAGGCACTTCAGTGACAGAGTGGGTCGCTTTGCGTGCTTTATTCGAGCAGGCCGAAACGAGCCATGCTGAACTCATCCAGCGTCTTGGCATGACCAAGGGGGGGGCCTCCAAGATCGTCAGTCGATTGGAAGAAAAGGGATTGGCGCAGCGGCGACTGGCCGAAAACGCGCAGCGTGAGCAGGTGCTCAGCCTGACACGCGAGGGCCAGGCCTTAGTGCCCAAACTGTCTATCTTGGCAGACCAGAACGATGCGCATTTCTTCGGGCATCTACCGGCGGATCAGCGCAAGGTGCTCCGAGACCTCCTGGAGACCTTGGTGGTGCACCACCGGCTCCAGCAGGTTCCGGTGACCTGAGCCTTTCCTCGTTGTTCTCTTCGTTTCATACACAGGAGCCTTCCATGAACGAGTCCACTCAATCCATCATTCGTGAAACCGTACAGGCCTCCGTAGAAGGACGCATCCACTTCGGCCAAGTCATCGGTCAATTGGTGACCGCAGGCGTCGAATCCTACCTCGCCGATTACCGCGCCCATCGTATCGTCTACTACCTCCCTGATGGCCAAACACTGGATGTTCCACTGGACATGCCGGACATCGTCATCGCCGACAACTTTGACGCGCACGCTCTGCAGGCAGCGATTCGCGGCTCGCAGCGGGGCGAGGTGAGGTACCCAGAGTTCAAGCGCTTGAGCAGCGAGGCGGGCTGCATCGGCTACACAGTGTGGATTGCAGGCCGGCACGTCTCCTATTTCGGCCGTCGTGGCGAAACTCATGTCGAAAAGTTCCCCGACTGAATCCTGAAGGTCTCCGCCATGTTCGACCATATTGGTATACGCGCTGCGCAATCGCTGAAACAGTCCTACATTCGCGCGCTTCAGCCTTTGGGGATCGCCATCGTCACCGAGTATCCCGGCGGTGCCGTCTTCGGACATAAGCCGCATAAAGCCCTTGATCCGGCTTGATCTTCAACCAGATCTAGCGACGGCTCACCGAGTCGCTCGATGGCTCCGGGCGCCGCCACAAGCTGCTGCTGATGCTCGACGAGCTTCCGGCCTTGGGCCGGCTCGACTTCTTCTAGACGGCCCTGGCCTTCATGGCGGGCTGGCCGCCTGGCGGCAGCCAGGCATCAATGGCCCTGGCCGGGCGCCCGCCGCACCAGTTCGTCCAGGCGGTGGATGATGAATCTGGAGAATTGTTCGATGGTGTCGGGCAGTATCCGGCCGCGCATCACCTGGACCTGTACGGTCCGGGCATGCATCTCGGGATTCTTCAGGGGAACGGCCACCAGTCTGCCTGGTTTCAGGCGTTCGGCGATCGATACATAGCTTGCAAACAGTATGGCCTGACTTTCGCGCACATAGGCATGCAGGGCTTCGGCGTAGTTGCTGTAGACCTGAGGCTCCACCCACGTGTCGGTCATGTTGGACGCCAGTTGATAAAGCTTGTACGTGGACGACAGTTCATCGGTCAAGGCAATGGGATAGCCGGACAGATCGCGAATGTCCAGCCGGCGCCTGCGTGACAAGGGATGATCCCGCGACATGACGGCCAGGGCGGGGGCAGGCCGGGCATACAGAACCTTCACTCCGCTATCGCTGGCGTTGGGCGTAATGCTGAAAGTCAGGGCCATGTCGACTTCGCCCGCCTCCACGCGCTGTGTCGCGGGCTTTGCGCTATCCACCCAGATACGGAATCGAACCGAGGGCAGTTGACGGCTGAATGCGGCCAGCGCCGAGGGGACGAGCTCATTGGCCAGGCCCTGGGTGCAGGATATCCGTATTGGGTTCTGTTCGCCGCCTTGCAGGGCGGCGATGGATTCGAGTACGGCGCTTGCCTCGAGCACGGATCGTCTGACATGCCTCAGCAGGATCTGGCCCGCTTCTGTAAGAACCATTCCTCGGGCGCTGCGCGTGAAAAGGCTGGCTCCCACCTCTTCCTCCAGGCCCGTGATCTGTCGGCTTATCGCAGATACGGCAACATGTAAAGAGTCCGATGCGGCCGTAAGGCTGCCTTTCAAAGCGACTTCATAAAAGTATTTGGTGGCCAGGCTTTGCATTGATACGGCTTGCCTTCAAAGGTTGTTTAAGAAATATGACGGATAATGATAAGGGTTAACCCTTGTTTTATATTCTAATTTAAGCAAAAAGTTCTCGATTTATTCTAATTGTATAGAAAGCTCTGAATGGCTAGAATGGCCGCTTCGTCGAAAGGCGTAATGCACGCGATGGCAGCCGCTGCCCCCATTGAGCAGGCGATCTTGCGGCGCATGCACAACGCGGTATCGAACGTTCGTTCCGCGTCGATTCAGAGACAAACCTAAAGGAATTACAGAATGCCGACGGTAAACCCCACGATCAAAACAATCGCTGTCGCCCTGGCTTGCGCATTCGCTGGCCTGTCGCAGGCCCAGACGCTGAAGATAGGCCTGGCCTCCGAGCCCACGGCGGTGGATCCGCATTATCACCAGACCACGCCGAACGAGGCGCTGATCTATCACATCTTCCAGCCGCTGGTCGCGATGGACGCCGACCAGAAGCTCCAGCCGGCGCTGGCCAAGTCCTGGGAAGCCACCGACGACACCACCTGGACGTTCAAGCTGGACGAGAAGGCCAGGTTTTCGAATGGCGAGCCCTTCACCGCGCAGGACGTGGTGTTCAGCTTCTGTCGCATCCTGAACAATGAAACCGGCATAGGCAGCGGCGGCACCAATACCGTGCGCCGCATCGTGTCCGTCGAGACTCCGGATGAACGCACCGTGCTGCTGAAGACGGCGGCGCCGCAGCCGGTCCTGCCCAATGAACTGGCCCGCATACCCATGATCTGGAGCGGCATCGTCAAGCACGACACGCTGACCTATACGCCCAAGGAAGGTTGCGGCGTGACGTCTCCGTGGCCCGCCGTCAACGATTTCAACAGCGGAAAGGACGTCATCGGCACGGGACCTTACGTGCTGAAATCCTACGTGAAGGGTTCGGGCATCGTGCTCGAGCGCAATGAAAAGTACTGGGGTGAGCAGCCCGCATGGAAGGAAGTCCGGATGACGGCCGTGCCCAGCGCCGGTCCGCGCCTGACGGGCCTGCTGGCGGGCGACTTCGACCTCATCGAGAACCCCGCCGCGCGCGACCTGAAGCGCATCAAGGAGAGCGGCTTCGGCCATACGGTGAAGCCGTCGGTGCGCATCATGTTCTTCCAGTTGGATGCCGGCCGCGAGCAGAGCCCGATGGTCAAGTCGCCCAAGGGCGACAACCCCTTGCAGAATGCCAAGGTTCGCCAGGCGATGTCGCTGGCGATCGACCGCAAGACCATCGTGGAACGCATCATGGACGGCGTGGCCATGCCCGCCAACCAGTTCATCCCCGCCGGCATGTTCGGCGCCATCGATCAGGCCCCCGCGCTGGAATACAACCCAAAGAAGGCCAAGGCGCTGCTGGCCGAAGCCGGCTATCCCGATGGTTTCGAGCTGACGCTGTCGGCCACCAACGACCGCTACATCAATGATGCGCAGGTCACGCAGGCCGTGGCGCAGTACCTTAGCCGCATCGGCATCAAGACCCAGGTCGACACCATGACCAGTTCGGTGTACTTCCCCAAGCGGGCCAAGCGGGAAATGAGCGCAGCCCTGGGCGGCTGGGGCCAGGAGACCGGCGAGGCCGGCAACTTCCTGCAGTATTGGGTGGCCACCAACAACAAGGACCGCGGTGTGGGCAGCAGCAACTATGGCCGCTATTCCAACCCCGAGCTGGACAAGCTGTATTTCGACGCCATGGGAACCCTGGACGACGGCAAGCGCAGCCAGCTGCTGCAGCAGGCCGTGAAGATCGCGCTGGCCGACATGCCTCATATTCCGCTGCACTGGGAAAGCGGCGTGTGGGCATTCCGCAAGGGCATCTCCTATGAGGGCCGCGCCGACCAGCGCACCATGGCCACCGCCGCCAAGCCGGCCAAGTAAGCCGGTCCGGGTCTGACAAAGGAGCAAGATTTTGACTCTGTTCATTGTGCGCAGGTTGCTGCAAAGCCTGCTGGTCGTCCTGGCCGTATCGGTGGTGGTGTTTTGCGCCGTGTACGCGATCGGGGATCCCATCGAACTCCTTGTCAGCCCCGATGTGGCCCAGGCCGAGCGTGATGCGCTGATCGCCCGGCTGGGCCTGGACCTGCCCTTATGGCAGCAGTACGGCGTCTTCCTGTGGCGTGCCCTGCACGGCGACCTGGGCAATTCCTTCGTGCATGGCATGCCGGCCGTGGAATTGATATTGCAACGCTTTCCCGCCACGCTGGAACTGGTCATCGTGGCCATCACGTTGACCTGTGTCATCGGCATTTCCCTGGGCCTCATCGCCGGGCTGTACAGGGACCGCTGGCTGGGTCAGGGCATCATGGCCGGCTCCATCTTCGGTTTTTCCGTGCCCAATTTCTGGCAGGGGATGGTCTTCATCCTGTTTTTCGCCGTGTGGCTGGGCTGGCTGCCGGCATCGGGCCGCGGGCCCACCGTGGAGTTCCTGGGCGTTCCGCTCAGCATCTTCAGCGCCGAGGGCTGGCGGCACATCGCGCTGCCGGCGGTCAATCTGGCCATCGCCAACATCGCACTGGTCCTGCGCATGACGGCCACCGGCGTCAGCGAGGCGCAAAGCCAGGACTACGTGCGCTTCGCACGCGCCAAGGGCGTGAAGCCGGGCCGCATCGTGCGCCGCCACATCCTGCGCAACATCCTGATTCCCGTCGTCACCGTGATCGGCATGGAGTTCGGCACCCTGATCGCCTATTCCACCATTACCGAAACCGTGTTCTCGTGGCCGGGCATGGGCAAGTTGCTGATCGACAGCGTGTACAAGCTCGATCGCCCGGTCATCGTCGCCTACGTGATGCTGGTGACCCTGTTGTTCGTGATCATCAATCTGGTGGTCGATCTTCTGTATGCCGTGCTGGATCCGCGCGTGCAGCTCGTGGAGGCGCGGGCCTGATATGTTTTTTTCCTTTCTTTCTTCCAAAAGGGCGGTGATGCCGGGTGAGCCGTCCGCCGCTGCGCCGCCGGCGCTTCCCGCGGCTGCCGCGTCGCCTTCAGGCCCGGCTCCTTCCCATGTGGCGCCCCTGCTTGAAACGCCGGCCCGCGCGAAGATCCTGCGCAAGCTGCGTTCCCGCCCATCGGCCAGGAAGTCGCTGCTGGCCCTGGGGCTGCTGATCCTGGCCGTCGTGATACTGCCGTTCTTCGCGCCGCAGAATCCCTACGACCTGATGGCCCTGGACATCATGGACGGGCGCCTGCCGCCGGGCGCCACCAACTTCGACGAGACCATGACCTACTGGATGGGCACGGACGCGCAGGGACGCGATATGCTCAGCGCCATTCTCTACGGCCTGCGCATCAGCCTCTTCGTCGGACTGGGCGCGGTGCTGATTTCCGTGGCTATCGGCGTGACACTGGGCCTGGCGGCGGCCTATCGGGGCGGCTGGGTCGACACGCTGGTGATGCGTGCGGTGGACTTCATCCTTGGCTTTCCGACCATATTGGTGGCGCTGGTGCTGCTGGCGGTGCTGGGGCGCGGCATCGACAAAGTCATCGTGGCGCTGGTGGTGGTCCAATGGGCGCACTACGCGCGCATCATGCGCGGCCGCGCCTTGCAGGAGCGCCGCAAGGAATACATCGAGGCCGCGCAGAACCTGGGCTTCCCGGCGTGGCGCATCATGCTGCTGCACCTCATGCCCAACTGCATCGGCCCCATCATGGTGTTCGCCACCATACAGATCGCCACGGCCATCACGCTGGAAGCGACACTGTCCTTCCTGGGCGTGGGGGTTCCCGTGACCGAGCCCTCGCTGGGCCTGCTGATCGCCAGCGGCTTCGAGTATCTGCTCTCGGGCGATTACTGGATCAGTATTTTCCCGGGCGTCGCGCTGCTCTTGCTCATTCTTTCCATCAATATCGCCGGCGACCGCCTGCGAGACAGTCTGGACCCACGACGATAATGGACTCTACACAAGCATTACTGGAGGTGCGGGGCCTGCAAACCGCCTTCCACACCGAAGCCGGAGCATGGCTGGCGGTCGACGGCGTCGACCTGACGGTCGGCCGCGGCGAGATACTGGGCCTGGTGGGCGAGTCGGGATCCGGCAAGTCGGTGACCGGGTTTTCGCTGGTGGGCCTGATCGATCCGCCCGGCGAGGTGGTGGCGGGTTCGGTACGCTTTGACGGCATGGAGCTGCGCGGGCTGGACGAGGCGCAATTGCGCACCCTGCGCGGCAACCGCATCGCCATGATCTTCCAGGATCCGCTGATGACACTGAACCCCGTGCTGAAGGTCGGCGAACAGATGGCCGAGGCCATCTACACCCATGATCCGGCGGCAGGCAAGACGCAGATACGCGAGCGCTGCGTGCAGGCGCTGACGCAAGTGGGCATACCTTCGCCCGAGAGTCGCCTGGACAACTACCCGCACGAATTCTCCGGCGGCATGCGGCAGCGCGTGGCCATTGCCATCGCCATGCTGAACAGACCGGATCTGATCATTGCGGATGAGCCGACCACGGCCCTGGACGTGACCATACAGGCGCAAATCCTCTTCGAGATGCAGAAGCTGTGCGCCGAGCAGAATACGGCCCTGATCTGGATCACGCACGATCTGGGCGTGGTGGCCGAGCTCGCCGACAAGGTGGCGGTCATGTATGCGGGACGCATCGTGGAGTACGGCACGGTCGAGCAGGTGCTGTCCCATCCCGTGCATCCGTATACGCGCGGCCTGCTGGACTCCATGCCCGGCCAGGCCGCGCCAGGCAGCAGGCTGGCCCAGATCGACGGCATGGCGCCGACCCTGACAGGGCGTGAAACCGGCTGTCCGTTCCGCCCGCGCTGTTCCAGGAGCGCCGAGGTCTGTGCGCATCAGGCGCCTGATATCGAGCGGCGGGGTGAACGGCAGTACCGCTGTCATTTTCCGATACTGGAGCTTGCGGCATGAGCGGCATGATCACATCTCAACGCGTCCCGGCGCAGCCTGCCGGCGATGCCACCGAGTCCCCGGTCATTGCGCTGCGAGGCCTGTACAAGCAGTTCAGCAGCAAGCCCGACCTGGCCCAGCGCCTGTTGAGCCTTGCGGGCCGTAACATGGAGCCTCCCACCGTGCACGCCGTCAATGGGGTGGACCTGGAGATCAGGCGGGGCGAGGTGCTGGGCCTGGTAGGCGAATCAGGCTGCGGCAAGTCTACGCTGGGCCGCATGGTGGCGGGGCTGATCAAGCCCAGCCGGGGCGGAATAATGTTCAACGGCGAGGACACCGCCGGCTTGCGCGGCGCGCGCAAGCGCGACTACACGCTGGGCGTGCAGATGATCTTCCAGGATCCCCAGGCCTCGCTCAATCCCAAGCAGAAACTGAAGCAGATTCTGGCCGAGGCGCTGCATGTGCACAAGCTGGCTCCACGCGAGCAGATCGCGGGCCGTGTCGCCCAGGCCTTGCTGGAAGTCGGCCTGGATCCGGAGTACAGCGACAGGCTGCCGCATCAGATTTCCGGCGGGCAGCGCCAGCGCATCGGCATCGCGCGCGCCCTCATGGTGCAGCCGGCCTTCCTGGTGTGCGACGAACCCGTGGCGGCGCTGGACGTATCGATACAGGCGCAGGTGATCAACCTGTTCATGGACCTGCGCGACCGGCACGGGTTTACCTATCTGTTCATCAGCCACGATCTGGGCGTGGTGCGCCATATCTCGGACAGGGTGGCCATCATGTATCTGGGCCGCATCGTCGAGATCGCGCCGACCCGCGACATCTACGGCCATGCCGTTCATCCCTATACGCAAGCGCTGCTGGGCGAGATGCCCGACGTGCAGCGCCGCCGGCGAAGCTTCGTTCCCATCAAGGGCGAGATCCCTTCGCCGCTGGCCCCGCCCCCGGGCTGCACCTTTCATCCGCGCTGCCCGCACGCCATGGATATCTGCCGCCGGCAGGCGCCCGAGCTGCGCGAAATCGCGCCGGGGCACCAGGCTGCCTGCCACCTCAACCTCCAGCCTTGACTGGGGTCCAGCCAATTCATCGACGATAAAGACACAGGCCATGAACCGACCCGAAAACATGACGCAAGATAATTCCGACATCGCACAGGATCTCAGCCGGCAACTGCTGCCCATGATAGAGCGCTGGGTGCGTTTCGAATCGCCGTCGCACAGCGACGAGGCCTTGGACGGCATGGCGAAGCTCATCGTCCAGGACGCCGAGCGCCTGGGCCTGGCCGCGCTGACGCAGCCGCTGTCCACAGACGGCGCGCCGCTGGTGCATATTCATAACCGGAGCGCTGGCGATGAACGGCCAGGCATTCTGGTGCTGGGCCATTACGATACCGTGCATCCGGTCGGCATCCTCGAGAAGAATCCCTTTCGCATGGAGGGCGACAAGCTTTACGGACCGGGCATCTATGACATGAAGGCGGGTATCTGCCTGGCGCTGACAGGACTGGCGCAGGTTCAGCGCCTGGGCGGCAGCGCCTTGCCGGTGGATCTGGTGATACTGCCGGACGAAGAGACGGGTAGCCATCGTTCACGTGAGCGGATCGAGGAGTTCGCGCGGCGTTCACGTTACGCATTGGTGTGCGAACCGGCGCGCGCGGACGGAGGGCGCTGCGTGACCGCGCGCAAGGGTACGGGTTTCATCACCGTCAAGGCGCGAGGCCGGCCGGCGCATGCCGGCATGCAGCACGACAGGGGCCGCAACGCCATTGAAGAGATTGCGCATCAGGTCCTGGCCCTGCAGGCCATGACGGATTACGAGCGGGGAATTACCGTCAGCGTCGGCCGCATTCAGGGCGGCACCACCGTCAATGTGGTGCCTGAGCACAGCCAATTGAGCGCGGACTTTCGTCTGCCCGATCCGCAAGCGGCGGACGAGTTGCGCGCCAAAGTGCAAGGCCTGGCGGCGCGCGTGCCCGATGTGCAGCTGGATGTGGATTTCCAGTTGAACCGGCCTCCCATGCCGCGCACGGAAGCGACCGCCGAACTGTTGCGCCGCTGCCAGGTGTTTGCCGCCCGCGCGGGCTTCTCCCTGGACGAGGCCCCCATGACGGGCGGCGCCAGCGACGCCAATTTCACGGCCGCGCTGGGCCTGCCCACCCTGGACGGGCTGGGCGCGGATGGCGATGGCGCCCATACACTGCATGAGCATATTTTGCTGTCCACCCTGGACCTGCGCCTGAAATTCTGGACCGAGACCCTGCAAGGGCTGGCCTAGCGCGGCGCACTCCTGGCGCCGCTTCATCAGGCCTGCGGCGCCAGTGCCCTTTGCAGCACACAGGCCACGTGCTCGGCGCGCAGGCCGCCTTCGGATTGCGTGCCGTCGGCAATCTGGTGCCGGCAACTGGTGCCGTCCGCCACCAGCAGCGTATCGGCCCCCGCCTGGCGCACGGCGGGCAGCAATGAAAGTTCGGCCATCTTCATGGAGGTCTCATAGTGCGAGGCTTCGTAGCCGAAGCTGCCGGCCATGCCGCAGCAGCTTGATTCGATCAGTTCCACCTTGAGTTCCGGTATCAAGGCAAGTATGCGCTGAACCGGCTTGACGGCGTCGAAGGCCTTCTGGTGGCAGTGGCCATGCAGCAGGGCGCGCTTTTCGGGCAGGGGGGCCAGCTTGAGCTTCAGGCGGCCGGCGTCCAGTTCGCGCGCCAGGAATTCCTCGAACAGATAGGCGTGGCGGGACAGCGCCTGGGCATCCTCGCCCAGGCCCATGACCAGGAACTCATCGCGCAACGACAGCAGACAGGAAGGCTCCAGGCCAACGATGGGTATGCCGCGCGCAATGAATGGGCGCAGGGCGTCCACCACCCGCCGGGCCTCGGCCCTGGCCTCGTCGACCATGCCCGCCGCCAGGTAGGTACGGCCGCAGCACAAGGGCCGTTTGGGCTGGCCATCGCCGGCCGCTGGCTGGGCGATATGGACCTTGTAGCCCGCCGCCTGCAGGACCCGCAGGGCGGCGCGTGGATTCTCGGATTCGAAATAATTGTTGAAGGTGTCGGCAAACAGGACGACGTCCGCCGTGTCGGCGTCGGCCGGCCCGCCCAGGCGCGTGAAGATGTCGCCGCGCCATTTCGGCAAGGACCGTTTGGCGGAGAACCCCAGCATGCGTTCCGACAGCCAGGCGGCGCCAGGCAGGGTGTCGCGCAGATTGAACAGGAAAGGCAGGCGGGCGGCCCAGGGCGCCCAGCGCGGCAGCGTGGCGATAAGCCGGTCTTTCAAGGCCAGGCCGCGCTTTTGCCGCCACTGGTTCAGGAATTCTATTTTCATGCGCGCCATGTCGACGCCGGTAGGGCAGTCGCGCTTGCAGCCCTTGCAACTGACGCATAGATCCATGGTGGCCCGCATTTCATCGGACGTGAGGGCATCGGGGCCCAGTTGGCCCGACAGCGCCAGACGCAGCGTATTGGCGCGGCCCCGCGTCAGATGCTGTTCGTCGCGCGTGACCCGATAGCTGGGGCACATGGTGCCGGCGTCGAACTTGCGGCAGTGCCCGTTGTTGTTGCACATCTCGACCGCCTTGGCAAAGCCTCGGGCCGGGTCGCCGCCCGTGCCTGGCGCGCCGACCGTGTCGGTGGCGGGGTCGTTCTGCACGTTCCAGGCCGACCAGTCCAGCGCCGTCTCCAGGGGCTCGGCGCGATAGCCGGGCTTGAAGCGGAACAGCGAGGCGTCGTCCATTTTGCTGCTGCGCACGATCTTGCCCGGGTTCATGAGCCGGTCGGGATCGAAGAGGTCTTTTATCTCTTCGAAGGCGCGCGTCAGCCGAGGTCCGAACTGCCAGGCCACCCATTCGCTGCGCACCAGGCCGTCGCCGTGCTCGCCGGAGAATGCGCCCTTGTATTGGTGCACCAGGGCGCCCGCCTCTTCGGCAATGGCGCGCATTTTTTCGGCGCCGTCCCGGCGCATGTCCAGGATGGGGCGCACATGCAGCGTGCCGACCGACGCGTGGGCGTACCACGTCCCGCGCGTCCCGTGCCTGCTGAATACATCGGTCAGCTTGCTGGTGTATTCGGCAAGGTGTTCCAGCGGAACGGCGCAATCTTCGATGAAGGACACGGGCTTGCCGTCGCCGCGCATGCTCATCATGATGTTCAGGCCTGCCTTGCGCACCTCCCACAAGGCCTTCTGCGCCGCCGCGTCGGGCATTTCGACGACGGAGCCCGGCAGGCCCAGTTCGCCCATCAGGTCCACCAGTTGCGCCAGCAGGGCCAGTTGCTCGTCTTTCGATTCGCCGGCGAACTCCACCAGGAGGATGGCTTCGGGTTCGCCGATGAGCGCCTTGTCGATGACAGGCCGGAAAGCCGGGTTGCCTCGTGCCAGGTCTATCATGGTGCGATCGACCAGCTCCACCGCACAGGGGCCCAGCTTCACGATGTGGCGGGTCAGGTCCATGGCCTGGTAGAAGGTCGGGAAATTGACCACGCCCAGGGCCTTCGCGGCGGGCAGCGGCGCCAGTTTCAGGGTGATCTGCCGGGTATAGGCCAGGGTTCCTTCGCTGCCCACCAGCATGTGCGCCAGGTTCACCAGGCCATCCGGGCCGTATGGCCTGGAGCTCTGCGGATGGAATACGTCCAGGTTGTAGCCGCCAACACGGCGCATCACACGCGGCACGGCGCGTTCGATCTCGTCCCGTTCACGCTCGGCAATCTGGCGCAGGCGGGCTGCAATGTCGCGCAGGCGGGACGGTGCGTCCGCCATCTGGCTTGCGTCGCCGAATCGGGCCTCGGTTCCGTCCAGCAGCAGCGCGTCGATGCTGACGACGTTGTGCACCATGTTCCCGTAGGCGATGGAGCGCGAGCCGCAGGAGTTGTTGCCGGCCATGCCGCCCAGCGTGCATTGTGCGGCCGTGCTGACGTCGACGGGAAACCAGACTCCATGCGGTTTCAGCCACGCATTCAGGTGATCGAGCACGATGCCCGGCTCCACCGTGACCGTCATGGCGTCCAGGTCGAGATCCAGCACGCGGTTCAGGTACTTGCTGTTGTCGATGACCAGGGCCGCGCCCACCGTCTGGCCGCATTGGGATGTGCCGCCTCCGCGCGCCAGGACGGGCACGGACATTTCACGGCAGATGTTCAGCGCCGCCGAGACGTCGCTGGCCGCCCTGGGGACCAGCACGCCCACCGGTTCGACCTGATAGATGGAGGCATCGGTGGAATAGCGTCCGCGCGATCCGCGATCGAACAGGACTTCGCCCCGGGTCTGCTTGCGCAGCCGCGCCGCCAGTTCCAGGTGTATGGGGTCCAGGTCGGCATGGCTGGGCTGGGGCAAGGGCGCGTTCATGGCGTTCCTGTATCGGGCGCGGCCGCAGGCATCAAGCCTGGCCGGAGGGTTTGGAAGAAGACAGCTTCAGGGTTTCGAGCACGGCTTCGCCTTTGCGCCGCATGTGCGTGCGCATGATGCCGGCCAGGCGGGGGCCGTCGCGCGACGCCAGGGCGTCGACCATGTCCAGATGTTCCCGCATGGCCTTGTCCCACTTGTCGTGGTTCAGGTTGGAGCGGAAGCGAAGGTTTTGCAGGCGCAGATTGATGTTGGTGTAGACCTGGGACAGCAGATTGTTGTGGCCGGCGGCGTTGATGCGCTCGTGGATGGCGCGATTGACGTGGTAGTAAGAGGAGAGGTCCTGCCGGGCATGGCAAGCCTGCATTTCGAAGGTCAGCGCCCGGATCTCGGCGATTTCCAGGTCGCTTATCCTTTGGCAGGCCAGTTCGCCCGACAGGGCTTCCAGCGCGCCCATGACCTCGAAGCTTTCGCGGATGTCTTTCTCGGACAGGGCCACGACCTGGGCGCCGCGATTGGGCTTGATCTCCACCAGGCCGTCGGCCGACAGCAGGCGGAAGGCCTCGCGCAGAGGCGTGCGCGACACATGGAGCCGGTCGCACAGCGCGCGCTCGTTCAGGCGGGTCCCCGCGGGCAGCTCGCCTTCGATGATCATGTCGCGCAGACGGTCCGCGACCGCGGTGGGCAGCGTGCGCCGGTCGACGGCTTCCGAAGGAAGCCCGGACAGGGCCGGCGCGCCGTTCCGGCCGCTGATATCGCTGGCGTGTTCAATTTTCATTTTGTATACAAAAATAGGTATTAGGACTCTTGAGCGGCCAAGCGGGCGACTGCCTACGCATGCGTTCCGGCAATTCATTTTAACCTCTATGAAAGTCAAAGTATTGCTGTGCCGCCGCATCGATATCGCTTGCACAAGAGCCTGTTTGCTGCGTATTATTCCTGAATGATTGTATTTTGTATACCAAAAAAGTCAGGAGCACTTTTATGATCCCCTTGCATTCCCATCCCTCGGGTCGCCATTTCCTACAGATTCCCGGACCGACCAATGTGCCCGATCGTGTGCTGCGCGCCATCGACAACGTCACCATCGATCACCGCGGGCCCGAGTTCGGCATGCTGGGCAAGGCGGTGCTGGCGGGAATGAAGAAGGTCTTCCAGACACAGGGGCATGTGGTGATCTATCCCTCTTCGGGAACGGGGGCCTGGGAGGCGGCGCTGGTCAATACGCTGTCGCCGGGCGACCTGGTGCTGATGGCCGAGACGGGGCATTTCGCCACGCTGTGGAAGAAGATGGCGGTCAAGCTGGGCCTGGAAGTCGAATTCCTCGAGGGCGACTGGCGCCACGGGGCCGATGCGGCGCAGATACAGTCGCGCCTGGCGGCCGACGCGCAGCATCGCATCAAGGCCGTTTGCGTCGTCCACAATGAAACGGCCACGGGGGTGACCAGCGATATCGCGGCGGTGCGCAAAGCCATCGACCGCAGCGGGCATCCCGCGCTGCTGATGGTGGATACGATTTCTTCCCTGGGCTCGATCGACTACCGCCATGATGAATGGGGGGTCGACGTAACCGTGGCCGGCTCGCAAAAAGGCCTGATGCTGCCTCCCGGGCTTTCCTTCAACGCCGTCAGCGACAAGGCGCTCGCCGCGGCCGATACGGCGCAACTGCGGCGTTCGTATTGGGACTGGAAGGAAATGATCGCCATCAATCCCAAGGGCTATTTCCCGTATACGCCGGCCACCAACCTGCTGTATGGCCTGCATGAAGCCCTCGAGATGCTGTTCGCCGAAGGCCTGGACAACGTCTTCGCGCGCCACAAGCGCCATGGCGAAGCGACCCGCGCCGCCGTTCGTGCCTGGGGCCTGGAGGTGCTTTGCAAGAAGCCCGAAGAATACAGCCCGGCGCTGACCGCCGTCCTGATGCCGGAAGGGCATAGCGCCGACGCTTTCCGCAAGATCGTGCTGACGCATTTCAATATGTCGCTGGGCCAGGGCCTGAGCAAGCTGTCCGACAAGGTGTTCCGTATCGGCCATCTGGGCGATTTCAACGACCTGACGCTTTGCGGCACCTTGGCTGGTGTCGAGATGGGCCTGGAGCGGGCCGGGGTTCCGCACAGCAAGGGCGGCGTTCAGGCCGCCATGGATCATCTGGCGCAGACCAGCGCGCCGATTGCCGCCAAGGAGGCCAAAGCGGCATAAGGCCACGAAGGAATTCGGCGGCGGCCCCGCTCCGCTAGGAGCGGCCCGGGGCCTCGCTGGACAGAAGGGGGATAACAACAGGGCCGGCAGTATCGACAGGAAGGCTCACACAACAGGCGTCCGGAACCGGACGTTTTCGTAGCACCCAACCGGAGGAGATACAAATGAAGCAATACGCTCGCAGGCTGTTAAAGAAGTCCCATCTGATGGCGCCGCTGGCCGTCCTGGCCGTGTTCGGCGCCATGCCGGCCCAGGCGGCCGGGTGGGAGCCCACCCGTTCGGTGGAAATCATCGTTCCGGCAGGGGCCGGCGGCGCGTCCGACCAGATGGCGCGCACCATCCAGAGCATCATCCTCAAGCACAAGCTGATGAAGCAGTCCACCCTGGTTCTGAACAAGGGCGGCGCAAGCGGGGCCGAAGGCATCATGGACACCAAGGCTTCGGCGGGCGACCCGCACAAGCTGATGGTGGCCTTCTCGGCCATCTACACCTTGCCCATCGCCGTCAGCCTGCCGTTCAACTGGCGCGACCTGAATCCGGTCGCCATGATCGCGCAAGACGAATTCCTGCTGTGGGCCAATGCCGAAGCGCCCTACAAGACGGCGGCCGATTATCTGAAAGCGGTCAAGGCGGCGCCGCCGGGAACCTTCAAGATGGGCGGCACCGGCGCCAAGCGCGAAGACCAGATCATCACGGTGGCGCTGGAAAAGGCGGCCGGAGTGAAATTCACCTACGTTCCCTACAAGAGCGGCGGCGAAGCGGCCACGCAATTGGTGGGCAAGCACACCGACTCCAACGTCAACAATCCCAGTGAAAATATCGCCCAGTGGCGCGCGGGGCAGGTGAACGCGCTTTGCGTGTTCTCTGAACAGCGCATGGTCTACAAGGACAAGATCACCAAGGATCAGTCCTGGTCCGATATCCCCACCTGCAAGGAAGCCGGCTACGACGTGCATTACCAGATGCTGCGCGCCTTCTTCCTGCCGCCCAACACGACCGAGGAACAGGCCAAGTACTACGCCGACCTGATGAAGAAAGTCAGCGAAACCCAGGAATGGAAGGACTACCTGGCCAAGCAGGCGCTCAAGGGCGATTACCGAACCGGAGCCGATTTCGTCAAGTTCCTGGAGAAGGACGAGGCCAACCACAAGACGCTCATGCAGGAAGCCGGTCTGGCTGCCAAGAAATAAACCGGAGAACCATGCATGGATAAGGATCAATCGCAAGGCAGTCCGCCGGGAGGCGGGCTGTCGCACAGCAATGTCGACGCAATCACCGCGGTGGCCGTGTTCATCATCGGCGTCGTGATGATGGTCGACAACTACCGCATCGGCGTTTCCTGGGCCGTGGACGGCCCCGAGTCCGGCTATTTCCCGTATCACATCGGACTCATCCTGTGCATTGCCGGTGTGGCCGTGCTGCTCAAGTCCTTGTTCGGCAAAAGCCGGAACCGCGAGGTCTTCGTCAGTTGGGACCGGTTCCGGCTGGTATTGCTGGTGTTGCTGCCCACCGGCGTGTATGTGCTGCTGATACAGTTCCTGGGCATCTATGTCGCCTCGGTGCTGTTCATCGGCGGCTTCATGCGCCTGCTGGGCAGGATCGGCTGGCTGAAGACCGTGCTGGTCAGCGTCGGCGTCAACGTACTGCTGTTCTGGATGTTCGAGGTTCAGTTCATGGTACCCCTGCCGAAAGGGCCGCTGGAAGCCCTGTTCGGCTACTGAAACCTTCGGCGGGAGAACACAAGTGGATGAACTAAACGCGTTATTTCATGGCTTTTCCACGGTACTCAGCTGGTACAACATCGGCATGATGTTCATCGGCCTGGTGCTGGGGGTGGTCATCGGCGTGCTGCCCGGACTGGGCGGCCCGAACGGGGTGGCGATCCTGCTGCCGCTGACCTTTACCATGCCCCCCACGTCGGCCATCATCATGCTGTCGTGCATCTATTGGGGCTCGCTGTTCGCGGGGGCCATTACCTCGATTCTTTTCAATATTCCAGGCGAAACCTCGTCGGTGGCGACCACCTTCGACGGCTATCCGCTGGCTCAGCAAGGCAAGGCGGGCAATGCGCTGACGGCGTCCTTCACCGGCTCGTTCTTCGGCGCCCTGTCCGGCGTGCTGCTCATTACCTTCCTGGCGCCCATGGTGTCGCGCTTCGCCCTGCGTTTCGGTCCGCCGGAGTTCTTCGCCGTCTTCCTGCTTACCTTCTGCAGCTTTGTGGGCACCGACAAGAAAACGCCGTTCAAGACCATCATCTCCATGATGCTGGGTTTCGGCCTGGCGGCCATCGGCATGGATACGGTCAGCGGCGGTCTGCGCATGACCTTCGGCTGGTCGGAGCTTTTGAGGGGCATCGATTTCCTGGTGGTGGTCATTGGCCTGTTCGGCATCGGCGAGATCCTGGTCAGCATGGAGGAGGGCCTGAAGTTCGAAGGCAAGAGCGGCAAGATGAACCTGAAGGTCGTATTGCAGACCTGGGCCCAGATGCCCAGGTATTGGATGACCCTGATCCGCAGCACGCTCATCGGCTGCTGGATGGGCGTGACGCCCGGCGGCGCCACGGCCGCCTCCTTCATGGGCTATGGCCTGGCGCAGCGCTTCTCGCGCAATGGCCACAAGTTCGGGAAAGGCGAGCTCGAAGGCGTGATCGCACCCGAGACGGCCGCTCATGCCTCGGGCACGTCCGCCTTGCTGCCCATGCTGGCATTGGGCATACCGGGATCGGCGACCGCCGCGGTGCTGCTGGGCGGCTTGATGATATGGGGCTTGCAGCCCGGACCCCTGCTGTTCGTCGAACAGAAGGAATTCGTCTGGGGCCTGATCGCCAGCATGTATCTGGGCAACTTCGTGGGCCTGATCATCGTGCTCAGCACGGTGCCCCTGTTCGCGGCCATATTGCGCATACCGTTCGCCATCGTGGCGCCCATCATCATCGTGGTCTGCGCGATTGGCGCCTACTCGGTCCATAACGCCATGCTGGACGTATGGTTCATGCTGCTGTTCGGCGCGATCGGCTATGTGCTCAAGAAGCTGTCCTATCCCCTGGCGCCCATGATACTTGCGCTGGTGCTGGGCGACCGCATGGAGGACGCTTTCCGGCAATCCATGCTGGGACCGGGGACGGGCCTGCATGTCTTCTGGTCCAACTCCCTGGTCGGCACGATCACCACACTGGCGCTCGTCATGCTCTTCTGGCCCCTGGTTCCGCTGGCCTGGCGCGGCCTGCGGAGGCTGATGGCCGGCCATGACGGCGGCAACGGCGGCCCTGCGAAAAAAGCGGATGCGGGGGCGGTCGAATGACAGGCACGCTGTGCCGGGCCCGCCAAAACGCGGGCGGCTGAACCAGGAAGGGGTGGCGTTTCGCGCCGCTCCTTCCGCTTCCCGCGTGCGCGACCGGCCAGCGGGTTAGGCGGACGGCGTGGAGGGTTTCCGGGCACCCGGCGCAAGCGCCGATGCGAGCGCTTGCAGCAATCGGCCCGTTTCAAATATGGGCAGGCCCATGACGCCGGTATAGCTGCCGGCGATATGCTGGACGAACAGCCCCGCCTTGCCCTGTATGCCATATGCGCCGGCCTTGCCCATGGGTTCGCCGGTCGCGCAATAGCGGTCGATTTCGGACTGGGTCAGTGTCTTGAAACGCACTTCCGTGATGGAGACGTCTTCCAGCAATACGTCCCTGGACGCCAGGGCCACCGCGGTATGGACGGCGTGGACGCGGCCCGACAGGCGTTCCAGCATGCTTCGCGCATCGTCGTGGTTCTCGGGCTTGCCCAGGATGTCGCCATCCAGGATGACCGTGGTGTCCGCCGAAAGAATGGGGGCATTTCCATCGAGCTGAAGGCCCCGGCCGGATTCTCTTTGCGCCGTGACCCAGGCCAGCGCGCGCAGGGCTTTTTCACGCGCCGTGCGGCGCACGTACAGATCGGGCGATTCGCCGGCCAGGCGCGGCTCGTCTTCGCCGGGCGGGGCGGGCACGTTCAGCACCTCGTGCCTGACGCCCATTTGCAGCAGTATTTCGTGCCGGCGCGGACTGGCCGAAGCCAGGTAGACGAAGGGCAGGGGAGGAGACCAGGGCACTACGATACCTTCAGTATCTTCATGCCGTTGGTGCCGCCGCTGTTGCTGTAGAAATCGCCCTTAGTGAGGATGATCCAGTCGCCTTTCTTGAGCAGCGACTGTTCCTTCAGCAGTTCGATCGCCTTGTCGCTGACTTCGGCCGGGTCGATCTTGGCGGCGTCGAAAGGCACGGTGTATACGCCGCGGAACATGGCGGCGCGGCGCTGGGTTGCGGGATGGCGGGTATAGCAATAGATGGGCACGCCCGAGCGTATGCGGGACATGATCAGCGGCGTGTGGCCGCTCTCGGTCAGGCTGATGATGGCCTTGACGCCCGGGAAGTGGTTGGCCGCGTACATGGTGGCCAGCGCAATGGTTTCATCGCAGCGCGAAAAGGTCTCGCCCAGCCGGTGCTGGGAGCGTGTGGACGTGGGCTCCTTTTCGGCGCCCAGGCAGACTCGGGCCATGGCGGCCACGGCTTCGACGGGGAACTGGCCGGACGCGCTTTCGGCGGACAGCATGACCGCGTCGGTATAGTCCAGCACCGCATTGGCCACGTCGGACACCTCGGCCCGCGTCGGCATGGGGCTGGAGATCATGGATTCCATCATCTGCGTGGCGGTGATCACCAGCTTGTTGTGTGTGCGCGCATGCTGGATGATGCGCTTCTGTATGCCCACCAGGCGGGCGTCGCCGACTTCCACGCCCAGATCGCCGCGCGCCACCATGACGCCGTCGCTGACCTTGATGATGGCATCCAGGGCGCGGTCGTCGGCCACGGCCTCGGCGCGCTCTATCTTGGCGATGATCCAGGCCTTGCTGCCCGCAGCCTGTATCAGCTTGCGCGCCTCCTGAATGTCGCTGCCATAGCGCGGGAAGGATACGGCCACATAATCCATGTCCAGCTCGGCCGCCAGCTTGATGTCTTCTTTGTCCTTGTCGGTCAGGCTGGGCGCCGAGATGCCGCCGCCGCGCCGGTTGATGCCCTTGTTGTTGGACAGCGGGCCGCCCACGGTAACCACCGTGTGCACCGAATGCTCATCGACATTCTCCACCACCAGGACGACGCGGCCGTCATCCAGAAGGAGTTCGTCGCCGGGATGGCAGTCCTGCACCAGGCTGGGGTAGTCGATGCCGACAATGGTTTCGTCGCCTTCCTCGTTGGGATGCAGATTCGACAAGGTAAAGGCCTGGCCGACCTGCAGGGTGACCTTGGTGTTCTTGAAGCGCGCGATCCGTATCTTGGGACCTTGCAGGTCTCCCATGACGGCCACGTAGCGGCCATGCTTTTCGGCCAGGGAACGAACCAGTTCCGCCCTTTGCCGGTGGTCTTCCGGCTGACCATGGGAAAAATTCAGGCGGGCCACATCCATGCCGGCCAATATCAATTGTTCGATTTTTTCGGGGCTGGTGCTGGCCGGTCCCAGCGTGGCAACGATCTTAGTGCGGCGTTTGGTCATGGCGGATATCAAGGTTGTTATGTGCTCAGGCGCGGTGATAGGGATGCCCGGTCATGATAGCCCAGGCTCGATAAAGCTGTTCAGCCAACACGATCCGGACCATGGGGTGCGGCAGGGTCAGCGAGGAAAGCCGCAGTAGGCCGCGGCATTGGCGTTTGAGGTCGGCATCCAGGCCGTCGGGCCCGCCTATCAGGAAGGCGACGTCCTGCCCGCCGCCGCGCCATTTTTCAAGCTCTTGCGACAAGTCCATGGTGCTGATGTCCCTGCCGTGCTCGTCCAGGGCGATGCGCAAGGCGCTGGATGGAACGGCGGCTTCGATGCGCCGGGCTTCGGCCTGCATCATCTGGGCCGGCGTCTTGCCCGATGTGCGGGGTTCGGGCTTTACTTCCTTCAGTTCGAGCACGCAGTCGGCGGGCAGGCGCCGCGCATAATCGCGCCAGGCGGCCTCGACCCAATCCGGCATGCGCGTGCCCACGGCCACAACGATCAATTTCACCGGCCGCGCCCCTTCCTATTCGTCGTCGTAGTCGTACGATTCGGGGATGCTGGGCAGGGTCGACTGCGGCAGCAGCTTGACCCGCACCGGCTTGCCGCCCCAGATTTCCTCCAGGTTGTAGTACTGGCGAACCATGGGCTGCATGCAGTGCACGACGATGTCGCCCAGGTCGACCAGCACCCATTCGCCGGTATCCTCGCCCTCGAAGGCGATGATGGGGATCTTGTGCTCGCGTGCGCGATCGGCCACGCTGGAGGCGATGGCGCGGGTCTGGCGATTGGACGAGCCGCTGGCAATGACGACGCGGTCGAACAGGCCCGTGATATGGGACGTGTTGAAGACCTTGATGTCCTGCGCCTTGACGTCTTCCAGAGCATCTATGACCAGGCGTTGCAGTTTTTGAATATCCATGTAATGACTATACCGTGAGACGTTAGGCGGCAGGGGCTCGGTAGAGCCCATTTTGTTCAATATAGTGCGCCACTGCAACATCCAGCAGCCCGTCGGTGGATTCTCCGCGCGCAATGCGCTGGCGTATCAGGGTGGATGAGATGGCGACGGGTTCGAAGGGCAGGGTGGCAAGGCGGCGGTTCAGGCGGTCCAGGTGCTGCCGCAAGGCAAGGGGGGGCTCCAGGGGCGCCCCGGGGCGCTGGGCCACCGCCAGCTCGACGCGCTCGGCGATTTCCCGCCAATCGCGCCACGAGCAGAAATTATGCAGCTGGTCGGCGCCCAATATCCAGCAGTAGCCGGTACCCGACGGAAGGTTTCTCAAGGTGTCCATCGTGTAGGTGGGCCCGCCGCGCTGGATCTCGATGGGGTTGACCCGCAGGCCGGGATGCCCGTCCACCGCCAGCTCCAGCATGGCCAGCCTGTGTTCGGGGCTGGCCGCCAGCGGTTTGCGCTGCCAGGGCTGGGCGGCGGGTATCAGCTCGACGCCTGCAAGCCGCAGAGCCCGCATGGCGGTGTCCGCCAGTGCGATATGGGCCCGATGCACGGGGTCGAAGCTTCCGCCCAGCAGGCCTGTCTTTATAGCCATTCGCGCGGCTTCAGGTAGTCGGCCAGCGCCGCCTCGGGCGTGTCTTCCTTGGGTGTCCAGCTATAGCGCCAGTGGGCCGCGGGCGGCATGGACAGCAGAATGGATTCGGTGCGCCCGCCCGACTGCAGGCCGAACAGCGTGCCCCGGTCGAAAACCAGATTGAATTCGACGTAGCGTCCGCGCCGATAGGCCTGGAAGTCGCGCTGCCTGTCGGTGTATTCCATGCGCCGGCGTTTCTCGACGATGGGCATGTAGGCGTTCAGGAAGCAGTCGCCCACCGAGCGGGTCAGGGCAAAACTGTGATCGAACCCGTTTTCATTCAGGTCGTCGAAGAACAGCCCGCCCACGCCGCGCGTCTCGTTCCGGTGCTTCAGGAAAAAATACTCGTCGCACCATTTTTTGTAGGCCGGGTACTTGTCGTCGCCGAAAGGCTGGACGGCGTCATGGCAGACCTGATGAAAATGGCGCGCGTCTTCTTCAAAGGGATAGAAGGGCGTCAGGTCCAGCCCGCCTCCGAACCAGAAGACATCGTCGTCCTGGCTACCTTCCAGCGCATGGGCCACGAACAGGCGTACGTTCATGTGGCTGGTCGGCACATAAGGGTTGCGCGGATGCAGCACCATGGACACGCCCATGGCCTCCCAGGAGCGGCCGGCCAGTTCCTTGCGGTGGGCGCTGGCCGAGGGAGGCAGCGTCTTGCCCTGGACATGGCTGAAAAGCACGCCGGCGCGCTCGAAAAGCGGCCCGCCTTCCAGGTAGCGCGACAGCCCGCCGCCGCCTTCTTCGCGGGTCCATTGGTCGGATTGGAAACGGCTGCCATCGGAACTTTCCAGGGCCTCCACGATGCGCCCCTGAAGGTCCAGGAAATAATCGTATGCGGTGGAAATGGGTACGGTCATTCGGCTTCCTTGCCGCTGGCGCAGCGCAGCGGCGATTGTGTTCAGGTGGCGGCGCCGGGCAGGGCGCGCCATCCGATGTCGTTGCGGTACTGCCGGCCATCGAAGTGCGTCTGGGCGACGGCGGCGTAGGCGGTGGCCTGGGCGCGCTTGACCGAGTCGGCCAGCACCGTCACGCACAGGACGCGACCGCCCGATGTTTTCAGTACGCCATTATCCAGCGTGGTGCCGGCATGGAATACCATGCATTCGTCGGTGTCCTCGGGCAAACTGCTGATGGCGTCGCCGGTCCGGGGCTTGCCCGGATAATCCTTGGCGGCCAGGACCACACCCAGCGCGGTGCGGCGGTCCCAGTCGATGTTGGCCTCGTCCAGCCTGCCCGCGACGGCCAGTTCGAAGACCTGAGTCAGGTCGTTCTTGATGCGCATCATGATGGGCTGGGTTTCGGGATCGCCCATGCGGCAGTTGAATTCAAGCACCTTCAGCGAGCGCGTCGAATCGGCCCCCGGCCCGATCATGAGTCCGGCATACAGGAAGCCGGTATAGGGGATGCCGTCCCTGGCCATGCCGGCCACCGTAGGCTGTATGACTTCGCGCATGATGCGGTTGTGCAGCGCGGGCGTGATGACGGGGGCCGGCGAATAGGCGCCCATGCCGCCGGTATTGGGCCCTTGGTCACCGTCTTTCAGGCGCTTGTGGTCCTGGCTGGTGGCCAGCGCAAGCACATGCTGGCCGTCGCACATGACGATGAAGCTGGCTTCCTCGCCCGTCAGGCATTCTTCGATGACGACACGGGCGCCCGCGGCGCCGAAGGAGCCGTCGCCCAGCATCTGGTCGATGGCTTGCTGCGCTTCGGCCACGCTCTCCGCGACCACCACGCCCTTCCCGGCCGCCAGGCCGTCGGCCTTGACGACGATGGGCGCGCCCTGGTCTTGCACATAGGCTTTGGCCAGGACGGGATCGGTGAAGGTCTGATAGGCCGCCGTGGGGATGTTGTGGCGCAGCATGAAAGCCTTGGCATAGTCCTTGGAGCTCTCCAGTTGCGCCGCCTTCTGGGTCGGACCGAATATCTTCAGGCCGGCCGCGCGGAAGGCATCCACCACGCCGGCGGCCAGGGGCGCCTCGGGGCCGACCACGGTATAGGCGATGTTTTCCCGCTGCGCGAACGCCACGAGCTCGTCAACGGCGGCGATGTCCACATTCTTGATATGCGCCGACAGGGCGGTGCCGCCGTTGCCGGGCGCGACATACACGGTTTGAATGCGCGGGGACTGCGCCAGGCGCCAGGCCAGGGCGTGTTCGCGGCCGCCGCCACCGATTACCAGTAATTTCATAGTGAGAGCCAAAGTTTCCGTAAGGCGGAGTAAAGAGGAAAAGAAACGCGCGCAAGCGCCGACGTCATTCGGATTCGTCGAATGCGGCGGTAGTGTATACCTCTTGCACGTCGTCCAGTCCTTCGAGCGCGTCCAGCATTTTCTGCATCTTGGCGGCATCGTCGCCGGCCAGTTCGGTTTCGCTCAGCGCTTTCATGACGACGCCCTGCACTTCGGGCGTCAGCGCGGCCTGTTCGAAGGCTTCTTTCACGGCGGTGTAGTCGGCGGGGGCGCAAACGACTTCGATCATGCCCTCGTCGTCGGTCTGGATGTCTTCGGCGCCGGCTTCCAGGGCGGCCTCCATCACTTGTTCTTCGGAGGTGCCCGGCGCAAACAGGAACTGGCCGCAATGCTTGAACATGAAGGCCACCGAGCCTTCCTGGCCCAGGTTGCCGCCGTTCTTGCTGAGCGCATGGCGCACTTCGGCGACGGTGCGGATGCGGTTGTCGGTCATGCAGTCGATGATCACGGCCGCGCCGCCGACGCCATAGCCTTCGTAGCGGACTTCTTCGTAGTTGGCGCCATCGGCTCCGCCCGCGCCGCGCTGGATGGCGCGCTGGATGTTTTCCTTGGGCATGTTGGCCGCCGTGCCCTTGTCCCAGGCCAGGCGCAGGCGCGGGTTGGAGTCGGGATCGGCGCCGCCGGCGCGGGCCGCGACCGTGATCTCACGAATGATTTTTGTCCAGAGTTTGCCCCGTTTGGCGTCCTGGCGACCTTTTCGGTGCTGGATGTTCGCCCATTTACTGTGACCGGCCATAAAGTGTCATCGATTGAAGATAAAGAAGTTCATTTTACCCGTGCAGAGTAGAGAGCGTCGAATTACACTTGGGCTTCCCTTCAGTCCGCGTCCGGAAAGGTAAGAATATGGCCGACCCCGTCCTCATTGCGAAAAATTCAAGCACTGAATCGATGCTGCGCCCCGAGCTGGCCAATCGCCACGGCTGCATTACCGGGGCCACCGGAACGGGTAAGACCGTCAGCCTGCAGGTTCTCGCCGAAGCGTTTTCCCGCATGGGAACGCCGGTGTTCATGGCCGACGTCAAGGGCGACCTGAGCGGCATATCACAAGCGGGCGCCAGCAGCGAAAAGCTCAAGGAAAGATTGGACAGGCTGGGCCTGCCCGAACCCGTCTGGGGCGGCTGCCCCGCCGTCCTGTGGGACATCTTCGGCGAACAGGGGCATCCCGTGCGGGCCACGGTATCCGATATGGGCCCCTTGCTCTTGTCCCGCATGCTGGAATTGAACGATACCCAGGAAGGAGTGCTGGCCCTGGTCTTCAAGGTGGCCGACGACGAGGGGCAGCTGCTGCTGGATCTGAAAGACCTGCGCGCCATGCTCCAGGACGTCGCCGACCGCTCGTCCGCGCTGCGCACGCAATACGGAAATGTATCGTCGGCGTCCATAGGCGCCATACAGCGCAGTCTGTTGCGCCTGGAGTCCCAGGGCGCGGCCCAGTTCTTCGGCGAACCCATGCTCGATATCTTCGACCTGATCCGCGTCGACGAGAAGGGCCGGGGCGTCGTCAACATCCTGGCCGCGGACAAGCTGATGCAATCGCCGCGCCTGTATGCCGTCTTCCTGTTATGGATGCTGGCCGACCTGTACGAGGGCCTGCCCGAAGTGGGCGATCCGGAAAAACCGAAATTCGTCTTCTTTTTCGACGAGGCGCACCTGCTGTTCAATGATGCGCCCAAGGCGCTGCTGGAAAAAATCGAGCAGGTCGTCAGGCTGGTGCGCTCCAAGGGGGTCGGCGTCTATTTCGTGACGCAGAATCCGCTGGATATCCCGGATACGGTGCTGGGCCAGCTGGGCAACCGCATTCAGCACGCTTTGCGCGCATTCACGCCGCGCGACCAGAAAGCCGTCAGGACGGCGGCCCAGACCATGCGGCCCAATCCAGGCCTGGACATCGAGGCGGCCATTACCGAGCTGGGCGTGGGCGAGGCGCTGGTTTCGCTGCTCGATGCCAAGGGGCGGCCCACGGCCACCGAGCGCGTCTGGATGATGGCGCCGGGCAGCCGCATCGGCCCCGCTTCGGCTGCCGAGCGCCAGGCCTTGCGTTCGGCGTCGCTGCTGGGCGGCAAGTACGAGCAGGTCATAGACCGTGAATCCGCCTACGAGGTGTTGCAGAAGCGCAGCGCGGCGATGGCTGCGGATTCCGGCCGCGCCGGCGCGCAGCCCGGTGGAAAGGCCGATCAGAACGATGGCGGCCTGATGGGCACGGTGAACGATTTCCTGTTCGGCTCCACCGGCCCCCGGGGCGGGCGCCGCGAGGGCGTCGTCCAGTCCGCCGTGAAAAGCGCCATACGCAGCACGGCCACGCAATTGGTCCGGGGCGTGCTGGGTTCACTCATAGGACGCCGCCGTTGAGGCGGAAATTTTTCAATCATCGAGGATGTTGTGTCGATCAGGATAGTTATTGCAGGAAATACACCCGAAGTCACCCGGAAATGGCATGAGCGCTTCGTCCGGGCCGGCAAGGCCGTGCAGTTCATCGAGTGGGCCGAAGGACAGGCGCCGGTGGACGCCGATTACGCCATTGTCTGGAGGCCGCCGGGCGCGCTGTTCCGACGGGAGCGGCGGCTGAAGGCCGTGTTCAACCTGGGAGCGGGCGTCGATAGCGTCATGGGCTTGCCGGAGCTTCCCGCCGAGCTTCCCGTCGTGCGCCTGGAGGACGCGGGCATGGCGCGGCAGATGGCCGAGTATGTGCTGCACGGCATTGCCCACGCAACGCGCCGGTTCTCCGATTACGCCGACCTGCAGCAGGCCGGGCAGTGGCGCCAGCTTCCGCCCATTTCCTACGATGACTGGCCGGTGGGCGTCATGGGCCTGGGCGCCATCGGCAGCCGGGTCGCGCAGGCGGTGGCGGGGGCGGGGTACCCCACGGCGGGCTGGTCGCGCAGCGCCCGGCATATCGATGGCGTGCAGGCCTTCGGCGGATCCGGCCAACTGGCGGCTTTTCTGGCTCGCAGCCGCGTGCTGGTCAATGTGCTGCCCCTGACGCCCGATACCGAAAACATCCTGAACCGCCAGAACCTGCACAGGCTGCGGGCCGGCGCCTACCTCATCAACGTGGCGCGCGGCCCGCATGTGGTCGATGAAGACCTGCTGGCCCTGATCGACGAAGGGCATCTGCAGGGCGCGTTGCTGGATGTGTTTCGCGTCGAACCGCTGCCCGCCGACCATCCGTATTGGCGGCATCCGAAAATCAGGGTCACGCCGCACGTTGCGGCCGTCACCCTTGAAGAGGAAACCGTGGGGCAGGTTCTGCGCAAGATCGAACTTCTGGAACAAGGCCGGGCGATCAGCGGCGTCGTGTCCAGGGGCCAGGGATATTGATCGCATCATCAACTAAATCAGAAAGGAATTACATGTCCGATAGTCATAAAATCGCCGTCATAGCCGGCGACGGTATTGGTAAGGAAGTCATGCCCGAGGGCTTGCGCGTGCTCGAGGCCGTTGCCGGCCGCCACGGCATCCGGTTCGACTGGGATGTCCTGGACTGGAGCTCCGATTACTACGCCAAGCATGGGCGCATGATGCCGGCGGACTGGAAGGAACGCATCGGCGGCCACGAGGCCATATTCTTCGGCGCCATCGGGTGGCCGGCGACGGTGCCCGACCATGTGGCCTTGTGGGAGTCCCTGTTCAAGTTTCGCCGCGAATTCGACCAGTACATCAATTTGCGGCCCGTGCGCCTGATGCCCGGCGTGACATCGCCGTTGGCCGGCCGCAAGCCGGGCGACATCGACTTCTACATCGTGCGCGAGAACACCGAGGGCGAATACTCCAACAGCGGCGGACGCCTGTTCGAGGGCACCGACCGTGAAGTGGTCATACAGGAAAGCATATTCACCCGCATAGGCGCCAACCGCGTTCTCAAGTTCGCATTCGAACTGGCGCAAAAGCGCGGCAAGCACCTGACGGCCGCCACCAAGTCCAATGGCATCTCCATCTCCATGCCCTGGTGGGACGATCGCGTCGCCGAGATGGCCGGCAGCTATCCCGACGTGCGCTGGGACAAATACCACATCGATATCCTGTGCGCGCATTTCGTGCAGCATCCGGACTGGTTCGACGTGGTGGTCGCGTCGAATCTCTTCGGCGACATCCTGTCCGACCTGGGTCCGGCCTGCACGGGCACCATAGGGATCGCACCCTCGGCCAACCTGAATCCCGACCGCCTGTTCCCGTCCCTGTTCGAGCCCGTCCACGGATCGGCGCCCGACATCTACGGCAAAGGCATCGCCAATCCCATAGGCCAGATCTGGAGCGGCTCCATGATGCTGGATTTCTTGGGGTATCCGCAGGCGGCGGCCGAGGTGCTCAAGGCCATCGAAACGGTGCTGGAACAAGGACCGCGCACGCCCGACATGGGCGGCAAGGCCACGACGCAGGATGTCGGCCGCGCCGTGGCCGACATCGTGTCGCGCGGCTGACGGCGGCTCAGGCCGGCGCCTTGCCGGCCTTGCGCATGCCCGACCATACGATGGCGCCCACCATCAGCGCCCCGCCAAGCAGCGCGCGCGCGGACGGGTATTGGGCGAACAGCACCGCGGCGAAGAAGATGGCATAGACCGGCTCCAGCGCGATGACGATGCCGGCGCTGCGGGCATTCAACACCATCAGGCTGGACACCAGCAGGTAGTGCGACAGGGCTGTGCAGAGTATGCCCAGCATGGCCAGCCATAGCCAATCCAGCGCGCCCAGCTGCGTGATGGCCGGAAAAGAGAAGGGCAGCGTCATCAGCGCCACGAACAGGTTTTCCCAGCACGCCACCTGCTGGGCCGGTATGCGGGCGGCCGCGCGGCGGTTGATCAGGGTGAAGAGGGCAAAAGTCAGCCCGGACAGAATGGCCCATGCCAGGCCTATGGTCGCGTCGTCCCGGAAATCGAATGAAGGAGTGACCAGCACAAGGCCCAGCGTGACCAGCAGCAGGATCAGCCATTCGGCGACGCTGATCTTCTCTTTGAAAAAAATGCATTCGCACAGGGTAATGAAGGCGGGAAAGCTGGCAAAGCCAAGCGTGGCCACGGCCACCCCGCTGATCTTCACCGATAGGAAAAAGGTAACCCAGTGCACGGCCAGCATGAAGCCGGCCATGGCCAGGACGCCGATGTTTCTGCGCGTTATGCCCAGAAGGGGGGATGTCCCGGCGTAGCGCATGACGGCGAACAGGGAGAGCACGGCGAAACCGGCGCGGCCGGCGGTGATGACCATGGCATCGGCCTGGATCAGCTCGCCGAAAATGCCGGTGAGGCCGAACAGGATGGCAGCGATATGAATCGCAAAAACGGCACGCTGACGATTCATATTTTCAGGTACGGACAGGCAATAAGGATTTAAACTAGGCGCAGTCATCAAGCACGCATTATTTCATGCAAGGAGTCAGTCTTGGAAAACCAGGTCAAAGCGATACGTATCGAGAAACACGGCGGTCCCGAAGTCCTGAAACTTGTTTCGGTGGATGTTCCCGCGCCCGCGGAAAACGAGGTAACTATACGTCAAAAAGCGGTGGGCCTTAATTTCATCGACATCTATTTCCGCACCGGCCTTTATCCTCATCCCCTGCCTCACGGCCTGGGCTTCGAAGCCTCGGGCATCGTTGAGGCCGTGGGCGCCGGCGTCAGGCACTTGAAGGTCGGCGACCGGGTAGCCTATGGCCAGAGCCCCATAGGCGCCTATGCCGAGACGCGCAATGTTCCGGCCAACCGGGTGGTCAAGCTGCCCAAGGGCGTAGCGTTCGACCAGGCGGCGGCCATGATGCTCAAGGGGCTTACCGTCCAATACCTGTTTCGCCAGACCTACCGCCTGCAAGGCGGCGAGACCATCCTGTTCCACGCCGCCGCGGGCGGGGTGGGCCTGATCGCCTGCCAATGGGCCAAGGCGCTGGGCGTCAAGCTTATCGGCACCGCCTCCACGCCCGAGAAGGCGGCTCTGGCCAAAGCCCACGGCGCCTGGGAGGTCATCGACTATTCCCGTGAAAACGTGGTCGAACGCGTCAACGAACTGACCGGCGGCAAGAAAGTGCCGGTCGTTTACGACGGCGTGGGCAAGGACACCTGGATGACGTCCCTGGATTGCCTGGAGCCGCGCGGGCTGATGGTCAGCTTCGGCAATGCCTCGGGCCCGGTCGAGAACGTGAACCTGGGCGTGCTGTCCAGCAAGGGCTCCTTGTACGTGACCCGGCCCTCCCTGGGCGCGCACGTGACCACGCTTGAGAAAATGCAGTCGGCCGCCGACGAGTTGTTCGGCCTGGTGGCCAGGAAGAAAATCGGCATCACCATCGGCCAGCGTTTTCCGCTGGCCGCCGCCGGAGACGCGCAGGAAGCTCTGGCCGGGCGCAAGACGACCGGCGCAACCATTCTTACGCTGGAATAGGCATATAGGGCTCCGGCGGATGCCGGAGCCCTTGCGTGTTCAGGCTTCCTGGTGGTAGCGCTGCACCCGTTCCACTTCTTCTTTCGATCCCAGGACGACGCCGATGCGCTGATGCAGGGCGGCCGGATGAACGTCCAGGATGCGCTGGCTTCCGTCGGTGGCGGCGCCGCCGGCCTGCTCCACGATGAAGCTCATGGGATTGGCTTCGTACATCAGCCGGAGTTTGCCGGCCTTGCCCGAAGGCCGCTCGTCGCGCGGGTACATGAAGATGCCGCCGCGCGTCAGGATGCGATGCACGTCCGCCACCATCGAGGCGATCCAGCGCATGTTGTAATCCTTGCCCAGCGGGCCGGTCTTGCCGGCCAGGCAGTCTTCGATATAGCGCTTGACCGGCGCTTCCCAGTGGCGCATGTTCGACATGTTGATGGCGAACTCGGCGGTCTGTTCGGGAATGCGGATGTCGTCGTGCGTCAGCACCCATGAACCCATTTCGCGGTCCAGCGTGAAGCCCACCACGCCGTTGCCCACCGTAAGCACCAGCATGGTTTGCGGGCCGTACACGGCATAGCCGGCCGCGACCTGCTGCGAGCCGGCCTGCAGGAAGTCGTTTTCATCCACATCGCGGCCCGAGGCATGGTGCGGCGCATGCAGCACCGAGAAAATGGTGCCTATGGATACGTTGACGTCGATGTTGGAGGAGCCGTCCAGGGGATCGAACAGCAACAGGTTTTCGCCCTTGGGATAGCGGTTGGGAATGCGGTGTATGGTCTCCATCTCCTCGGACGCCATGGCGGCGAGGTGGCCGCCCCATTCGTTGGCTTCCAGCAGGATTTCGTTGGACAGCACATCGAGCTTCTTTTGGACTTCGCCCTGTACGTTTTCCGTATCCAGGCTGCCCAGGACGCCGCCCAGCGCCCCCTTGCTGACCGCATGGCTGATGGCCTTGCAGGCCCGGGCGACGGTTTCGATCAGCAGGCGCACCTCGGCCGATACCGCCTGTTTCTTTCTTTGTTGTTCGACCAGATACTGGGTCAGGGTTTTGCGTTTCATCTACATGCTCCGGAACTAGATGTTCAATGCTTTGGAAATGATTTCCGACACGTTGCGTGACAGGTCGGGGTGTTGCTGTATCTGCCTGAGCGCATTGTGCATGGCCTGGCGATAAACCGGCGCATAGCGCTGCCAGTTATCGAACGTGCGTGCCAGGCGGGCCGCGATTTCGGGATTCAGTTCATCCAGCGCCAGGACTTGTTCGGCCCAGAAGGCATAGCCTTCCGCGTTGTGGATGCCTTGCAGGTTGTTCATGCAGAACTGGAAGATCAGCGAGCGCGCGCGATTGGGATTGCGCAGCGAGAAAGCGGGATGCAGCATGAGCGCGCGCACGGCCTGGACGTTGGTGCCGGGCGCCGTGGCCTGCAAGGCAAACCACTTGTCCATGACCAGGTCGTCCTGTTGCCACTGCTCATAGAAATGATCCAGCGCTTTCGCCGATTCGGCGGGCGAGCCATGATGCACCAGCGCGGACAGCGCGCCCATGCGGTCGGTCATGTTGCCTGCCTTGTAGTACTGGTCCAGCGCCAGCCCTTCGGCCTGGGAATGCGCGGCGGCCATCAGGTAGGACAGCGCCAGGTTCTTGAGCGCACGGCGGCCCGACGACAGCGGGTCGGGCCGGTAGAGGCCGTCGCTGCTTGCATGGGCCTGGTAGGCTTCCAGCCACAAGGGCGCCAGCGCCCGGCCCAGCTCAGCCCGCATGCGCTTGCTGGCCCGCAGCGCGTTCAGGGGATCCATGGGAGCGGTTTTTTCCAGCAGCTCTTTTTCGGTGGGCAGGGTGAGCACGCGCGCCTTGTAGGCCGCGGTCAACAGCGGATCGGTCAGCAGGTCGCGCCAGGTGTCGATAAGCGCGGCGCCGGCATTGGGTTCGCCGCCGTCGGCATAGGCCTGAACCATCGCCAGCAGCGCCCGGGTGGCCAGTTCCTGCCCGGCTTCCCAGCGGGCGAACGGGTCGGTATCGTGCCGGGCCAGCAGCATCAGATCGGCATCGCCGCGCTCGAACTCGACGATGACCGGGGCCGAGAAATTGCGCAGCAGCGAAGGAACCGGCTCTTGCCCAATGTTGGTCAATGTCCAGGTCTGCTCGGCGTCGGTCAGTTCTAGCAGGACCGTCTCGGCGGTCTTGCCTTCGAGCGTGATCGCCATGGGCCGGCCTTGCCGGTCCAGCAGGCCCAGCGCAAACGGAATATGCAGGGGCGGCTTGGGCAGGGGAGGATTCTGCAGTTTTTCCACGCCCACCGGCGCGCAGCGCTGGCGCAGGGTGATCGAACATGTCTGCCGGGCCGCATCATAGGCCAGGGAGACCGCAACCCGGGGCGTGCCGGCCTGCGAGTACCAGCGCCGGAACACATCCAGCGTCTTGCCCGGATTGCGCCGCGCATACACGGATTCCATCGCGCTGACGAAATCGTCGCAGGTGACGGCCTGGCCGTCGTGGCGGCGGAAGTACTCGTCCAGCCCGGCGCGAAAGCCTTCTTCGCCCAGCAGGGTGTGCTGCATGCGTATGACTTCGGCGCCTTTCTCGTAAACGGTGGCGGTGTAGAAGTTGCCGATTTCCTGATAGCTTTCAGGCCGGATGGGATGTGCCATGGGGCCGGCGTCTTCGGGAAACTGGGCAATGCGCAAGGTGCTGACGTCGTCGATGCGCTTGACGGCGCGCGCGCTGTCCGCCTCCGGACCGGACAGGCCGCTGGCCAGCATGTCGGCCGAGAATTCCTGGTCGCGGAATACCGTCAGGCCTTCCTTCAATGAAAGCTGGAACCAGTCGCGGCAGGTTACGCGGTTGCCCGTCCAGTTGTGGAAGTATTCGTGTCCGATCACAGCCTCGATGGCGCGGTAGGCCGAGTCGGTGGCGCTGTCCTGGTCGGCCAGGACGTAGGCCGAGTTGAAAATGTTCAGCCCCTTGTTCTCCATGGCGCCCATGTTGAAATCGCGCGCGGCGACGATCATGAAGCGGTCCAGGTCCAGTTCCAGCCCGAAGCGGCGCTCGTCCCATTGCACGGAGCGGGCCAGGCAGTCCAGGGCCCAGGCGGTTTTGTTTTCGGAGCCCGGATCGCTGTATACCTGCAGCAGGGCCTGGCGTCCGCTGCCGGTCCGCAGGGTTTGTTCACGGCAATCGAAGCCGCCGGCGACCAGGGCGAACAGGTAGCTCGGCTTGAGCTGCGGGTCTTCCCAGAGCGCTTCGTGCCGGCCATCGGCCAGGTCTCCCTGCGCAAGCAGGTTCCCGTTGGACAGCAGCAGCGGATAGCGTTGCTTGTCGGCGCGCAGCCGCACGCGATAACGCGACATGACATCCGGCCTGTCGGGAAACCAGGCAATGCGCCGGAAGCCTTCGGCTTCGCATTGGGTGAACAGCTTGCCGCCCGATACATAAAGGCCCATCAGGCTGGAGTTGTCGGCGGGCCGGCACAGGCTGGTGATGTCCAGCGTAAAGCGTTGCGCGGACGGGAACAGCGTCAGGGCGCCGTTCTCCAGGCGATATTCCTCGGACGCCACGGCCCGGCCGTCGAGCAGCAGCGATACGAGTTCGAGGTCCTGTCCGTTCAGTACCAGAGGCTGGGCCTGTTCCGTCGACCTTTCAAACTCCATGCGGGCATGCACGCGGGTTTGGGCGGGATCCAGATCGAAGGTGAATTCGACGGCGGGCAGGCGGTAGGGGTAGGGCTGATAATCGTGGCGGGAAATGGTGGGGGCGCTATCGGTACGCATGATCGGTCTTTAAAATATTCCGGATGCGCCTATTGTAGTGTTTGCGTCCTGTTGCGGCTTTTACCGCGAGCAATGCAACCTTCGGACCCTTATCGCGGTCTCAAGCATAATGGGCGCATTGCGGCGGCGGGCCCGAGCGGGAACGCATTATGCTGGCGCCATGGGTAAATAGGCAGGGGGACGTATGTGGAATAAATCAGGCCGGCTGTCCGGCACAATGTTGCGATTTTGGGCCGTGATGGCCAGCATGGCGCTGCTTGCAGGCTGCGCATCGACGATATCGGCGCGTGTCACCAGCTTCCAGCAATGGCCCGCGGATGCGTCGGGGCAGAGCTATCGTATCGTGCCGGCCGCCACGCAGGTCAATAATCTGGAATTCGACAGTATCGCCGACATGATACGCGCCGCCATCGGGCCCACCGGGCTGGTCGAGGCCGCCTCGGGCGGTTCACCCCGGTTCGATGTGCACATCAGTTACGATAATCCGGTCACGCAGGCCTGGGTGCAGCGCTATAACGATCCCTATTTAAACGATGGCTGGGGCTTCGGCCCCGCTTTCGGGGGATATTACGGCGGTTATAGCGGATGGGGCGGAGGCATCTACATGACGCCCTCCGTATCGAATGTGCCGGTCGACGTGTACAAAAACACATTGACCGTGACCATAAAAGATAATCGGAACCAGGGCGCCGAAGTATATAGGTCGAGCGCGGTAAATGTCAGCGCCGGCGAAAATCTTCTGCAAGTCATGCCTTATCTGGCGCAGGCGGTATTCGACGGCTTTCCGGGCAATAACGGCCAGGTGCGCGAGGTCAGGTACGATCATAGGCGCTAATGAGCCCACGTCCTGACTGAAACGGTCTTTTGATGCCGCGATGCGGCGTCAGCGTTCATACGAAAATGGCGCCGGCTTGCCGGCGCCACAGCTTGTCGGCGTTGCGTTTATTGGTTGATCAGATAAGTGTCGCGGCTTTTTCCTTCAGCCTCGGCGGCGGCGATCCAGCGGGGAGCCTTTCCGCGTCCTGTCCAGGTCTCGCCGGTGTCGGGGTGCCGGTATTTGGCGGGAACCGTGCGTTTGGCGGAGGCGCCCGAAGAGGCCGATGGTTTGCGTACTGACGCGCGGGTGGTTTTTTTGCTATACGCTGCTGTAATATCTTCAGGAGTGATGTCGTATTCGCGCATGGAGCGGATTATCGATGTAATGACGGGGCCTCGGCGCTTGGTCTGCAGATTTTGGGCCTGTTTTTGCAGTTTCAGGATTTCTTTTTCAATTTTTTGTTTAAGAGCGGTGTAAGAATCGCGAGTCATTCGATATTCCTGGTTGAATGTTTACAGACGCTTCCGGGCAAAGTTATTTATGCAAAGCCCGATGAATTCTAACGTATTTTTTATTTAGATAAAAAAGAATCCGCCGGATTTATTAAATATCTTAGCCCCTTGATGATTATCCAATAATGAATGCACTAAAAAATGATTTCCGGGTGGCCGCCATACAAACCGTGTCGTCCACCGAGCTCCAGCGTAATTTGAGCGAGGCGGCCGAACTGATTGCGCGAGCGGCGGGCGAGGGCGCCGAGCTTATCGCGCTTCCAGAGTATTTTTGTTTCATGGGCCGCAAAGACACCGATAAGCTGGCGCTGAAGGAAGCGCCCGGTAAAGGGCCGATCCAGGAGTTCCTGGCCGGCCAGGCCAGTCGGCACGGAGTATGGCTGGTCGGCGGAACTGTGCCGCTCGATAATGAAGAGCCCGACCGCATTTATAATGCCAGTCTGGTTTTTGACCCATCCGGAACGCAACTGGCGCGCTACGACAAGATCCATTTATTCGGATTCAATAAAGGCTCCGAATCCTTCAATGAGTCCGCCACCATACGGCCCGGAGATAATCCGCCCCAGACGTTCATGGCGCCTTGCGGGCGGGTCGGCCTTTCTATTTGTTACGATTTGCGTTTTCCCGAATTTTTCCGGGCCTTGGGCGATATAAGCCTTTTAATATTGCCGGCCGCCTTCACCTATACGACAGGGTCGGCGCACTGGGAAGTCCTGCTGCGCGCCAGAGCCATTGAAAACCAATGCTATGTATTAGCGGCGGCCCAGGGCGGCAAGCACGAAAACGGCCGGCGCACCTGGGGGCATTCTGTTCTAATCGACCCTTGGGGTGAAATCGTGGACTGCCTTGCCGAGGGTCCGGGATACGCCATAGGCAATATGAATCTTGAGCGGCTGGCCGAAGTGCGCGCTTCTTTACCCGCTCTCAAACATCGCACGATGTAAACACATCACGGTTATTACATATATGAAAATTGTTGATCCAGGCATTAATGCATTGGCCACCGCGAAATCGGTTCTGCTGGACCCCTGGGGCCTGGGCGAAGCCGACATGGCGCGAGCCCTGGGCGAGATATTCACGCACAAGGTCGATTATGCCGACCTTTATTTTCAATATACGCGCAGTGAAAGCTGGAGTCTCGAAGAAGGCATCGTGAAGACGGGCAGCTTTTCAATCGAGCAGGGCGTTGGCGTGCGCGCAATAAGCGGAGAAAAAACGGCATTCGCCTATTCCGATACCTTGTCTCCCGATGCCTTGCTGTCGTCGGCGCGCGTGGTGCGCACCATAGGACGCCAGGGCGCCGGCCGGCAGAAGGTGGTCAGCGGCCATCCGCCCAAGGGGCACGATCTGTATCCCGCCATCGATCCGGTCAATACCTTGTCCGCGCCCGACAAAGTGGCCTTGCTGGAGCGCATCGAGGCGATGGCGCGCGCGGCCGATCCGCACATCATCCAGGTCATGGCCGGCCTGGGCGCCGAGTACGACGTGGTTCTGGTGGCGGGCAGCGACGGCCGCCTTGCGGCCGACGTGCGTCCATTGGTGCGTCTGTCGTTGACGGTGATCGCCGAACGCGACGGCCGACGCGAAATGGGGCACGGGGGCGGCGGAGGCCGCAGCGGCCTTGCCTACTTCACCGACGATATCCTGCGCTCCTATGTACAGCGCGCCACGCACGAGGCTCTGACCAACTTGCAGGCACGCCCCGCACCCGCCGGCGAAATGACGGTCGTCCTGGGTTCGGGCTGGCCCGGCATCTTGCTGCACGAAGCCGTCGGGCATGGCCTGGAAGGCGACTTCAATCGCAAGGGCTCCAGCGTTTTCTCGGGCCGCATCGGCGAACGCGTGGCGTCCAAGGGCGTCACGGTCATCGACGACGGCACGATCGCCGACCGCCGGGGCTCGCTGAACATCGACGACGAAGGCAATGCCACGCAGCGCAATGTGCTGATCGAGGACGGCATCCTGAAAGGCTATATGCAGGACTCGATGAACGCGCGCCTGATGAAGATGCCGGTCACCGGCAATGGCCGCCGCGAATCGTATGCCCATCTGCCCATGCCGCGCATGACCAATACCTATATGCTGGCGGGCGAGACGCCTCCGCAGGAAATCATCGCTTCCGTGAAGAAGGGGCTGTATGCGGTGAACTTCGGCGGCGGCCAGGTGGACATCACCAGCGGCAAGTTCGTCTTTTCGACGTCGGAAGCCTACATGATAGAAAACGGCAAGGTGACGTATCCGGTGAAGGGCGCTACGCTGATCGGGAACGGTCCGGATGCGATGAATCGCGTCAGTTTCATCGGCAACGACCTTCAGCTGGATTCGGGGGTCGGCACTTGCGGGAAAGAGGGGCAGAGCGTGCCTGTTGGGGTCGGGATGCCTACGGTTAGGATGGACGGCTTGACGGTGGGCGGCACGGCCTGAACTCTAAGGCTCGCGTGTAGCGGTTAGAGCGGTACTTAGGCAAATAGCTGTTGTTTTTTATGGCTGCAGTTTTTGTCACACCCGGAGGGTGTCCTGCCTGGGCAGTGGAACCGCGTGACCGGTTCGGTGTCCAGTGCGCCGAACACCGCCTGGCCTTGCTCGTCCGCCCCTGTTTGGCAAGCATCTGATGACTCTATCTTTTGGGGTGTTGTTATCGGCTGCGGTGAGTGCCGGGGTTATGGTTTCTATCACGCCCGGAGGTTAGCCTATCCTGGCCGTGGAACCGCGTGACCGGTTCGGCGCGCTGGGCGCCGAACCGGTCACGGGGGCTCGGGGCTCCCACCCGCCACCCCCGACGCGTGTTAAGAACGCAAGCACGCCTATCAAGCATGCCTATCAAGCATGCGTATCAAGAACCGCAGACGTAGAGCATCCGTCAAAACACTCCCACCCTCGACGTCTGTTAACAGCGTAAAAAACCCCTATAAAACATATAGGTAGAATAGATTGGATTAATTCGACACCCGGACAGCATCGCCTGCCCAAGCAGCGCTCCGGACCATTTGACACAATCCACCACGGGGCTTATGATTTCAATAGAAATTAATTTAACTGAACTTTTTTCCACCTGAATCATTACCTTCATCATGACTAACGCCCCTTCAGCGGACCGGCACTACGACTTGCGCATATTGCGCGCCTTGCGGCGCATCACGCGCTCGGTCGCCCTGCATTCCCGGCAGCTTGCCGCGTGCAGCAATATCACCGCTCCGCAGCTCGTCTGCCTGCGTGCGGTCATCGATCGCGGCCCGCTTACGGCCACCGCCATCAGCCGTGAAATTCATGTCAGCGCCAGCACCGTCGTCGGCATTCTCGATCGCCTGGAAGACAAAGGGCTGGTTCGCCGCGAACGCGGCCGCGAAGACCGCCGCATCGTATTCATTACGGCCACCGAAGCCGGCATCAAGCTGGCCGGCGATACGCCGTCGCCCCTGCAGAAGAAGCTGTCCGACGCCCTGAACGCCTTGCCCGAACGAGAGCGGGCCATGATGACCGTATCGCTTGAACGCATTGTCGACCTGATGGAATCGGACGGCGTCGCGCCAACCGAAGCGCCCGGCGAGCCTGCCTCGCCCATACTGGACGTTCCCATAAATGGGGCGCTTCCCGAATCGGGACTGGTGGTGTGACAGATTGCGCGAACCTTACACTCCCTCCTGATATTTCTCATACGAGCGCGGATATCGACATCCGCGCCGCCGAACAAACGTGGATCAGAATACCGCGCAAGACCGATGCGGCAGCCATCCATCGATTGATCTCAGAGTGCCCGCCACTCGACCTCAATTCCGTCTACACCTATCTGCTCCTGTGCGAGCATTTTCCGCGGACCTGCATCGTCGCCGGACGCGGCGGGACGCTGGACGGTTTCATATCCGCCTACCTTCCCCCCCAGCGGCCCGGCACCCTGTTCGTCTGGCAGGTGGCCGTCCATGAGCGCGCCCGGGGGAAAGGGCTGGCACGCCGCTTGCTGAGCGAGCTGCTCCAGCGTCCCGGTCTCGATGCCGTCCAATACATAGAAACCACCGTCGGTCCGGAGAACGCGGCTTCTCGCGGCGTATTCACGGGGCTGGCGCGGCAACTGGACGCGCATGTACATGAAGAACCCTGCTTCCAGCCCGAACTGTTCGGCGCCGAAAGTCATGAAGATGAGCCTTTGTTGCGCATAGGTCCCTTCGGGGCCGCGTAGGTAGCGTCACAGTCAGGCGTTTGCCGGAAGCTTTCAACGGAAGCGTCCGCCGCGGAGCTTTTTCCGATTCCGAGGGCATGGCGTTTCATAACTACGAGAGGAAGAAAAAAATGATGGACTTAAAAATATTTGACCGGATGGAGTCGGAAGTGAGGGGCTACATCCGGTCTTTCCCAGTCGTCTTCAAACAGGCCCGTGGATCTGTGCTGATCGACGAAAATGATCGTGAGTACATCGATTTTTTCAGCGGCGCGGGCACGCTCAATTATGGCCACAACAATCCTGTGCTGAAGCAGAAGCTGATCGAGTACCTGGATACCGATGGGCTGGTGCATGGGCTGGACATGGCGACGAGCGCCAAGAGGTATTTCCTTGAAACCGTGGATGAAGTCCTGCTGAAGCCGCGTTCATGGCAATACACCTTGCAGTTCACGGGACCCACCGGCACCAATGCCGTCGAGGCGGCTTTGAAGATTGCGCGGCAGGTGAAAGGCCGGCAGAACATCATCTCCTTCACCCACGGTTTCCATGGCGTCAGCGGCGGCTCCCTGGCCGTAACGGCCAACTCCAAGTTCCGCAAGGCGGCCGGCGTGGCGCTGGGCAACACCACCTTCATGCCTTTCGATGGCTACCTGGGTCCTGATGTGAACACCATGGCCTACCTTGAGCGCATGCTGGACGACCCCAGCAGCGGCATGGATCATCCCGCCGCCGTGATCGTCGAAACGGTCCAGGGCGAGGGTGGCGTCAATGTGGCGTCCAAGCGCTGGCTGCAGGAGCTCGAACGCCTGTGCCGCCGGCATGACATGCTGCTGATCGTCGACGACATACAGGTTGGTTGCGGCCGGACCGGCAGCTTCTTCAGTTTCGAGGCGGCCGGCATCAAGCCGGACATCATCACCTTGTCCAAATCGCTGTCGGGCTTTGGCCTGCCCATGTCGCTGGTGCTGATGAAGCCCGAGCTGGATATATGGAAGCCGGGTGCCCACAGCGGCACATTCCGGGGCAATAACATGGCCTTCGTCACGGCGGCGCAGGCGCTGGACAGCTATTGGCGCGACGACGAGTTCGCCAAGGCAACTCAACGCAAGGAAAGGCGCGTGCGCGACTGGCTGGAAAATCTGGTGCACAGCTATCCCGGGGCCGGCCTGGGCGTGCGCGGCCGCGGCCTGATCCAGGGCCTGGTCACGCCGGCCGACGACGACGTTGCCGCCCGCGTGGCCCAGAAGGCATTCGAACACGGCGTGGTCATCGAGACCTCCGGCGCGAATGACGAGGTCTTGAAGGTCTTGCCGGCACTGACGATAGAAGACGAATTGCTGCAGCGTGGCCTGGAGGTCATAGAGCGCAGCCTGGGAGAGGTGCTGAGCAGCAAAGGCGCTCGCGCGCATGTCTTGAAATTTGGAGGAAGAGCAGGATGATCGTAAGAAACGTGAAAGACGTGATCGGCACCGAACACGAAGTGAAGACAAGCACCTGGCTCAGCCGCAGGGTGCTGCTGAAGAAGGACGGGATGGGTTTTTCCTTTCATGAAACCGTGATCTTTCCCGGAACCGAAACCCACATCCATTACGTGAACCATCTGGAAGCCGTATGGTGCATCGAGGGCGACGGGGAGATCGAAACCATCGCCGACGGGAAGAAGTACGCCCTGGGGCCTGGCGTGGTGTACGCGCTGGATCAGAACGACGAGCACTGGCTGCGGGGCGGCAAAGAGCCCTTGCGCGTGATCTGCGTGTTCAATCCGCCGCTGACCGGCTTCGAGGTCCATGACGATAAGGGCGTTTATCCCGCCGAGGCGAATGTGGCATAGGCCTCAAGGAGAATAGATGAATACCTTAGCGAATGATTTATATGTTTCCCGCACCGACCGGACTTCGGCCATCATCGCCAGACGGGATCCGGTCGTTTACGAAGAAGGGCGGTATGCAGACGCCCTGACCGGGGAGCAGGTCCAGTCCTATGAGCGCGACGGTTTCCTGATGCTGGAAAACGTGTTCGGCCCCGACGAAGTCCAGGCCTTGCTGGACGAGGTGAAGCGCATGAGCGCGGACCCGTCCATCACCGGCCTGGAAGAGGCGATTACCGAGCCGGGCAGCGAGGCCGTCAGGTCCATCTTCAGGGTGCACGAGCTGAGCGACAAGCTGGCGAGGCTTGCCCGGGACCCGCGCCTGATCCATATTGCTCGGCAGATACTGGGTTCTGAAGTCTATATGCACCAGTCGCGTGCCAACATGAAGCCCGGTTTCAAAGGCAAGGAGTTCTATTGGCACTCCGACTTCGAAACCTGGCATGTCGAAGACGGCATGCCGGGCATGCGGGCTCTTAGCTGCTCTGTCCTTCTTACGGACAATAACGAGTGCAATGGACCGCTGATGCTGGTTCCGGGCTCGCACCGGCAGTTCATCTCGTGCCAGGGCAAGACGCCCGACGATCATTACAAGAGCTCGCTCAAGCAGCAGGAATACGGTGTGCCCGATCCCCTGAGCCTGCAATTGCTGGTGGAGCAGGGCGGCATACGGGCCATGACCGCGACGGCCGGATCGGTGATTTTCTTCGACTGCAACACCATGCACGGCTCCAACGGCAATATATCGCCGTGGCCGCGGGCCAATGTGTTCATGGTATACAACAGCGTGGACAACACGCTGGAGCCGCCCAAATACCAGCTGAAGCCGCGTCCCGAGCACATCGCCGCAAGGCGCAGCTTCGAGCCCCTGGTTCCGCTGGAAGCCGCGGTGGCCGGCTGACCGGGCCAGACCCGCCGCCACGGCGGCGGATAAAAGGAGGGCCGGGTGCGATACCCGGCCCTTTCTGTTGCAAAGGCGGAGTCAGGCTTCCGGGTTGATGAACCCCTTCAGGAACTCGCGCGTACGTTCTTCCCGCGGCTCCGCGAGGACTTGCTCCGGCGGCCCCTGCTCCACGATGCGGCCCTTGTCGAAAAAACACACCCTGTCCGAAATCTGCTTGGCGAACTGCATTTCATGAGTCACCAGCAGCATGGTCAGGTCGTGCTCCTCGGACAGGCGCTGTATGACCGTCAACACTTCGCCCACCAGCTCGGGGTCGAGCGCCGAGGTGGGTTCGTCGAACAGCATGATGTTGGGCCGCATGGCCAGGGCGCGGGCAATGGCCACGCGTTGCTGCTGGCCGCCCGAAAGCTGGCTGGGAAATTTATCGGCCTGGTCCGAAAGGCCGACCAGTTCCAGGTATTTTTCGGCGCGCTCATTGGCCTTGTCCTTGGGCAGTCCCAGCACCTGCACCGGCGCTTCGGTGATGTTGCGCCGCACGGTCATGTGGGGGAACAGGTTGAACTGCTGGAACACCATGCCCATTTCCTTGCGCATTTCGCGCAGATGCTCCTCGCTGGCGGGCACCAGGCGCTCATCCTTGTATTGGTGCCACAGGGGCTTGCCGGCGACATGGATCACTCCTTCCTCTATGGTCTCGAGCGTCATCAGTATGCGCAGCACGGTCGATTTGCCGGACCCGGACGGACCGATGATGGTGACCTTCTCGCCTTTCTGCACTTCGAAGTCCAGCTCGTCCAGGACGGTGACGTCGCCGAAGCGCTTGATCACCTTGTCGAATTTGATAATGGGTTCAGTCATCGCAGGGGAAGTCCTTGCTTGGGCAGGCGCGTGTCCAGATAGCGCACGGCGGCGGAAGCCACCAGCGTCAATATCAGATACAGGCCGCCTACCATGGAGAGGGGGATCAGGTAATTGAAGGTACGATCGCCGATGATCTTGGCGACATTGAGCATCTCCAGAACCGATACGACCGACAGCACCGGAACGTCCTTCATGATGGACACCAGGTAATTGCCCAGTGCGGGAATGATGCGCGGGATGGCCTGCGGCACGATGATGGCATTGAAGGTGCGCAGCGCTGAAAGATCCAGCGCCCGCGCCGCTTCGGTCTGCCCATGCGCGATCGATTCGATCCCGGCCCGGTAGACTTCCGAGGTATAGGCGCTGTATTGCAGGCCCAGGGCCAGCGCGCCCGTCAGGAAGGCCGGCAGCACGATGCCGTACTCCGGCAGGACGTAGTACAGGAAAAAAAGCTGTACCAGCAGTGGCGTGTCGCGGATGAATTCCGTGAACAGCCGGGCCGGCCAGGAGATCAGCCGTATGCGCGATGCCTTCAGCGCGGCCAGCACCAGCCCCAGCACCGCCGCCACGACGAAGCCCAGCGCCGTTGCCTGCAGAGTCACCACCAGGCCTTTCAGCAATATGGGCAGTATGGAGCCCGCGAACAGCCAGTTGCTGGCCGTATTCCACTCTATGCCGAAAAGCATGTCAGGTCCTCCCTGTGCGCCAGCGTCCGACCGACCGTTCCAGCAGCTTCATGATGGCGGTCAGCACCAGCGCCATGCCGAAATACATCAGCAGCAGCAAGGTGTAGACCGTGATGCTGTCCTGCGTGAAGTTGCGTATCTGCTCGGCCCGGAATGCCAGGTCGCCCAGGCTGATCAGCGATACGAGCGCGGTATCTTTCAGATTCTGGACGGCGAGATTGCCGAAGCTGGGCATCATTTCGGGGATGGCCTGGGGCAGGGATATGCGCCACAGCACCTGCCTGGGCGTGAAATCCAGCGCTTTGGCGGCTTCGTGCTGAGAGAGCGGCACGGCCTGGATGGCGCCGCGGACCACCTCGGCCCCATAAGCGCCGATATTCAGGCTAAGGGCCAGCGTGCCGGCAATCACCGGCGGCAGGCGCAGGTCCAGGCCGATGGCTTGCCCGAGTATCGGCAGCGCAAAGTACAGCCAGAACAACTGCACCAGCAGCGAGGTGCCGCGAAAGACTTCGATGAAAACGATGGACACGATCCGCGGCAGCCAATTGTGGGATAGTTTTCCCAGTCCGAAGGCGAAGGCGAAGAATGCTCCAAGTATCGTGGAGTAGACCGTCAGCTGTACGGTGACCCAGGCACCCTGCAGCAGCGGGGTGCTGTAGCTTAACCATTCCATGGGCGACTCAGGGCCTTAGCCGGCGCACAGTTGCTCGGTGGTCTTGCTGAACGACTCTTTCGCATCGGTCTCGCTGAACCCGTAGTGAGTCATGGTTTTTTCCCAGCCGGCCGTTTTCTTGAATTTGGCCAGTTCGGCGTTCACCGCATCACGGAAATCCTGGGAGTCCTGGCTGAAGGTGAATCCGCCCCAGCTACGGGCGGGGACGCCATCGATGACCGGGTCGGTAAAGTTGGCGGCGGCCTCGACCTTCTTGCTTTTGCTGGCCAACTGGCTGACGGTCAGGCTGGTGGCCGCATAGGCGCTGGCACGGCCGGTAGACACCGTGGAAATGGCATCGGCATTGTTCGAGATGGTCACCATGCGTTCGGCAGGGACGCCCAGCGCCTGCATCATCTCGAGCTGGTCGGCGCCCGCCATGATGGCCACTTTTTTATCCGACTTTGAAAAATCCTGGTAGGTATGGACGTTGTCGGGATTGCCCTTGGCGACCAGCAGGCCTTCGCCATAGGAGCTATTGGGCTCCGAAAAGAGCACTTCCTTGCAGCGCTGGGGCAGGATGGCCATCTCGGCCGCCACCATGTCGAAGCGGTTGGCCCGCAGCCCCGGTATCAGCGAGCCGAAGTTGGTGGTGACCCATTCGATTTTCTTGATGCCCAGTTGTTCCATGATGTGCTTGGCCACATCGGGACCCGCGCCCTTGGCCTGGCCGTCCAGATCCATATACCCGTAAGGGATCTCATTGGCGACCGCGATGCGGACATGGCCGCGGTCTTTGATGTCCTGCAGGCTGGCCGCATGGGCCATCGTGGCGGCGCCCGCGGCGAGCAGGGCGGCAAGGGTATAGGCGGCGACTTGATGAGTCTTGTTCATTGCTTGTCCTTTTTAGGTGATTGGCACGACGAGGACTCCCTCAGCGATATTGTTTTGCTACTGAACGATAGCTACAAAAATCATACACTATAAAATTATTTCAATTCAAATCAATATATACATAATGAATCCATCGGGCGCATGCGTGAAAGTATTGTTTGGCAGCATGGCCAGTCTGTGCTAGGATTCACGACTATGTATCGCGCTTCCCAATTTTTCTTTTTTTATTTTTTTGCTTTTCCAAAACCGCTGGTGGAGGAAGGGAAGCGTTGTACGCAGTAAAAAAGAACCAAATTCCCAAAAAGCCGCCAGCGAAGCTAGGCGGCTTTTTTTGTACCGCTCGCTACGTTGACACCCACTCTGGAGTTAAGCCGTGTTGCACAATACTGATGATTTACGTATCCGGGAAATCAAGGAACTCAGCCCCCCGTCGCACGTCATGCGCGAGTTTCCCTGCACCACCGGAATCTCGTCCACCGTTTACGCCGCGCGCCATGCCCTGCACGACATACTGGAAGGCAAGGACGACCGCCTTGCGGTGGTGATCGGGCCCTGCTCCATACACAATCCCGTCGCGGCCATCGAGTACGCCAAGCGCCTGGTGGCGCAACGCGAGCACTTCAAGGGCGAGCTGGAAATCATCATGCGGGTGTACTTCGAGAAGCCTCGCACCACGGTGGGCTGGAAGGGGCTGATCAACGATCCCGGCCTGGACGGCAGCTTCAACATCAATCAGGGCCTGCGCACGGCGCGCGAATTGCTGATCGAAGTCAACAAGCTTGGGCTGCCGGCCGGCTGCGAGTTCCTTGACATGATCACGCCCCAATACATTGCCGACCTGGTCTCCTGGGGAGCCATCGGCGCGCGCACTACCGAAAGCCAGGTTCATCGCGAGCTGGCTTCCGGCCTTTCGTGCCCGGTCGGATTCAAGAACGGCACCGACGGCAATACCAAGATCGCCATCGACGCCATCAAGGCCGCGTCGCAGCCGCACCATTTCCTGTCGGTCACCAAGGGCGGGCATTCGGCCATCGTTTCCACGCTGGGCAATAACGATTGCCATGTCATCCTGCGCGGCGGCAAAGTGCCCAACTACGACGCCCAGAATGTCGAAGCGGCATCCCAGACACTGGAAAAATCCGGCCTGCGCCCCCGCATCATGATCGATGCCAGCCATGCAAACAGCAATAAGGACTACAGGAACCAACCGACCGTCCTGGACGATGTCGCCGGGCAGATGGAGGCGGGCGACGAGCGTATATTCGGCGTCATGGTGGAAAGCAACCTGGTCGGGGGGCGGCAGGACATGGTGCCAGGGCAGCCGCTGACCTATGGCCAGAGCATTACCGACGGGTGCATAGACTGGGACGCTTCTTTACAGGTGCTCGAACGGCTGTCACAGGCCGTGAAGAATCGGCGGCAGTGCCGGACGCAATCGGCAAATGCCCTGATCGGCAACCGCGCCTGAAAACGTTAGTATTCAGATAGGGAAATTATGGGATCGTTTCAAGGAGTTCTGGCATGAATGCCCCCGCCGTTACGCAAGCCATGCGCCGCATGATTCCCGCAGGCTTTCTTGAAGCGCTGCAAGACAGGTTCGGATCACGTTTCTCCACCGCGCAGGCGGTGTGCGAGCATCATGGGCGCGATGAATCCCCTTATCCGCCCATGCTGCCGGACGGCGTGGTGTTCGCGCTCAGCACCGAAGACGTCGCCTGGGTGGCGCGGCACTGCCATGAGCACAAGGTGCCTTTGATCCCGTTCGGGGTCGGCTCCTCGCTGGAAGGCCATTTGCTGGCCATACAAGGGGGCATCAGCCTGGATCTTTCCGGCATGAACCAGCTTGTGGCCGTGCATGCGGGCGATTTCACCGCGACGGTGCAGGCGGGCGTCACCCGCAAGCAGCTGAACGAGGAAATCCGCGATACCGGCCTGTTTTTCCCCATCGATCCGGGCGCCGACGCCAGCCTGGGCGGCATGGCGGCCACGCGCGCCTCGGGCACGAACGCGGTGCGCTACGGAACCATGCGCGAAAACGTCATGTCGCTGAAAGTCGTGACTGCCGACGGCCGGGTCATCGAAACGGCGAATCGCGCCCGGAAGTCCTCCGCGGGCTACGACCTGACGCGTATTTTCGTGGGCAGCGAAGGCACCCTGGGCATCATTACCGAGGTCACGGTCCGCCTGTACCCCCAGCCCGAGGCCATCTCGGCGGCCATCTGCAATTTCCCCACCCTGGACGCCGCCGTCCAGAGCGTGATCGAAATCATACAAATGGGCGTGCCGGTGGCGCGCGTCGAGTTCATGGACACCTGGGCGGTCAAGGCCACCAACGCCTACAGCAAGCTGGACCTGAAGGAGTCCCCGCTGCTGTTGTTCGAGTTCCATGGCAGTCCGGCCAGCGTCAAAGAGCAGGCCGAGATCGTGCAGGGCATTACCCACGATAACGGCGGCATGGATTTCCAATGGGCCGAGAGGCCCGAGGACCGCAGCCGGCTATGGACGGCGCGCCACAATGCCTATTTCGCGGGCCTGCAATTGCGGCCGGGCTGCCGGGCCAGCACCACCGACGTCTGCGTGCCCATTTCGCGGTTGGCCGAGTGTGTTTCCCAGACCGCGGCCGAACTGGACCGCGCCAGTTTTCCCTATACCATCGTGGGCCATGTCGGCGACGGAAATTTCCATGTGCTGATGCTGCTCGATGCCGACAACCCCCAGGAATGGGAAGAGTCCGAAAGGCTGAATCACCGCCTGGTCGAGCGCGCCATCCAGATGGAAGGCACCTGCACGGGCGAGCACGGCGTGGGCCTGCACAAAATGGAGTTCATGCTTGCCGAGCACGGGCAGGATGCGCTGGACCTGATGGACAGCCTGAAAGAAGCCTTCGACCCGCACAACATTCTGAATCCGGGTAAGATCATTCCGCATACATAAATGCGCCTGTGCCAAAAGGGGCGCAGCAATAACAAAAGAGACACATGAACGAGACTTCGATAGCGCCGGCACAGGAGACCGTGCCGGACTTTGCCGGCCTGATCGCGCGGATCAGGCACAACGTGCCCCAGCACTGCATATTGACCAAAGTGGAAGACACCCGGCCCTACGAGTGCGACGGCCTTTCGCTGTACCGGGCCCTGCCGCCGGTGGTCGTGCTGCCCGAGAACGAAGAGCAGGTCGTGGCCATTCTGCAGGCCTGCAAGGCCTTCAACATTCCCATCGTCGCGCGCGGCGCGGGCACCGGCCTGTCGGGCGGCGCCATGCCGCATGCGCAAGGCATCCTGCTGGGTCTGGCCAAGCTCAACCGCATCCGGAAAATCGATCCCCAGACCGCCACGGCGGTGGTCCAGCCGGGCGTGCGCAACCTGGCCATATCCGAGGCCGCCGCGCCTTATGGACTGTACTATGCGCCCGATCCATCCAGCCAGATCGCCTGTTCGATCGGCGGCAACGTCGCCGAGAACTCCGGCGGCGTGCATTGCCTGAAGTATGGCCTGACCGTGCACAACATCCTGCGCGTACGCGTGGTGACCATAGACGGCGATATCCTGGAACTGGGCTCCGAAGCCCCGGACGGCCCGGGGCTGGACCTGTTGGCGGCCTTCATCGGGTCCGAGGGCATGCTGGGCGTCGTCACCGAAGTCACCGTCAAGCTGATACCCAAGCCCACCTGCGCCCGCGTCATCATGGCCAGTTTCCCCAGTGTCGAAACGGCGGGCCAGGCCGTCACCAACGTGATTGCCGACGGCATCATTCCCGCCGGCCTCGAAATGATGGACAAGCGGGCCGTCCATATGGTCGAGCCCTTCGTCAATGCCGGCTACGATCTGGATGCCGCCGCCATATTGCTGTGCGAGTCGGACGGCACCGACGAAGAAGTGGACGACGAGATCGCGCGCATGCAGGCGGTGTTCCAGCAAGCCGGCGCCACCCGCTTGCAAGTATCGGGCTCCGAAGAGGAAAGGCTGCTGTTCTGGGCCGGCCGCAAGAACGCATTTCCCGCCGCAGGGCGGATATCGCCCGATTATTACTGCATGGACGGCACGATTCCGCGCCGGCACCTGGGGCGTGTGCTGAACGCCATCGAGCAAATGGAGGACGAATACGGCCTGCGTTGCGCCAACGTCTTCCATGCGGGCGACGGCAATCTGCATCCATTGATCATGTTCGACTCGAACCAGCCCAACGAAGTTGAACGCGCCGAGAAATTCGGTGCGGCCATTCTGGAGCTCTGTGTGCAGGTGGGCGGCACGATTACCGGCGAACACGGGGTGGGCCTGGAGAAGATCAACCAGATGTGCGTGCAGTTCACGCGCGAAGAGCTGGATTTCTTCAGTGCCTTCAAGAAGGCCTTCGACCCCTATGGGCTGTTGAATCCCGAGAAGCTCATCCCCACGCTGGTGCGTTGCGCCGAATACGGCAAGATGCATGTCCACGGCGGTGAAATCCGCTTTCCCGATCTGCCCCGCTTTTAAGGATCAAGCATGGATTTCGCGCTGTCCGAGCTTTCGCAACAAGTCATGGCCGCCCGCGGAGCCGAGCGCCCTGTTTATATACGGGGCGGCGGCACCAAGAATTTCTACGGCGAGCCCTTCGACGGCGAGGCCATTCCCGACTTTGCCGTGTTGGACCTGTCCGGCTATCAGGGCATCGTCAATTACCAGCCCTCCGAACTGGTGGTCACCGTCAAGGCCGGAACGCTGCTCAGCGACCTCGAAAAAACGCTGGACGAGCAGAACCAGATGCTGGCCTTCGAGCCGCCGCGCTTTGGCGCCGCCTCCACCATAGGCGGATGTGTCGCCAGCGGGCTTTCCGGCCCCAGGCGCATGGCGGCCGGCAGTGTGCGCGACTTCGTCCTGGGCGCGAAGCTGCTGGATTCTTCGGGGCTCACCCTGAGTTTCGGCGGCGAGGTCATGAAGAACGTCGCGGGCTACGATGTGTCGCGGCTGCTGGCGGGCTCCATGGGCATATTCGGGGCGCTCATCGAAGTC